>NZ_JBXWMG010000003.1:0-337373 GCF_059609705.1 Ruegeria sp. YTSC192
GCGTGGAAGCCATAATGCAGATAGGTGTAGCGATAGGCCGACTGAACCGCCTCAGGCTCATTGCCCGGCACGTCGCCTGCGACAACCACGGGGTTCGAGCCCCACAGGCCCAGAGGCTCGGCGGTGGCAAACACCATCAGGCCCACACCCAGACCGGCCCCGAACATCATCGAGAACCACGAGAAGTTCGAGAACTCGGGCTTTTCCCCGGGCGTGCCCATCACCCGCTTACCCGTGGACGGGATCAGCGCAACAATGGCCAGAAAGAAGAAAAACAGACCGACGATGATGATGTAAAAGCTGTTGAAAACCTCCAGAAGCTGGAAGTTCCAGCTGCCCAGAGTGCTGTTCGCATTAGCCGGAAAGACCAGCGCCCAAAGCACAAGGGCAACCAGCACACCTTTACTGATCAGCGCAATCGGAACGCTGTTATTCTCATAAAAACCGCTATCCGCGGTCTTAATGTCCAAATCCGTAAACGGTTCTTTAATCGACATCAAATTCCTCCGTGTTGTCGATTTGATAGGGTGGAAGGCCATTCTACTTGCGGGCGCTTCTCTTGTGTTTTTGCGGTGATCGCACCGGTTGGTCAGGCACGCGCTTTCAGGTCCCGTCTCCCTCAGATCCTGTCCCACTCAGGTCCTGGCGCGTCTTGGATTCTTCCTTGTGGTTTCGTCGTTAAGTGGAAACCAATGGGGCGTCTTTGCTCAAGTGGGCTGGTTTGACAGGCTAGACGCTCTTGTCGTAAATGAAGTTTCAATAACCGACGCTTCTTGACGCTTTGGCGACCGATAGATCAACCTTGCGTCTTCATATGGTTGGTTCTGATTTGTTGGGATGAGCTGAAGAAGACATCCAAGCGGGCCAAACTCACTTAATATGGGTATTGTTACGGCTGCCTTACCCAAAGGGATGCTGTTCAGGTCTGCGCCAACGCCTATAGTTTTTACCAACACAGGTTGATCGTTTTGAGAGGGGCGAGCGCGTGGATCACAATGTCGACATGTTGATCATCGGAGCCGGGTTTTCCGGGCTTAGCATGGCGCTTGAGGCGCGCAAACGTGGTATTCGCAGTATCGCCATTCTGGAAAAGGCGGGTGATATCGGCGGCACATGGCGCGAGAATACCTATCCCGGTGTTGCCTGCGATATTCCCTCGCACCTCTATTCAATGGCAATGCATCTCAATCCAAACTGGAGCCGCGCCTACGCCGGAGGGGCCGAGATCCAAGCTTATTTGCAGGATGTAGCGCGCGGGGAAGGCCTCTATGATCTCTGCCATTTTCACCAAGAGCTGAAGTCGGCCAAATGGGATGGCACGCGCTGGCGGGTCAAAACGCAATCGGGGGAAACGTGGTCCGCGCGGTTTCTGGTCTCGGCCATCGGTGCGTTGCATCATCCCAGTATTCCGAACATCCCGGGTGCTGGCAGTTTTTTGGGCCCCAGCTTCCACTCGGCGCAATGGGATCACGACGTTTCGGTCGCGGGTAGGCGCGTGGCAGTGGTAGGGACGGGCGCCTCGGCGGTGCAATTCGTGCCCGAGATCGCGAAAACAGCTGGCCATGTCACGATTTTCCAACGCAGCGCGCCCTATGTTTTGCCGCGTCCTGATGGCCCTATCGCCGCATGGGTTCGCAAGCTTTATGCGCGCGTTCCGCTGTTGCCGCGATTGCGGCGCAAACTGATCTTCGCGGTGTTTGAGTACCGTCATAGGGTGTTTCGCGGTGATCCGCGGATGGTTCAATTTGCCATGAAGCTGTGGCGAAAGGCGTTGGAAGGCGCGATCTCGGACCCTGCCGAAATCGAGAAGCTGACGCCAGATTACCGCATCGGCTGCAAGCGTATCCTCAGTTCGAACGATTGGTACCCGGCGCTGGCGCGTGACAACGTCGACGTCATAGCTCAGGGTGTCCGTTCGATTGATACAGACAGGATCATCGCCGCAGATGGCAGCGAAACGCAGGCCGACATCCTGATATGGGGCACGGGCTTTCACGTCACCGATATGGTCGAACGTTTGGATATAACCGGTGCAGATGGGCAGACTTTGCGCAATGCATGGGCGGGCGGGATGCAAGCCAATCTGGGCACTGCCATCGCAGGATTTCCGAATTTCTTCATTCTGCTTGGGCCGCATACTGGCCTTGGCCACAACTCGGTCGTTTTGATGATCGAGGCGCAGGTCGACCATATCGGTCGCGTGCTGGACGGGATGCAAAGTCAGCGGCTGGAGGCTGTTGTACCAGACCCCGCACGGCAAGCCGCATTCACCAAGGAAATGCAGGACCGACATACTGATAGTGTCTGGCAGGTCGGTGGGTGTACGTCGTGGTATCAAGATAGCGATGGTCGAAATACAACCCTGTGGCCCGGAACGGTTGCAGAATTCCAAAAGCGCATGGCACAGTCCGGGTTAGAGCAATACGCCCCGGTCCCAGCCGCAGGCAACGAGGTTTGATATGACGACGCTTCTTATTCTACTGGCCATCTTCGCGGTGTTTCTGCTGGGGATGCACCTCTGGACACGCAGCCTGATGCGGGATGGTCTGAAAACCGTTCCACAGATGGGGCAAATCCTTCCAGTGCGCGGCGGGCGCATTCACTATTTGGAAAAAGGCGACCCGAACGCGCAAACCATTGTGATGATCCACGGGCTGGCAGGGCAGTTGCAGCACTACACCTACGCGCTGGTCGACAAACTGGCCGAGGAGTATCACGTAGTCGCGCTTGATCGGCCGGGATGCGGGTATTCCACACGCGATGGTGCTGATCTGGCCCATCTACCTGAGCAGGCGCGGATGATAGCCGAGTTTCTTGAGGCCAAGGATGTCTCTGGCGCGGTTCTGGTCGGGCATTCGCTGGGCGGAGCAGTGTCGCTGGCGATGGCGCTGGACTTTCCCGATAGGGTAGGCGGACTGGCGCTGCTTGCCCCGTTGACCCAAAAACTGCCGGGGACGCCGGCGGTTTTCAAACCGTTGGAGATTCGAACCCAATGGCTGCGCCGCTTGATTGGCAACACGCTGGCCGTTCCCATCGCAGCAAAAACCGCACCGCATACCTTGGGGGCGGTGTTCGATCCGGAAACGCCGCCTTCGGATTTTCTAGATCGCGCGGGCGGCGCCCTTGGCCTGCGCCCCTCGGCCTTTGTCACGGCGTCCGAGGATGTGATCGGCGTTGATCTCAGCATCTCCGAGCAAGTGGCCCGCTATGATGCGCTCAGAACACCGGGTGCCATTCTCTATGGCACCGAGGATGCAATCCTGTCCGCCTCTCACCACGGCCCGCCGATGGAGCGCTTTGGGCTTGGATACGAGGTGATTGACGGGGCAGGGCACATGATCCTGATCACCGAGCCTGACCGCTGCGCCGCTTTCATTGCCGGTGTTGCCGCTGACATTGCGGCGGGGTCTGCTCTTCCGCGGGAGGGGTAGCCAATGATCTGAAAGAATCCGCAAGGCGGCGGTGTTTTCCCTCTTGACCCTCCCTGACCGCTCCCTTAAATCGCCTCTCACTCATGGCGGAGTAGCTCAGTTGGTTAGAGCAGCGGAATCATAATCCGCGTGTCGGGGGTTCAAGTCCCTCCTCCGCTACCAAAATCCCCTTGAATATCAGGCGGTTGCATTCAGTAGCCAAAATCCTCGCTGCGGGTTTCCCGCCGGGACTGCAGTGGGACTGCAACCCGACAGTATGGGTTCTAACCCGCTCCTAACCGATTGTCCTGTCTACTAGGTCGCATTCTCCGTCGGTTCGACGCACCGATGGCGGCCTAAGCTGCCCGGGCAAGAAATCCCCACCGAAGATCAAATACCCTAAGCCTCACGCTCTGCCCCGCCTTGGCGGGGCTTTGTCGTTTTCGGCGGGCGGGATTGGTGAATTTCTCGTTCGGGTGCCTCGGGGTGCAAGCGGCGTTGCCCCTCATGAGGCAAAAGCCGCGCCCGCAGAGTGTCACGCAACATGATCAACTCACGATAGACCCGCCGAATACGACGCCCACGGCGAAGACGGCGAGCAAGCCCAAGGCGGGCAACCGACAGGAATGGCGGTTGACCCCTGTCGGAACATTTGCGCAAAAAAAACCGAAATGTGTAACCCGCATCACTGACCACCCCAGAGGTATCGGCCATATTGGGTCCATTAACGAGTGAGCGTTGGTGTATTTGAGAACGCTGAATTTTAACAATCCTCCCCAAAGGCGGGGCGCGTCTGTGGTGGGTGCGCCCCCTCCCTTCGGAGTAAGGCGAGACGCAGGATAGCCTGCTTGCCTGCACTTTCATAATTCATAGAAAATTTTGTTAAAATGAGAGATTTTAGGCCATGAAAATACCTTTGAGAAAATATAAGTTGGGCAAGGGCGAGACGATGCTCTCTGCCGTAACCAAACATAAATTTTCCGGTTCCGACGTCGAGAAGATTTTCAAAGCGCCCTTCAATGCCAAAATTAGAAAGACCCGGAAGAAGTACACAGATGTGACAGCAGGGGATGAAATCTATCTACCTATGGTCGCCAAGAAAGACATTCGACCTGTGCATTCTCTTTTTCTGGATATGAATTTTGCGGCTGATGCGTCGCTGAATGTCACTCAGGAATTGCTTGAAAGCGTTGAGGTCGAAATCAAGGAAGCGAAGGCAAGGAAGAAGAAGACGCTGAGCGACACGGCCAAGATTAACTACTTGTACATTGCGGAATCCACGAAGCTTGAAAGGGCCTTTTCAAGTTGCAAGAAAGAGACCTCAAAAATCTCGCTCGCCAATCTGTTTGGACAGTGTGAAACCGCCTTCAAGAAATCACAGAAAGACGTCGAGGGGTTGAAATCGAAATTTGCGAAAATGCTGAAGGAAGAGGAGCTCAGGGCCGACGCTTTGATTTCAGCCTTGGAAGAAACCAAGAAAATACTGAGCGCGCAGGTGACGTTGAAATATCAACTCAACAAGGCATTGGGTGCAATGGTCGATGAACTGAATGATCTGAGCAGGCAAACTTTCTAAGCGTAAATTTGGCAACGTTAAAAGTTTTGTGTTGCGGATCAGGTCGCACGCTTCCGCGTCAATCTGCTCGGCGCGCGGGACTGCGTTGTTCATTTTCACCTCGGCCTTTTGGGTGGTTTGAGGTCTCCAATAGCACATCGCGATCAGGTATCTCTTCGATGATGTCGATGACGAGCCGCACCTGGGACAAGGTCGCGATTTGGAAATTGTCTTCAGTAAATGCCTCAGAAGCTTGTTCGAGCCTTTCTTCCGTCGGCGGTCGGAGCAGATGGTAAACCGCGCACCCGCTCTGGATTTGCAATTTTTTGTAGAGGAAGTGGAGCGTTACAGCCTCTCAGGTTGTCTGTCAGTGTCTGTTCAAACCGTTGATGCCGGGCTTCACCTAATCCGATCAGCAAGGTCGAAGTTGAGGTCTGGGCGTCAAGTCTCAGGGTGAAACTGTAGTGCAGCTATGGCTGCCTGCGATATCATTGAGCCGCTTAATTGTGATTTTTATCAAGTGTTTACAAGTCATATGCGTCCGCCAGGACGTTTGAGCGACGCAGGATTGAACACGAATATTTGATTCAATTCAGCAACATTCACGTGATTGCTCAAATTCTGTCTCTTTTCCGCCGAAATCTCCCCTGATAAAGCGAGTTGAGTACTGGTTGGGGTGTTTATAAGTGCAGGCGGGCAGATGAGAGCCGGATATAACGGTCGTGTAGCCATTTCATGGAATCAAACCGAGCTTGACGGGCTTGAGGCAGCGCCTTTGGCCTTTTTATCTGTTGGGTCCGCATGGTCCTGGCGTGGTCAGGCGCTGATGTTGAGCGACGTGGCAGAGCAAAACCTTGAGCAATTGGGAAATATCGGTGCAACAGCTATGCGCACCCGAGGCGCGTTCTCGGTTGTGCAAGATATCACGGGAGAGTATTGCGGTTCGGTCACTTTGACCAACGGGGCGCAGCGCTTTGCGGCTGATTTGATTGTCACTGCTGATGAACAAGGGCCGACTTTGGTGTTTAACACCGGCTGTCCGCCTCGGGATCAGGATTTCTGGATCAGCGACTTGACGCATGCCGCTACCGACCTGAAGAGCGACCCGCAGCCGACCGCAAATGTGGTGGCATTCCCGGGTAAGTCTGCTCCAGGGTCTTTTTCGTAGGATCGGCTGACTGGCTGTTGCTGAATCCTCTGGCTTCAAAACTATTCAAGAAATTCCGAGCAGGGCCTTCGGTGCGTGTTGACTCTGGTACATCTACGGATATAAGCGCGGCTTCATTGGTGTTGGTGGCCCCCGCAAGGGGATACCTGTCATGGGGGAAACCTCAAGAGGACAACGCCCTTTATACCCCGGCACTACGCCTGGTCTGAACTGGAACTACCCGGTCCGAGCGGAGACGCTGTTTCGGCCCGAAAAGTGGGAACCAGCTTTCGGATCAAGCCGAAATGCCACATTAAAGGAGATCAGCCGTGACCAAACGCACGTCTGCCAAGTACAAAATCGACCGCCGGATGGGCGAAAACATCTGGGGTCGTCCGAAATCCCCGGTCAACCGCCGTGAATACGGTCCCGGCCAGCACGGCCAGCGCCGTAAGGGCAAACTGTCGGACTTCGGTCTGCAGTTGCGCGCCAAGCAGAAGCTGAAAGGCTACTATGGCGACCTGACCGAGAAGCAGTTCCGCCGCATCTACGCCGAAGCTGTGCGTGTGAACGGCGATACCGGTGAAAACCTGATCGGTCTGCTGGAGCGTCGTCTGGACGCTGTTGTTTACCGCGCCAAATTCGTTGCGACTGTATTTGCCGCACGTCAGTTCGTGAACCACGGCCACGTCAAAGTGAACGGCAAGCGGGTGAATATCCCCAGCTACCGTGTCAAAGAAGGCGACGTGATCGAAGTGCGTGACAAGTCCAAGCAACTGGCTGTTGTTCTGGAAGCTGCCGCACTGGCCGAGCGTGATGTTCCTGACTACATCGACGCAGACCACTCGAAAATGACCGCGACCTTCGTGCGCGCGCCGGGTCTGGGCGATGTGCCTTATCCGGTCGTCATGGAGCCAAACCTGGTCGTTGAATTCTACGCGAAGAACTAATCTTCGCCGACATTCGAGAATACAAGGGCCGCGCTTTCAGCGCGGTCTTTTTTTGTTGGGATGGGGGCTCTGCCCCCGTCGCTGCGCGACACCCCCGAGATATTTTTGGCCAGATGAAGTGGCGGATCAGATTGGCAGGGGGCGATTTTCGGCAATGGCTTCCATCGCGAAGTAAGAGGTGACGCTGTCCAGTTCGACTTTCTCAATCAGGCGTTGGTAGACCTTGTCATATGAGGCCATATCCTGGGTCACGACTTTCAGTTGATAGTCATAGTCTCCGCCGATCCGATGGAAATCCACCACCTCGGGGATGGTCAGAACATGGCGGCGGAATTCCTGCAGCCACTCGGCCGAGTGATGCCGGGTGCGCAGCATGACGAAAACCACAAGGCTCAACCCCAAAGTCTCGCGTGCGATGCGGGCGGTTGAGCCTATCAGAACCCCGGTTTCATTCAGCGCCTTCAACCTGCGCCAACACGCGTTCTGGGACAGGCCGACCCGATCGGCCAATTCACGCTGCGAGAGCGTGGCGTCTTTTTGAAGCTCTCTCAGCAGGAGGGTGTCTATTTGATCTAACTTTTGCGACATTCCTAATCATATGACACATAAAACGTGATTAAAATGCAAAAAATGATAATGTTTTCTCACTTCTGATGGATCACATTGGACGGACAGTAAGGAGCCAATGCTATGACCTTGTCCAAATTCCGTGCAGATCTCTGTTCCACCACTCACAATTCCCATCTGCGCGACGGGCTGATCGGAGAGAATGTTCTGATCCCGGGTCTGCAGGGGGACGTGCCGCTTGTCTATGCGGATTACGTTGCTTCGGGTCGCGCGTTGCGACAGGTCGAAGACTTTGTGGCCAATCATGTGCTGCCGTTTTATGCCAACAGCCACACCGAGGCCTCCTTCTGCGGGTCTTATATGACCCGTCTGCGTCGCGAAGCGCGTGACGAGATAGCCCGCCTTGTTGGCGCGAGGGGAGAAGACGCGGTTATCTTTACCGGGTCCGGTGCCACGGCGGGGCTCAACCGGTTGGTCAGCTTGCTTGGGGTGGCGGAAGCTGATCAACCGGTTGTCCTAATCGGTCCCTATGAGCATCACTCGAACATTTTGCCATGGCGCGAGAGCAAGGCATTGGTGGTTGAGATTCCGGAAGCAGCTGAAGGGGGCGTTGATCTGCGCGCGTTGAAGGAGGCGTTGGACACGCACGCTGATGCGGATCTGTTGATCGGGTCATTTTCGGCTGCGTCCAATGTGACGGGGATCATCACGGATCCCGATCCGGTGACGCGTTTGCTCAAGTCTTATGGCGCTTTGGCCGTTTGGGACTATGCCGGGGGCGGGCCCTACCTGCCGATGGACATGGGGCCAGCGGATGCGCGCAAAGATGCGATCGTGGTATCGCCGCACAAGTTTCCGGGCGGACCGGGGGCGTCGGGCGTATTGGTTGTAAACCAGAGTGTTGTACAGCGTCGTTGTCCCAGCTGGCCGGGCGGGGGGACGGTGAGTTTCGTCTCACCCTGGCGTCACGACTACAGTGAAAACCTGTCAACGCGAGAGGAGGCAGGAACGCCCAATGTGATTGGTGATATCCGCGCGGCACTCGCCTTCATCGTCAAGGATGTCGTCGGAACGGACGAGATCGCCCGGCGCGAGGCGCAATATAACCAAATGGCGCTGGAGGGATGGAAGGACAATCCGAACCTGACATTGCTTGGCGTGGAAAACGCACATCGCCTGCCGATCTTTTCATTCCTCGTGCGCGACAACGCAGGGCAACCGGTGCATCAGCAACTGTTCACGCGGATGCTCAGCGACATATACGGCATTCAGGCGCGCGGAGGGTGCGCCTGTGCCGGGCCATATGCGCATCGGCTTCTGGGCATAGATCGTGCCGCGTCAGAGGAGTTGCACGCCGCTCTGTCCGCGGGTGAAGAGATGAAAAAGCCCGGATGGGTGCGCCTGAACTTCTCGTATCTGATGCGCGAGGAAACGGTTCAGTTCATCATCGACAGCGTCAATGACCTGTCCCACCGGACCGAAGAATTCGCACCGTTCTACAATGCCGACCCGGCGACTGCGCGCTTCAAAGCCGCATGATGGAATTGCGGCTTTTCTGAAAGCGTTGAGACAGGTATGAGGGGCCCAATAAACGGAGCCTCTCATGACCAAGATTACCCCTCAACCCGGCATTATGGACATCGCGCTGTATCAAGGCGGCCAGTCGCATGTGGCGGGTGTTGAGCATGTGATCAAGCTCAGCTCCAACGAAAACCCGTTTGGCCCCAGCCCCAAAGCGATTGAGGCGGTTCGCGACAGCGCCGCAACCTTGCATCGCTACCCCAGCACCGACCACGCCAGCCTGCGCAATGCGGTTGGCGCCCGTCACGGTCTGGACCCGGCGCGGATCATCTGTGGTGTCGGCAGTGACGAAGTGCTGCAATTCATCGCTCAGGCCTATGCAGGGCCGGGGGATGAGGTGATCTATACGGAACATGGGTTTTCCATGTATCCGATCATCGCCCGGATGGCGGGTGCCACGCCGGTCATGGTGGCCGAGCGCGACCGCAAGGTCGACGTGGATGCCATTTTGGCGGCTGTAACAGTGCAGACGCGGATCGTGTTTGTTACCAATCCCGGCAACCCAACCTCGACCATGATCTCGCAACAGGAACTGGAACGTTTGGCGCAGGGTCTGCCGGATAGCTGTCTGATGGTCATCGACGGGGCCTATGCCGAGTTTGTCGACGGTTTCGATGGCGGGGCGTCTCTGGTGGATGCCCATGAGAACGTGATCATGACCCGGACCTTTTCAAAGGTATATGGGTTGGGCGGTATGCGCGTGGGCTGGGGTTATGCGCATCAGTCGATCATCGACGTGCTGAACCGGGTGCGCCAACCGTTCAACCTGTCTTTGACGGCGCTGGCTGCGGCCGAAGCGGCCGTGAATGATGCCGAATTCCTGTCCTTCTGTCAGGCAGAAAACGCGCGCCTGAGGGTTTGGTTGTCGGATGAGCTGACCAGGATCGGTGTCCCGTCGGACCCGTCTTTCACCAACTTCATCCTTGCCCGCTTTGCCGATCAGGCCGAGGCTGAGGCTTGCGATGACCACCTCAAGTCTCAGGGTTTGATTGTGCGGCGTGTTGCGGGCTACAACTTGCCAAACGCCCTGCGGATTACCGTGGGCGATGAGGAAGCCTGCCGCCGTGTCGTCGCGGCCATCACCGCATTCAAAGAGGGCGCAGCATGAGCCAGATTTACGACCGTGTTGCGCTGATTGGGCTGGGCCTGATCGCCTCATCCATGTTCTGGGCCATCAAACGCGCAGGTCTGGCTGGCGAAGTCACCGGCTACGCACGCTCCGAGGCCACCCGCGAAACCGCCCGCAAGATCGGATTGTGCGACCGGGTCTGCGATACCGCGCAAGAGGCCGCCCAAGGCGCGGATCTGGTCGTCCTCTGCGTTCCGGTTGGCGCGATGGGCGCGGTCGCACAGGACATCGCCCCAGTGCTGAAGCCGGGGGCAACGGTGACGGATGTCGGCTCGGTCAAACGCAGCGTGATCGAGGCCGTGTCGCCTCATATCCCTGAAGGCGTACATTTCATCCCGGCGCACCCATTGGCCGGGACCGAGCATTCTGGACCAGAGTCTGGGTTTGCCGAACTCTATGACAATCGCTGGTGTCTGCTGGTGCCGGTCGAGGGATCGGACCCCGAGGCCATCGCCCAGTTGCGGGCCTTGTGGGAAGGCATGGGGGCGAATGTCGATGAAATGGACGCCGACCACCATGATCTGGTTCTGGCCGTGACCTCTCATGCGCCGCACCTGATTGCCTATACGATGGTGGGTGTTGCAGATGACCTGCGCCGTGTGACCGATAGCGAGGTCATCAAATACTCGGCTGCGGGCTTTCGGGATTTCACCCGCATTGCGGCCTCGGACCCAACCATGTGGCGCGACGTGTTCCTGACCAACAAGGACGCAACGCTTGAGATTTTGGGCCGTTTCACCGAAGAGCTCTTCGCCTTGCAACGCGCGATCCGCACCGGGGACGGAGAGCATCTGTTCGACTATTTCACCCGCACCCGCGCGATCCGGCGTGGGATTATTGATGCGGGTCAGGATACCGATGCGCCGGACTTTGGCCGGGGAAAGGCAGGGTCGTGAAGCAGGTTATCCGATACGCGTTTGTTGCCGCGCTTTGGGCCTCGGCTACTCAAGCGTCGGCGCCCGAGCAATCGCTGTATCCGGTTGCGCGCCCCGACCCAGCGTTGGAAACCGCCAAGGTCGTGGCGATCTCCAGCAGGGCAGCAACGCCTTTGACGATCCCGAACCTGCGCCCCGAAACACGCCCCGAGTCGCCGCAACTGATCGCCGCAGCTGCGCGTCCGGCGGATTCGCCGTTGCTGGGGCCGGATACCTCTTTGATGCCTTATCTAAGACCCAAATCGCTGGAGCAGGAGGTGCTGTTCAAAAAGCGCAAGCTGCGCAAAGGGTCGGTCTGCGGTGATATCGCGATACAGGGCAAACCCGTCGGGCGGGTCTCTAGCAAAACCAAGGCTTGTGGGATCAAGGATGCGGTGCAGATCACCTCGGTCTCGGGGGTAACGCTGAGTCGGGCGTCGACAATGGATTGCGGCACGGCCATCGCGTTGAACAAATGGGTCGACAAATCCGTCAAACCCACGTTCAAACGCCGTGGTCCGGTGGTGCAGCTGCAGGTTGCCGCGCACTATGCCTGTCGGACCCGCAACAACCAGAAAGGCGCGCGGGTGTCCGAGCATGGCAAAGGCCGTGCTATCGATATATCCGGCTTTGTCATGGCGGATGGAGAGGTTGTGACTGTCCTGAAGGGCTGGCGCAAGAACCCGTCGCAAAAGCAGCTCAAGAAGATCTGGCGCGGGGCGTGCGGGCCGTTTGGCACCGTGTTGGGACCCAATTCAGACAGGTATCATCGGGACCATTTTCATCTGGACACGGCGCGGTATCGCACCGGGTCATACTGCCGTTAGCGCAGGATCAGACGTGGGGCCGGGCCAAGAGGCAGCGGCCCCAATGCCACGAACCCGTCACGGAAATTCAATTGCAGGTCCAGCGCGTTCGGGTTGCCGCCAAGCCCGGCCAGAAAGTTGAGCGCGCGGGTCACCGGATCGACAGCCTGATCGGGCAAGGCACCGGCGGCATTTGCCATCGCGATCATGTCACGCCAGTTCTCGGCTTTGATCGCAATCTCTCCGGTCGGGATGCCTTGCGGGTCTACATCCAGCTCACCGGCTGCAAACAGGCGCAATCCGCCCCATTTGACCTCGGCCAGATTCAGGTCGATGGCGACGGGTTGAGGGCGGCTTTCTTCCAGCGCAGACCGATCCCAAGGCTTGTCGAACGTGGTCAGCATATCCAACTGCAACGTCTCGAACCGCTGAGGAAGAGAGGTCGCCGATTGCATCAGCGCGCGCAGATCTTCGCCGGGGGTGAAGCCGTCGATTTGTGCCGTGATCGCATAGGCTTCGGGGATAGAGGTCTGCTCCATCACGACACTCAGAGTGCCGCCGCCCGCCAGCGCCTCATTGTCTTCGCTGACCAGCCATGGCCCGCCGGTCAGGGCCATCTTCTCAAGCACCAATGCGACACCGGGTTGCAGTTCCAACTCGGCCTGCAAACCTTTGGCCTCGATCGTCGCGGTCTGGTCGAAATAAGACAGGCGCTGAGGTGTATCTGCAAAGCTCAGGGTTTGCCTGCCGGGCCAGATCGCGGGGCTTTGAAACGCGATCCAGTCGGCGCTCCAGGCGGTGCCGTTAACCGGATCGGCCAGCGCCGGGTTGTTCAGGCGGGTGACGTGATGCGTCGGATAGCCCGCCGTTTCAGCGCCCGAGAATTCGGCCTGCCAGCCGCGCGCCTGCTGGGCATCGAACCAGCTGGTGATCGCATTGCGCAGACCATAGCCCGCGATGAACCAATAGGCGCTCCATGCGATGGCGATAAAAATGAACACTCGTATCAGACGCCGCATGAGCATTGGCCCTTTTTCCTGCCTCGGATTTGATGTTTATAGGCCCAAACGGGCAAGGACCAGAGCAATGACGATGTGGGTTTTCGGATATGGATCGCTACTTTGGAACCCGGGCTTTCCCGTGGCCCGCAGCGAGTTGGCCATGCTGCATGGATATGCGCGCTCTTTTTGCATGAGTTCGATCCACCATCGCGGCACCGAAGATCACCCCGGCCTTGTGCTGGCCTTGGATGAGCAGCCCGATGCGCATTGCAGGGGATTGGCGCTGGCCGTGGAAGCCGGGCATGAGGATCGCACCCTGCAGGAACTGCGTGAGCGCGAGCTGATCTCGTCAGCCTATGTTGAAAAGATGCTGGACGTTCATCTGGACAATGGTGAGGTGGTAAATGCCGTAACCTATGTGATTGATGCCGATCACGTGCAATATTGCGGCGGCATGCCTTTGGAAGAGCAGGCTCAGATCATCGCTCATGCCGTTGGCGGGCGCGGGCCAAATACGGAATATCTGTATAACACCGCCGAACATCTGGCCGAGATCGGCCTGCACGATTCCGATCTTGAGTGGTTGTCGCAACGGGTGCGCAGCATCACCGCATAAACCCTTGGCGTCCTCGGCGTCTTTTCGCTAGATTCAGGCCCAGAGCAGGCAGAACCAGGAATATCGCGCATGGCGCAGGCACAACAGGGCGCGAGACCGCATTTCTCGCAACCGATCAGGCAGATTCTTCTGATGCTGATCGCAATCGGCTTGTCAGGCCTCGGGGTGTTTCTGGCGCTGCCCTATGTGCTGCCGGTCTTCTTTGCGAACCCCTATCTGAACGGCTTCATCTTGCTGGTGTTCATCATCGGCGTATTCGCCTGTTTCTATCAGGTCGCGCAGCTGATCGGTTCGGTCCGCTGGATCGAGGCTTTCGTGGGTGGCGTGGTGCATGAGGATGCGCGCACCCCTCAATTGCTTGCGCCATTGGCCTCGCTGCTGCGCGAACGCGGTGCGCGGTCTCAGATCAGTTCCACCTCGACCCGGTCCATTCTGGATTCGGTTGCTGAACGGGTGGAAGAAGAGCGTGAGATCACGCGCTATATCACCAATGTTCTGATCTATCTGGGCCTCTTGGGGACGTTCTTTGGTCTTGCCACCACAGTGCCTGCCATTGTCGACACCATCCGCAGCCTGAACCCGCAGGACGGTGAAGAAGGGCTGGCCGTCTTCAATCGTCTGATGACGGGCCTTGAGGCACAGCTGCAGGGTATGGGCGTTGCGTTCGGGTCGTCCTTGCTGGGCCTTGCCGGGTCATTGATCGTGGGTCTGTTGGAGGTCTTCGCCGGCCACGGCCAGAACCGATTCTACCGCGAGCTTGAGGAATGGCTGTCAGGCATCACTCGGGTCGGGTTTGCCTCGGGCGAGGAAGGCGGGGCCGAGATTGCCGTTCTAACCCCCGTGCTTGACGCGATGTCCGATCAGATGAACGCATTGCAGGATCTGTTCTCGGCGCAAGAGGCAGAACGGGCTGACGTATCGAATAAGCTTGGTCAATTGGTCACTGTCATCGGTCAAATGAACCAGCGTCAGGCGGATAACGAAGGCGTTGCTGCCGCGCTGGAACGTGTTGCGCTGGGTCAGGATGCTTTGCTGGATCATATGCGCGAACACGGCGCGGGCGAGGGCATCGACGCAGAAAGCCGGATGCGCCTGCGGTCGATGGATGTTCAGTTGCTGCGTATTCTTGAAGAGATCTCGGCCGGTCGTCAGGACAGCATGAACGAATTCCGCAAGGACATCGAATTGCTCGTGAAGGCTCTGACCCTGCCACGCGGCGCGGTTCGAACCACGCACGAGGGGGAATAACCCATGGCCCTCTCCCGTCGCACCGGTCAACGGTTCCAGAGCTCGGTCTGGCCTGGTTTCGTCGATGCGATGACGGGTCTGTTGATGGTTCTGACCTTCGTACTGACCATCTTCATGGTCATCCAGTTCGTGCTGCGTGAGACGATCTCGGGCCAGGAAGATGAGTTGACGACCCTTGCGGATGAGGTTGCCGCGCTGGCCGGTGCTTTGGGGCTGGAAGAGCGTGAGAACAGCCGTCTGCAGGCACGGTTGGGGGCTTTGAACGCCACCCTGACCGAAACGGAAGACAATCTGGCTGAGGCGCAAAGCCAGATCACCGGGTTCGAGGCTCAGGTCGCAGCGCTGTTGGCCGATCAGGCGCGGGCACAAGATGCGATTGCAGCGCTTGAGACGCAGCGGGCTGATCTTTTGGGTGAACGCGAAAGTTTGAATCAGGCTTTGGCGCAAAGCCGCGAAGAAATCGACGCGCAAGCCGAAGCCGCCCGCCTTGCCGCCGCCCGCCGTGAGGCTTTGGAGGCTCTGGTCGCCGATCTGGAACAAAGCGGCGAAGAACGCGCCGCGCAGATCGCTCAACTCGAAGATCAGCTGAGTGCGGAAGAGGCTGGCAGGCTGGCAGAGGCCGCCGCTGCCGAAGCCCTGAGGGATCGCCTTCAGAACGCTGATGCGGAACTGACCGCCATGACCCTGGCGCTAGAGGCACAGCGCAAAGAGGCCGAGGACACCCTGACCTTGTTGGCCGCCGCGAATGCCGCCCGCGCAGAACTGGAACGACAGTTCGGCGAGTTGAACGCGGAAGAGCTGGAGGCCCAGTTGCAGGCCGCTCTGGCAGCGCAGGCCGAGGCGCAGGAAGATGCCGCATCCCAGCGTTCCTTGGCCGAACAGCGCGATGCATTGCTGGCCGTAGCGCGCGAGACGCTCTCAGCGGAACAGGCGGTTTCCGAAAAGGCGCAGCGCGAGGCCGCTTTGTTGAACCAACAGATCGCAGCGTTGCGCGGACAATTGGGGTCGCTGCAGGCACTGCTGGACGACTATGAGGACCGCAATACGGCCGCCGAAATTCAAATCCAGTCTCTGGGGCAGGACCTGAACGCGGCTCTGGCCCGGGCGGCATCCGAAGAACGCCGCCGTCGTCTGCTGGAAGAGGCCGAGCGTCAACGGCTGGAAGCCGAGGCCGAAGCGCTGGCTGGCCAGAATGAGGAGCTGACGGCGCAGGCCGAGGATTTGCAACGCTACCGGTCGGAATTTTTCGGCCGCCTGCGCGACGTATTGGGCGATCAGGATGGTGTACGGATCGAAGGCGACCGGTTCGTGTTCTCTTCCGAGGTGCTGTTTGCCACAGGTTCGGCCGTGTTGTCTCTGGAAGGCCGACAAGAGGTCGCCAAAGTCGCTGAGATCCTGCGCACGGTTGCCGCCGAAATCCCGGAAGGTCTGAACTGGGTGATCCGCGTAGATGGCCACACCGACAATGTGCCCTTGGCCGGGTCGGGTCGGTATCGGGACAATTGGGAACTGAGCCAGGGTCGAGCGCTCTCCGTCGTGCGCTATATGGTCGAAGCGCTGGGCATCCCACCCAATCGCCTGGCCGCCAACGGGTTCGGAGAGTTCCAGCCGGTCAACCCGGAAGACACGCCCGAGGCGCGGGCACAGAACCGACGGATTGAGTTGAAACTGACCGAGCGCTAAGGCCCGCAAGTGGCGAGAAACAGCCTTTGCGATCCGGGTTTGCCCCCTTCAACCGATGGAACACACCCGCCTCAAACCTAGACTACTGTGATAGGTTGAGAGGAGACGCGCGTGACCCAGAGGGTAGCAGACCTGTGCCAGGCGGTTGAAACGGCTGTGTGGGGATCATACCGACGGATGGTGTTGTGCCAGGCCGAAGGCGGAGCCAGGTTCTGGGTCAATGAAGCGTCGCCCATACCGCTACAGCGCGTCGAATCCGCACTGGGTTGCGACAAGGGGACTTTGACCACAAGGTTTTTCGACATGAAAAAACCCGCCAAACACCAGCGGGTTTTTCTGTTTCAATGATCTGCGATCAATCCGCCGTCAAAAGCGGAGGTTTGTTGCCCGGAATACGCGGCTGATCGGGGCCGAGTATATCCAGATGCAGATCGCCTTTCTTGACAGACACACGAACAACACCGCCCTTGGCGAGTTTGCCAAACAGCAACTCTTCGGCCAGAGGCTTTTTGATGTGCTCTTGGATCACGCGGCCCAGAGGGCGGGCGCCCATCTTGTCGTCATAGCCCTTGTCGGCCAGCCATGCAGCGGCTTTGGGCGTCAGGTCGATGGTCACGCCGCGATCCAAAAGTTGCGCCTCAAGCTGCAGAACGAACTTCTCGACCACCTGCAGGATGACCTCTTTCGGCAGCGGCGCGAAGGAGATCACCGCGTCCAGACGGTTGCGGAATTCCGGCGTAAATGTCCGCTCGATCGCGGCGGTATCTTCGCCCTCGCGACGGTCGCGGCCAAAGCCGATGGCGGCCTTTGCCTGTTCCTGCGCACCCGCGTTCGAGGTCATGATCAGTACCACGTTGCGGAAATTCACCGTGCGGCCGTTGTGATCGGTCAACTCGCCATGGTCCATGACCTGCAGCAGGATGTTGAACACATCCGGGTGCGCCTTTTCGATCTCATCCAGGAGCAAGACGCAGTGAGGGTGCTGGTCGACGCCATCCGTCAGCAGACCGCCCTGATCAAAGCCAACATAGCCCGGAGGCGCACCGATCAGACGGCTGACCGCGTGTTTCTCCATGTATTCGGACATGTCGAAGCGGAGCAGTTCCACGCCCAGATTATCGGCCAGCTGTTTCGCGACCTCGGTCTTACCCACACCGGTTGGACCGGCGAACAGGTAATTGCCGATGGGCTTTTCAGGCTCCCGCAGTCCGGCGCGGGCCAGCTTGATCGCGCTGGCCAAGGCCACAATCGCATCGTCTTGCCCAAACACCACCCGCTTCAACGAGGATTCGAGGTCTTTCAGAACCACTGCATCGTCTTTGGTAACGTTCTTCGGCGGGATACGGGCGATCTTGGCGACGACGGCCTCGATTTCCTTTACACCGATTGTCTTGCGTCGCTTGCTTTCGGCCAGCAGATGCTGCGCGGCACCGGCCTCGTCGATCACGTCGATCGCCTTGTCCGGCAATTTGCGGTCGTTGATATAGCGCGCTGAAAGCTCCACAGCGGTTTTGATCGCATCCGCTGTGTATTTGATGGCGTGGTGCTCTTCGAAGTACGGCTTCAGACCGCGTAGGATCTTCACGCTGTCTTCGACCGAAGGCTCGTTCACGTCGATTTTCTGGAACCGGCGGCTCAGCGCGCGGTCTTTTTCGAAGTGTTGACGGAATTCCTTGTAAGTGGTCGACCCCATGGTGCGCAGCTTGCCCCCCTGAAGCGCTGGCTTCAGCAGGTTGGAGGCGTCCATGGCCCCGCCCGAGGTTGCCCCGGCACCGATCACAGTGTGGATTTCGTCGATGAACAGCACCGCATCAGGGTGATCTTCCAACTCGGTCACGACGGCCTTCAGACGTTCTTCGAAATCACCGCGATAGCGGGTTCCGGCCAGCAGCGCGCCCATGTCGAGCGAGTAGATGGTGGTGTTCGACAGAACATCCGGGGCTTCACCGGCCACAATCTTGCGGGCCAGACCTTCGGCAATTGCCGTTTTGCCCACGCCTGGGTCACCTACCAACAACGGGTTGTTCTTGCGGCGGCGGCACAGCACCTGAATGCAGCGCTCGACCTCATCGGCGCGGCCGATCAGCGGGTCCACGTCGCCCGCGCGTGATTTTGCGTTCAGATCGACGCAATACTTACCCAAAGCGCTTTCTTTTTGATCTTCGTCGCTGGCAGTGGCCTGCACTTCATCCTCGACCTGATCCGCGCCCGAGACCGAGCGGCTTTCGCCGTAGGCCGGGTCTTTCGCGACGCCATGCGCGATGAAATTGACCGCGTCATAGCGGGTCATGTCCTGTTCCTGCAGGAAATAAGCAGCGTTGCTTTCACGTTCGGCGAAGATGGCAACCAGAACGTTGGCGCCTGTGACCTCAGTCCTGCCTGAACTTTGCACGTGAATCGCTGCGCGCTGGATGACGCGTTGGAATGCTGCCGTGGGCACGGCCTCGGATCCGTCGATATCGGTGACGAGGTTCGACAGATCCTCATCAATGAATTCGACCAATGTGCTGCGCAACTCGTCCAGATCGACACTACAGGCTTTCATGACCCGGATCGCGTCAGGCTCTTCCAAAAGCGCGAGTAGTAAATGCTCTAACGTAGCAAACTCATGCCGCCGTTCATTCGCTGCTGCCAGAGCTGCGTGAATGGCTTGTTCCAAAGTGCTCGAGAATGAAGGCACGCGGGTGCTCCTCTGTCTTGGGTCAGAAGGGGGCAGGCTTGCGGCCGGATCCCCATCCCAACCATGTCCTCATACTATTAGAGTTTGGTTGATCGACGCCCGGCTTCAAGGGTTTTCTTTCACTTGACAGTCACATTTGTTGTGAGAGTGGCCGTGAGGAGGGGCAAATAGGCATCAAAAATTGTCTTTTCTACCCCTGATTTCGGTAAAAGCAGCAATCGGGTCTGCGCCTTCCATGCCCAAAAGAGCCAGAATCGCCGGATCATCGGGGCGAAGGAACGGGTTGGTTGCCTTTTCCAGACCCAGTTTCGAGGGCACCGTGGGTTGCCCTGCGGCGCGCGCGCGGTCGATATCGGCGATGCGCTGTTGCAGTGACGCATTGTTCGGATCAACGGTGGCGGCGAATTTGGCGTTAGACTGGGTGTACTCATGGCCCGAACAGACCAGCGTGTCATCCGGCAGCGCCGCAAGCTTACTGAGTGAGCGCCACATCTGCTCTGGCGTGCCTTCGAACAAGCGCCCGCATCCCAGCGCCATCAGGCTGTCTGCGGTGAAGATCACCGCGCTTTGCGGCATGTAAAAGGCGATGTGACCCAAAGTATGCCCCGAGACATCCAACACCTGCACTGGCTCACCCGCAAACTCAAAACTATCGCCATCGCTGACTTGTTGGTCGAGCGCAGGCAGGCGATGCGCGTCGGCGGCGGCTCCGATCACCGTGGCTGGGTGTTTTTCAAGAATTCCTGGCAGCCCGTCGACATGATCCCAGTGGTGATGGGTCAGCAAGACATGGCTGAGGGTCCAGCCGCGCGCCTCCAACTCGGCCAGGATGGGCCCGGCTTCTGGTGCGTCGATCAGCGCGGTCGCGCCGCTTTGGGCATCATGCGCAAGAAACGCATAATTGTCGCTGAGACATGGGATGGTTACGATCTCAAGAGGCATGGCCTTTTGCCCTTTCGTTGCTAGACTGCGCCTCAGCTAAGCCGATTGACCGGGTGTCCGCAATGCATCTTGATGTGCAGGATCTGAGGAATTTCTACTATCGCAGCACGCTGGGCCGTGCGGCGCAGGCCGCGATTCGTGGCCGGTTGATCGACCTCTGGCCCGAGGCCAAGGGCCAGACGGTGGCCGGATTTGGCTTTGCGGTCCCTCTTCTACGCCCCTACCTGGCCGATGCGCGGCGGGTCATCGGATTGATGCCCGGCCCTCAGGGGGTAATGCCGTGGCCTGCCGGAATGCCCAATGTTTCGGTCCTGACCGAAGAAACGCTCTGGCCGATCGAGACGGGACATGTGGACAAGCTGGTGGTGATGCACGGGCTTGAGACATCGGAAAAGCCCAGCAAGGTGCTTGATGAATGCTGGCGTGTTCTGGGGCCCGGGGGCAGGGCGCTTTTTGTGGTGCCGAACCGTGCGGGGTTGTGGTCGCGGTCCGACCGGACGCCTTTTGGGTTTGGCCACCCATATTCGGCCACGCAGTTGGAAAACCAGTTGCGCAGCCATCACTTTGTTCCCGAAAGCCATTTTTCAGCACTGTACCTGCCGCCTTCGTTCCGGAGGTTCTGGCTGAAATCGGGCAGCCTGATCGAAAAAACCGGCCAACGTATTCCCACCATAATGGCCGGAGGCGTGCTGATGGTCGAGGTCAGCAAACTGATCCGCCCGCCAAGCGGTACGGTCACCAAGGACAAGGTGAAACGCCCGATCAAGGCGCTGGACGGTTTGTTGAAACCGGCGTGACGACTCCGTGCATTCAGCGGGAAAAATTGCGGATAAATGGCCACAGGAATCGCAAAAACCTGCAAATCAGTAACATTTTTCAACTGCGCCGGGGGGTCCAAACCGTCGCACTTGGGTTAAGCTTATGAAAAATAACGATTTGTGGATAATTCTGTTACCGCTATAGCATATTGCTTGGTGGAAGCACCTCTGATACATCCCCGGTGATTTTGATCCCCGCCCTTCAAGGACGGGGTTTCTTCACGCCCCCGAGGTGGCTGCTTGCGCGGTTTTCGGGGCCTAAAGTATCGGAAGGGTGGACGTGTCCGAACCAGCTTCGATTTCCACAGGCATCGCCGAGCGCTATGCCACCGCGATTTTCGAGATCGCAAAAGACAACAATGACCTTGCAGGTCTGGAATCCGGCATCAATGATCTTGCGGCAGCACTGGGCGACAGCGCCGAGCTGCGCGACCTGATTGCATCCCCGCTGGTTTCCCGCGCCGAACAGGAAGGCGCGATTGCCGCAATCGCTGATAAAATGGGTCTCAATGAGATCCTGCGTAACACGCTGGCCCTGATGGCGCAGAAGCGCCGCCTGTTTGTGGTGCCGCAGCTGGTTCAGGTTCTGCGTGACATGCTGGCCGAAGAGCGTGGCGAAGTGACCGCCGATGTCGCCTCGGCCAAGGCGCTGACCAAGACACAACTGGATAAACTGTCCAAAACGCTGTCCGAGCGTGTGGGCAAGACCGTGACAATCAATGCGACCGTGGATGAAAGCCTCATCGGCGGTCTTGTCGTTAAAGTGGGCTCGAAAATGATCGATAGCTCGATCCGTTCGAAGCTGAACTCCCTACAGAATGCAATGAAAGAGGTCGGATAAATGGGAATCCAAGCTGCAGAGATTTCTGCAATCCTGAAGGACCAGATCAAGAATTTTGGTCAGGAAGCCGAAGTGGCCGAGATCGGCCGCGTGCTGAGTGTCGGTGACGGGATTGCCCGTGTATACGGCCTGGACAACGTGCAAGCGGGTGAAATGGTCGAATTCCCCGGCGGCATCATGGGCATGGCGCTGAACCTGGAAAGCGACAACGTGGGTGTCGTTATCTTCGGCTCTGACCGTGACATCAAAGAAGGTGACACCGTCAAGCGCACCAACTCGATCGTGGACGTTCCGATTGGTAACGGTCTGCTGGGTCGTGTTGTTGACGGTCTGGGTAACCCGCTGGACGGCAAAGGCCCCATCGAATCCACCGAGCGCGGCGTTGCAGACGTCAAAGCGCCCGGCATCATCCCGCGTAAATCGGTGCACGAGCCGATGGCAACCGGCCTGAAATCGGTTGACGCGATGATCCCGATTGGCCGTGGTCAGCGGGAACTGATCATTGGTGACCGTCAGACCGGTAAAACTGCCGTTGCTCTGGACGCGATCCTGAACCAGAAAACCGTGAACGAAGCAGCTGGCGACGACGAGTCGAAGAAACTGTACTGCATCTACGTGGCGGTTGGTCAGAAGCGTTCGACGGTTGCGCAGCTGGTGAAGAAACTGGAAGAGTCCGGCGCGATTGAATATTCGATCGTTGTGGCCGCAACAGCGTCCGACCCGGCGCCTATGCAGTTCCTGGCGCCGTACTCGGCAACCGCAATGGCAGAATACTTCCGTGACAACGGCCGTCACGCGTTGATCATCTATGATGACCTGTCGAAGCAGGCTGTGTCCTATCGTCAGATGTCGCTGCTGCTGCGTCGTCCGCCCGGCCGTGAAGCCTATCCTGGCGACGTTTTCTACCTCCACTCCCGCCTGCTGGAGCGTTCGGCGAAGCTGAACGAAGACTTCGGCGCAGGTTCGCTGACCGCACTGCCGGTTATCGAAACCCAAGGTGGTGACGTATCAGCCTTTATTCCGACCAACGTGATCTCGATCACCGACGGTCAGATCTTCCTTGAAACCGAACTGTTCTATCAGGGCATCCGTCCTGCCGTGAACACCGGTCTGTCGGTTTCGCGTGTGGGCTCCTCGGCTCAGACCAACGCGATGAAGTCGGTTGCCGGTCCGGTTAAGCTGGAGCTGGCCCAGTACCGCGAAATGGCTGCGTTTGCGCAGTTCGGTTCCGACCTCGACGCCGCAACCCAGCAGCTGCTGAACCGCGGTGCGCGTCTGACCGAGCTGATGAAACAGCCGCAGTACTCGCCGCTGACCAACGCTGAGATTGTCTGCGTCATCTTCGCCGGTACCAACGGTTACCTCGACAAGATCGACGTATCGGATGTTGGCCGCTACGAGGCCGGTCTGCTGGCGCATCTGCGCGGCAAGCACGCCGACCTGCTTGACTGGATCACCAACGAAGATCCCAAGATCAAGGGCGACGCTTCCGATAAGATCAAGGCTGCGATTGACGAATACGCCGCAACCTTCGCTTAAGGGAGAGGCGGGCATATGCCAAATCTTAAGGACCTTAAAAACAGGATCGAGTCGGTCAAATCGACCCGCAAGATCACCAAGGCCATGCAGATGGTCGCGGCTGCAAAACTGCGCCGCGCCCAGGAATCTGCCGAAGCCTCGCGCCCTTATGCCGAACGGTTCAATGCCGTGATGGCAGGGCTGGCGGCATCGGTCGGGGGCAGCGACAGCGCCCCCAAGCTGCTCCGTGGTACGGGCAGTGATGATGTCCACCTGCTGGTTGTGATGACAGCTGAACGCGGCCTGTGCGGCGGCTTCAACTCGAACATCGCCAAGCTGGCCCGCCAAAAAGCGGACGAGCTGCGCGGCAAGGGCAAGACGGTCAAGGTTCTGACCGTCGGCAAGAAAGGCCGCGACGCGCTGAAGCGTGATTTTGGCGATCTGTTCGTCGGGCATGTGGACCTGAGCGAGGTCAAGCGCATTGGGTACACCAACGCGCAAGACGTCGCTAAGGACGTTCTGTCCCGCTTCGACGGGGGTGAGTTCGACGTTGCCACGATCTTCTACTCGAAGTTCGTCAACGTTGTGACCCAGATCCCGACGGCACAGCAGATCATCCCCGCCTCGTTCGAGAATGAGGCGACGGGTGAGGACAGCGGTGCCATCTTCGATTATGAGCCCAGCGAAGAGGCCATTCTGGCCGATCTGCTGCCCAAGGGGGTTGCGACTGCGATCTTCTCGGCTCTGCTCGAAAACGGAGCATCTGAACAGGGTGCACGGATGTCCGCGATGGACAACGCGACACGCAATGCGGGTGAGATGATCGACAAGCTGACGATCCAGTTCAACCGCTCGCGTCAGGCCGTGATCACCAACGAGCTGATTGAAATTATTTCCGGCGCCGAAGCGCTGTAAGATAACCGGAGACGAAACATGGCGAATGCAAAAGGCAAAGTCACACAGATCATCGGGGCCGTCGTCGACGTGCAGTTCGATGACGCGCTGCCTGAAATTCTGAACGCGCTGGAAACCAGCAACAACGGCAAGCGTCTGGTATTGGAAGTTGCCCAGCACCTGGGTGAAAACACCGTCCGTACCATCGCGATGGACGCGACCGAAGGTCTGGTCCGTGGTGAAGAAGTCACCGACATGGGCGCACCGATCTCGGTTCCCGTAGGGAACGCCACGCTGGGCCGCATCCTGAACGTTGTTGGCGACCCCATCGACGAAAAGGGCCCGGTTGAGGCAACCGAATCCCGCGCGATTCACCAGCCTGCTCCGACCTTTGCGGAACAGTCGACCGAGTCCGAAGTTCTGGTCACCGGCATCAAGGTTGTTGACCTGCTGGCCCCTTACGCCAAAGGCGGTAAGATCGGCCTGTTCGGCGGCGCTGGCGTTGGTAAAACCGTTCTGATCATGGAACTGATCAACAACATCGCAAAAGTGCACTCGGGCTTTTCCGTGTTCGCGGGTGTTGGTGAACGGACCCGTGAAGGCAACGACCTGTATCACGAGATGATCGAATCGAACGTGATCAAGCCGGACAACCTGGAAGAATCGCAGGTTGCGCTGGTTTACGGTCAGATGAACGAACCTCCGGGTGCGCGTGCGCGTGTTGCTCTGACCGGTCTGACCCTGGCCGAGCAGTTCCGCGACCAGTCCGGTACCGACGTTCTGTTCTTCGTCGACAACATCTTCCGCTTCACGCAGGCGGGTTCCGAGGTTTCGGCTCTGCTGGGTCGTATTCCTTCGGCCGTGGGCTACCAGCCAACACTGGCCACCGACATGGGTGCACTGCAGGAACGTATCACCTCGACCAAGTCGGGTTCGATCACCTCGGTGCAGGCGATCTACGTGCCTGCGGACGACTTGACCGACCCCGCGCCAGCAACCTCGTTTGCTCACTTGGATGCGACCACCGTTCTGAACCGTGCGATTTCGGAAAAGGGTATCTACCCGGCTGTTGACCCGCTCGACTCGTCGTCGCGTCTGCTCGATCCGGCCATCGTTGGTGAAGAGCACTACAAGGTTGCCACCGACGTTCAGCAGATCCTCCAGCGCTACAAGTCGCTGCAGGACATCATCGCCATCCTGGGGATGGACGAACTGTCGGAAGAGGACAAACTGACCGTGGCCCGTGCCCGTAAGATCGAACGCTTCATGTCGCAGCCGTTCGACGTGGCGCAGGTCTTCACCGGCTCGCCGGGTGTTCAGGTTCCTCTGGATGTCACCATCGCGTCGTTCAAGGCTGTTGTGGCCGGCGAATACGATCACCTGCCCGAGGCGGCCTTCCTGATGGTTGGCGGCATCGACGACGTGATCGCCAAAGCGGAGAAGATGGCCGCAGAAGCCGCCTAAGGAGTATCCCTGATGGCAAACACAATGCAATTCGACCTCGTCAGCCCCGAGCGGAGCCTTGCTTCGCTTGAGGCCACCGCGGTCCAGCTTCCCGGCGCGGACGGGGACATGACGGCGATGCCCGACCATGCCCCCACGATTACCACGCTGCGCCCGGGGCTACTGAAGGTCGACGCTCCCGAAGGCACCAGCGAGTATCTGGTGACTGGTGGGTTCGCTCAGATCAACGGTGATGGCCTTTCGGTTCTGGCCGAAAAAGCCATTCCGGTCACCGAAGTGAACCGGTCGCATCTGGACGACCTGATCGCTGACGCGCGCGCTTCGCACGAAGCGGCCAAGGAAGGTGATGATCAGTCCATCGTCGACGAAGCCGCCAAGCTGCTGGCCGATATGGAAGCCCTTGGAACGCATATGAGCCTGTAACAGGTTCCGCTGCAGAAGAATTGAACGGCCTCGCTTTTGCGGGGCCGTTTTTTTGTCGTGATTTTGAGGTATCTGTGGGATAAGTTTCGGTAATTACGAGTAAAAGACACAAAATATGAAGACTTTTCGCACCCATCCCATAGGCATTGATCAAGGCGAGACAGTATTATTCTCGGACTTTTCCAATGGCGGCGACATGTGGACAGGCGAAGGCCCGCGTGAACGTCGCTCCCCGGTGAAGTTCAGCCAGCCGTTCCGGTCACTGCCGGTGATCCAGATCGGGGTGTCTTTGTGGGATGTGGATACATCCTCGGCCCTGCGCGCCGAGGTTCAGGCCGAAGAGATCACCGCCGAAGGGTTCACGGCGGTGTTTCGAACATGGTCCGACACGCGGATCGCGCGTATCCGCGCCTCATGGATGGCGATTGGTGAGGTTGCCCATGAAGACGATTGGGACATCTCATAAGGCCGATTTGGCGGCCTGCAGGTCATGCAGGCCAGCGCTTTGATCAGTCTTCGATCATGTCCACGCGTGTTGCGTGGCGGCCACCTTCGAACTCGGCCGTCAGGAATGCGTCTACGATGTCGAGGGCCTGACCTTCACCGATGACGCGCGCGCCGATGGACAGCATGTTGGCGTTGTTGTGCTGGCGGATCATCCGGGCCGAGAACGTATCCGAGCAGACGCCACAGCGGATACCCGGAACCTTGTTTGCAGCCATCATGATCCCCTGACCTGTGCCACATAGCAGAATACCCAGCGTACAATCGCCCGAGGCCACACGTTCAGCTGCAGCCTTGCCGTGCAGCGGGTAGTGCGTGCTTTCAGGCGTGGTGGGGCCGATATCGACGACCTCCCAACCGGCTTGGGCGATATGCGCGGCAAGGGTCTGGCGCAGGTCGATGGCGGCGTGGTCGCTGGAAAGAACGACGCGTTTGGTGTCAGTCATGAGAACGCTGTCCCGCTATGTGTTGGTGGAGATGGGGCAGGGGCGTCCTAGTCCGCCGCTGCTGAAAAGAAAAGGGCGGCTATCGCAAGCCGCCCTGTCAGATCAGTCCATCTGGTACATGGATTCGTAGATCGGGGTCAGGGTCTTGTCCTCGAACAGGGACGAGACGCTGGTGCCGTTCCAGATGTTCAGGATGGCTTGGGTAAAGATCGGTGCGGTCGGCACGATGCGGATGTTCTTGGCCTTCAGGATCGCATCGGTTGGCTGAATCGTGTCGGTCAGTACCAGAGATTTCATCACCGAATTTGTGACACGCTCGACCGCGGGGCCGCTCATGACGCCATGCGTGATGTAGGAGTGGACCTCTTTCGCGCCGTTATCCAGCAGCACCTGCGCTGCTTTACACAGGGTACCGGCTGTGTCGCACATATCGTCCACAATCAGGCAGATCTTGTCTTTGACGTCGCCGATGACGGTCATCTCGGCGACTTCGCCTGCTTTCTCGCGGCGTTTGTCGACGATCGACAGCGGGGCTTCGATCCGCTTGGCCAGTTCGCGCGCTCGGGCCACGCCGCCCACGTCGGGCGAAACGACCATGATCTCATCCAGGTTGTCCTTGAACTGGTTTTTCACATCCAGCGCAAAGATCGGAGACGCATAAAGGTTGTCGACGGGCATATCGAAAAAGCCCTGAATCTGGGCTGCGTGCAGATCCATGGTCAGGATACGCTCGATCCCAGCGCCGGTCAGCATGTTGGCGACCAGCTTGGCCGAGATCGGTGTACGCGCCTTGGTACGACGGTCCTGACGGGCGTAGCCAAAGTAGGGGATCACGGCGGTAATCCGCTGCGCGGACGAGCGGCGCAGCGCATCAGCGATGATCAACAACTCCATCAGGTTGTCATTCGCCGGGTTCGAGGTGGGCTGGATGATGAACATATCCTCACCGCGTACGTTCTCGAACACTTCGACGAAAATCTCACCGTCGTTGAAGCGCTCGACACGGGCATCGACCAGCCCCTGATCGACGCCGCGATACAGGCTCATGCGGCGTGCAATGGTTTCGGCAAGCGGAAGGTTAGCGTTCCCAGCAATCAGCTTGGGTTCGTGGAGTGTCGGCATCGGCTGAAGTCCCCGGGCAGCGTTGGCAATGTGACAGATTCGTGATGTTGACACCGCTTAGCATGGCCTTACGGTTCCGCAAAGACAACGCAGCGGAGAAAGTGCAGATGACCCAGATTGACTACTATTTTGCGACAATTTCGCCCTATACCTATCTGGCCGGCACACGGTTGGAAGAGGTGGCGGCCAAACATGGCGCGACGATCAACTACAAGCCGCTGGACATCATGGCGCTGTTCGGGCGCACGGGCGGGACACCGCCAAAAGACCGGCACATTTCCCGCATTGAATACCGCGCACAGGATCTGGTGCGGGCCGCGAAAAAGCTTGGTGTGCCGTTCAACCTGAAGCCTGCGCATTGGCCGACCAATATGGCTCCGTCCTCATATGCTGTGATTGCGGCGGCCAAGGACGGATCGGGGGATGTGGGCAAGCTGTGCCATTCCCTGTTGCGGGCTTGCTGGGCCGAGGAAAAAGACATCGCGCAGGATGACGTGATCCGCGACTGCCTGACGCAAGCCGGGTTCGATGCCGGTCTGGCCGATAGCGGGTTGTTGGTGGGGGCCGAGACCTATGCCGCCAATCTGGAAGAAGCCGTCGAGAGCGGTGCCTTCGGCGCACCCTTCTACATCACGCCGGATGGTCAGCGGTTCTGGGGGCAGGACAGTCTGGACGACCTCGACCAACATTTGGCCGAGTTGAAAGGCTGAGCCCGGCGCTTTGCGTTTTGCATTGGCAAGGTGATCGAAATACGCGTTCGACCGAAGGGAGAGGCAGCGAATTTCGATTCAGTACAAACGTAAACTGCCCTACAGATGGGATAGAAACTGGTCGATCTGTTCATGGCTGATCGACCAGTCGCAGACCAGACGGCAGGGCAGAGGCTCTGCCTCATCCGCACCTTCCAACTGCGCTCCCCAAAGGTGATAAACTGCGCCCGCAGCATGAAGCTGGCGATGTTTGGCGCGCGGGAAGGAGGCGAAAATCATGTTGGCCTGTGGCTCGTGCAGGAAATCGGCCCCTTTCGCGCGCAGACCCTCGGCCAAGCGGGCGCAGTTTGCATTCGCCTGACGGGCCGATGTCAGCCAAAGATCGCCTTCCAGATAGGCTGCCATCTGAGCAGACAGATATCGGTGTTTCGAGAACAGATGCGCCCCGCGTTTGCGGCGCAGCTCGAACTCCCATGCTTTGGATTCGTCGAAGAAGATCACGGCCTCGACGCCCATCAACCCGTTCTTGGTGCCGCCAAAACTGACCGCGTCCACACCGGCCTTCCATGTCATCTCTGCCGGTGAACATCCCAATGCGACCAGAGCATTCGTGAACCGCGCCCCATCCAGATGCACCGGCAGGTCATGCTCCTTCGCAACGGCGCATAGCGCTTGCAATTCTTCCAGCGAATAAACCGACCCTCTCTCAGTCACTTGTGTGATAGACACCGGCCCGCGTTGCGGTCCATGCACGCCACGCGTTTCTTCTACGGAAATCGTCCGGCGCAGGGCCTCGGGGGTCATCTTGTCAGTGCCGGGTACTAGGGTCAGTTTGGCGCCGCTGTAGAATTCGGGCGCATTGCATTCATCCTCGTGGATATGCGCGACCGGAGAGCAGAAGATCGTCTCCCACGGCTTGGAGAGGGTGGCCAGTGCCAGTGAATTCGCCGCCGTTCCGGTGGCCACCAGATAAACCGCCGCGCCGGGGGCTTCGAAAATGCTGCGAAGGCGATCACGGACTTCGTTCATCAACGTGTCAGCCCCGTAAGCCATCTGATAGCCCTGATTGGCTTCGGTCAGTTTTGCCAATACCTGCGGATGGACAGGCCCGGAATTGTCAGAGGCAAAATACATCAGGTCGGCTCCTCAATGATATAGTCTTCCCACTCTTCCATGGGGGTCTCGAACTCGGACACGGTACGCCCTTGAACCGACACACCGGCGGCATGGACAGAGTCGGCTGTGCCAGACAGCAAGGGGTGCCAATCATAGAGAGGCTTGCCCTCCCACAGCAGGCGATAGGCGCAGGTTTGGGGCAGCCAGTAGGCGTGCGAGTCGATGTTGTCCGGCGTCATGACGATGCATTCGGGCACGAACTGGTGCCGGATGTCATACTGGGTGCAACGGCAACTTTCATCGTCCAAAAGGCGACAGGCAACACAGGTCAGCGCGACCTCGCCCGTGTCTTCGTCTTCCAGCTTGTTCAGACAACACTTGCCGCACCCATCGCAGAGCGCCTCCCACTCGCGCTGGTTCATCTTGCGCAGGGGTTTGCGTTCCCAAAAGCGCGGAGGCAGATCCGCGCGGTTGATCGGATCCACGCTCATCGCGCGGCCAGAATGTCGCGTGACTTCGCGCAATCGGCATCCATCTGGGCGATCAGCCCGTCCAGACCATCGAACTTCATTTCGGGCCGCAGGAACTCGACCAAACCGACCGAGAGGGTTGCACCGTAAAGATCGCCGGAGAAATCAAACAGGAAGGTCTCGATATTGGGGACCTCACCATTGAACATCGGTCGCACGCCAATCGACGCCGCGCCTTGGTATGAGCCCTTGTTGGGGCCGTCCAGAACGTCCACCAGAACGGCATATACGCCGAACTTTGGCGGGTGCAGGCCCTCAATCGACATGTTTGCGGTGGGAAAACCCAGCTCGCGCCCGCGCTGCTCACCGCCGATGACCTCACCTTCGATCCGATGCCAATGGCCCAGCATTGCCGCCGCATCGCCGGGGCGTCCTTCGCTGAGTGCAGTGCGGATCGCAGTCGAAGAGATTACGTTTTCGGATCGTTCCATCAAGGGGGCGATGGTCACGCCGAACCCCATTTGCTCGCCAAAGCGCACCATATCCTGCGCCGTTCCGATCCGCCCCTTACCAAAGCAGAAATCGGCACCCACAACGATATGAGACAAGCCCAACCCGTCGCAGATCACATTGCTCGCGAATTCCTCGGGGGTCAGCCCGGCCAAAGCGGCATTGAAGGGCAGCTCGTATAGCTTTTGCACGCCCAGCTTCTCAAGCCGGTGCGCCCGCGCGTTCCCCCGCATCAACCGGAACGGAAGCGCATCGGGTGCAAAATACTCACGCGGGTGCGGTTCAAACGTCAGCACGCCCAAAGGCGCATCCGGAGCCGCATCGCGGGCCATCTCAATAACCGACTGATGCCCTACATGGACGCCATCAAAATTCCCGATCGCCACGCTGGCGCCGCGATCTTCTGGCTCGATATACTGGAAGTCCCGGATGATCTGCATGCGCTTTGGGTACTGTTCATCAACAGTTTGTTCAAGCGTGACCTTCGAAAAATTCGGACAAATCAGCCCGTTCGAATGATCGGGAGGGGTAGAAAAACAGCCGGTTCTGCGCCAACTGGCGCAGCGCCCCGGTCAGGGTATCTGGAATTGATCCCATTTGCCCCTGGCTGACGGTGTTTGTCTTCTGATTCAGTCGAACTTGCGCGATGGGGCAAGGACCATTGCCTCACCAACCAGAACTTTCTTGCCATCGACCGCGCAGTGACAATCCAGCTTGACGCGGCGCTTGGCAAAATCAATGTCGACCACCTTGACCTCGGCATAGACCATATCGCCCGGGCGCACGGGGGCCAGAAACTTGAGCGACTGGCCCATATAGACCGTCCCGTGACCGGGCAGCTGTTCGCCGATCACGGCTGAGATCAACCCGGCCGTCAGCATCCCATGCGCGATGCGGCCTTCAAAGATCGTATCGCGGGCGTAATCATCGTCCAGATGCACAGGGTTCCGGTCGGTCGAGACCTGCGCGAACATCTCGATATCTTCATCCGTCACCACTTTGCGCAGGTGGCGGGACATGCCCATCTCGATGTCTTCAATACAGATCGTTCCGCGTGGAAGATTGTCCAACATGGTGCCCTCATCTGAAATCTGCCGAGTAATAAAAATCTACCATCGGCCATACGGTGGCAACTTTATTACTTCGCAACCGCAGAAAATCAAGTGAAAAATGACTAGCGCAAACGCCCGATTGTATAGGTGGGATTGATCTTTTCCCTTTCAATGTAGTCGCTTAGGGATTTTGCGTGGGGGTGGTGCGACGTTTTCGTTTCAGCCGCGGCCAACCCGCCTGAGATAAAGAGTGTATCGATTCCCTCTCCCATGCCGCCAAGGATGTCGGTATGCGGGCCATCACCGATAGCCAGAATGTCGCTGTCCGAGACGTCAACATCCATTTCCTGCACGCGACGACGCGCCAGATCGTAGATCGGCGGATGGGGTTTGCCGAAATACAGGCTCTCGCCACCCATCTCGGTGTAAAGCTTCGCCAAAGCGCCCGCGCACCATTCCCGTACTTCGCCTCGATCGACCACAATATCGGGGTTCGCACATAGCAGCTTCATGCCTTTTTGCTTGGCATAGAGGAAATCCGGGCGATTGACATCGGGATCCGCCATCGTGTCAAACGGACCGCAACAGACGATCCCTTCGGCCTGATCTAGAGGGACGCGTTCAATATGAACAGGATGGTCCAACAGCTTCAGAGGCTCGAAGAACCCCGCATCGCGTTCCCATTCGCCCATGAAGTAAACCTTCTCGCCGACCGTTCCGCGGAACATGGCTGAACGGGCTGAATCTCCGCTTGTGGCGATGGTATCGTAGGCGTTGGCAGCGACGTTGAACTGCGATAGCTGCGCGGCGACGCCCGCACGTGGTTTCGGCGAGTTTGTCACCAGAACAACGAAACCGCCCTTCGAGCGGAAGGTCTGTAGCGCAGCAACTGCTTCTGAATACGCAGTGATCCCATTGTGAACACAGCCCCAAAGGTCGACAAAAAGCACTTTGTAACGGTCGGAGATCTCGTGGAGGGCGGAGATGATCTGGGTCATGGGATTCCCTTTGGCATGGTCTGCGGACAGCCAAGCCTATGGCAGAGCTTGGCAGGTTTTGCCAGAGGGGGCGCTGCCCCCGCCGCGGCAAGCCGCGACTCCCCCGAGGTATTTTGAAACAGAAGAAGCAGGGGATCCGCACTTCATCTGGCTAAAAATATCTCGGAGCGCGAGGCAGAGCCTCGCATAAAAAAGGGCGCCCGCTTGGGGCGCCCTTGGGTCAGGTATCAAACCTTGAGGTTCGGGATGATCTGCTTTTTTCGGCTCATGATGCCTGGCAGAACCACGGCGTCGCCGTCGACCGATGCGCCGAAGCTTTTCTCTGCAACGGTTTTGACCAGATCATTTGGGACCAACAGGGTGGCTTCTTCGTTCAGGATGTCGACCACGAACAGCAGCACCTGATCGACGCCATCTTCTTTTGCTACGTCAGCCATCGACGCGGCCAAGCTGTCCTTGCGGTCCAGAACAACGCCCGGAGCCGTGGTTTCCAGAACCGATACACGGAACTTGGTGCCCTCGACTTCGTATTCCTTGCTGTCCATGCGGATCAACTCGGCATCCGAGAACGAGGACACATCCGATTTTGCCGCGAACATGTCCGCCGCATAGGCCGAGACATCCAGACCCAGTTCTGCCGCGAGCTTCTCGGCCACTTCGCGGTCATGCACGGTTGTGGTGGGCGAGCGGAATTCCAACGTGTCGGACAGAATGCAGGTCAGCGCTGCGCCCTTGATAGCTTCGGGCATCTTGGCGGCGTCGTCCCCCAGCAGGTCGACCATGATGGTCGCAGTGCAGGCCAGGGGGCGCACGGTGATATCGATCGGGCCTTTGGTTTCCAGGCCGCCCACCAGTTTGTGGTGGTCGATGATGGCGCGGATGTCGGCGCTGTTGACGCTGGCGGGCAGCTCGGCCGGGTTGTTGGTGTCGACGATAACAACCGGAGCGTCCGCTTCCACATCTTCGATGATGCGCGGTTTGGGTAGGTCCCAGCGCTGCAGCATGAAAGCGGCTTCGGTGTTGGGCTCGCCAAGCAAAACGGGCTCGGCCTGTTCGCCTTTGACTTCGTTCAGGTACCACGACCACAAGATCGGAGAGCCGGTGGAATCGGTATCGGGAGATTTATGACCAAATACTAGGGTTGTCATGTCAGCGTCCTGCGGATTGGAAATTTGCGCGCCTTATAGGGCGCGAGACATGGCTTGTCACCCGCTTGCGGGCCGCTGCGACTGTTGGTCTGACATGCCGAGAAATCAGAACGGCGCGCGCGTCAGCGTGTAGCCTTCCTTTTCCAGAAGCGAGAGCAAGCCGTATGTCTGGCTGAGATGCCCGGCACCTACCGCGATGACTGCCGTCTGATCCTGGATCCGCAGGATATGGTCCATCCAACTGTTATTGCGATCTACCAGCAATTGCTGTTCGAACTGCGCCCATTCGGCGTCGTAATCCTCTTGCGACAGGCCCGAGGCCTCGAACCCCTGCATCCGGGCCAGTTGCAGGATCTGCGCATGCTTTTCCTCGAGATACGCGTTGGCCATGGTGGCAAGGTGGTTTGCATCGGCCTGCATCGCTCCGGACAGGCGGACCAGTGAGTCGACCTGTTGTTCCAGCGAAAGCGTATCGAACATGGCCATCAAATCTTCGATCCGCTCCAGCGAGTGTTGGGGAATCCCGTGCGCTTCGGCCACATCTGTCAGGCGGGCATCCATACCATGGTTCGCATCGGGGTTCTGCATCAGGCAGGGCGGGATGCCCAGCATCATGCTCAGAAACCAGGGCCGCATTTTGGCCGCCATCCAGCTGGGAATGCCGCGCTCGGCCAAAGAAGTCGAAAGGACCGACCAGTCCTCGGTGCTCATCAGGTCGATCAGGGTGGGGCCTTCGGTGATCATTACGGGGCTCAGGTCATTGGCCAAGCCTTTCTCGAACGCTTCCATTTTGGCCTCGGTGACCTCGAAATAAATCGCGTCTGCCTGGGCAACGATGGGCGTCAGCCGTTCGACGACCGGCCCCATCCGTGGATCGTTGGTGTGTAGCGTTCCGATCAGGTGCAGGGTCGTGTCGCCCTTGGTGGCGATCCAGTGATTACCCTCTGGGTAGGGGACCGAGGCAAGGGATTGTTGCAGGGCGGCCTGATCTTCTGCTGACATCAAGGGTCGCAGGTCGTGACCTTCACAGGCGGCATGTACCGTCATCGGCAAAAGCAACAGTCCAAAAAGGGCCATCAGGCGCATAGGCGGTCCTTCCTCGGTTGGTCAAGCAAGCGATATAAGACTTAGGCATCCAAATGCAGCATATTCAAGGCGACCCATCTGGTATTTCGACACGAAACGCATAGCATTGGGCCATGGAGCGCGAGCAGGATCTATATCCCCCCATCAAGGCATTGTTCGAGAGGCAGGGCTATACCGTAAAAGGTGAGGTTGGCGCAGCTGACATCATGGCCGTGCGCGACGGGTCCGAGCCGGTGATTGTCGAGTTGAAACTGCGTTTTTCACTGGCTTTGTTCCATCAGGCCATCGCGCGGCTCAGGATCACGGATCAGGTCTATCTGGGGGTCAGCAAACCAACCGGACGCACCGCGCGTCGCGTGTTGCGGGACAATCTGGCGCTGTGCCGCAGGTTGGGTCTGGGCCTGATCACCGTTCGCGCGGACGGAGCGGTCGAGGTGCAGTGCGATCCCGGCCCCTACGCTCCGCGCAAGAACAAGGTAAAAGCAGGCCGGATGCTGCGAGAGTTTGATCGGTTGCAAGGCGACCCGAATTCCGGTGGTGCGACGCGGCACGGCATTGTCACAGCCTATCGCCAGGATGCTTTGAAATGCGCGGCTCATCTCGCTGAACATGGAGCCTGCAAAGGGGTTGAGGTCGCGAAGGCGACAGGCGTGGCCGAGGCCACTCGGCTGATGCGCACCAATCACTACGGCTGGTTTGGCAAGGTTGAAACAGGCGTTTATGCCCTGACGGATGCGGGGCAGGAGGGCCTGAAGCACTGGGCCTATAGTTGGGATCAGCCGGATTGAAGGTCTGGGTCGAAAAAATCCCTCACAGCTTGTTGACTCGGTGATGTACACCCCCTAGCTATGCGTCGTTATCACTCTTAACCCTTGAGTGCTAACGCCTCGTCATTCGACGAGGGGAGGATAGATAAACTTTGAGCCCAAGGAGCTGCAAAGATGGCATTGAAACCGCTTCATGACCGTGTGCTGGTTCGCCGTACAGAAAGCGAAGAGAAAACCGCAGGCGGCCTGATCATTCCTGACAGCGCAAAAGAAAAGCCCAGCGAAGGCGAAGTCGTCGCAACCGGCGAAGGCGCGCGCAAGGACAGCGGCGAGCTGATCGCAATGGCGGTCAAAGCTGGCGACAAGATCTTGTTCGGCAAATGGTCGGGCACCGAGGTCAACGTCAACGGCGAAGAGCTGCTGATGATGAAAGAAAGCGACATCATGGGGATCATCGAGTAAGCCGCCGCGCTTCACTCTGATCTTCATTACAAACTTATTTCTCAAGGAGAAACGACATGGCTGCAAAGGACGTCAAATTCGACACCGATGCCCGTAACCGCATGCTGGCAGGTGTGAACATCCTGGCCGATGCTGTTAAAGTGACCCTGGGCCCCAAAGGCCGCAACGTGGTTCTGGACAAATCCTTCGGCGCGCCGCGCATCACCAAAGACGGTGTTTCGGTTGCCAAGGAAATCGAACTGGAAGACAAGTTCGAAAACATGGGCGCGCAGATGGTGAAAGAAGTCGCCAGCCGCACCAATGACGAAGCCGGCGACGGCACCACCACCGCAACCGTTCTGGCACAAGCCATCGTTCGCGAAGGTCTGAAGCAGGTTGCAGCGGGCCTGAACCCGATGGACCTGAAGCGCGGCATCGACCTGGCGACTGCCAAGGTTGTTGAAGGCATCAAAGACGCGTCGCGCGAAGTCAAAGACAGCGCAGAAGTTGCTCAGGTCGGTACCATCTCGGCGAACGGCGAAGCCGAAATCGGCCAGCAGATCGCAGACGCGATGCAGAAGGTTGGCAACGAAGGCGTCATCACCGTCGAAGAAAACAAAGGTCTGGAAACCGAGACCGATGTTGTCGAAGGTATGCAGTTCGACCGTGGCTACTTGTCGCCTTACTTCGTCACCAATGCGGACAAGATGATTGCAGATCTGGACGACTGCATGATCCTGCTGCACGAAAAGAAACTGTCCTCGCTGCAGCCGATGGTTCCGCTGCTGGAGCAGGTGATCCAGTCGCAAAAGCCGCTGCTGATCATCGCGGAAGACGTTGAAGGCGAAGCGCTGGCAACCCTCGTGGTCAACAAACTGCGCGGCGGCCTGAAAATTGCTGCTGTCAAAGCACCGGGCTTCGGCGATCGCCGCAAAGCCATGCTGCAGGACATCGCGATCCTGACCGGTGGTCAGGTCATCAGCGAAGATCTGGGTATGAAGCTCGAGTCCGTGACCATGGACATGCTGGGCACCGCCAAGAAAATCGAAATCACCAAAGACGAAACCACCATCGTTGACGGTGCTGGCGAGAAAGCCGAGATCGAAGCACGTGTTGCTCAGATCCGCACCCAGATCGAAGAAACCTCGTCGGATTACGACCGTGAGAAGCTGCAAGAGCGCGTTGCCAAACTGGCAGGCGGTGTTGCTGTTATCCGCGTCGGCGGCATGACCGAAGTCGAAGTGAAAGAGCGTAAGGACCGTGTGGACGATGCTCTGAACGCGACACGCGCTGCCGTTCAGGAAGGCGTTGTCGTGGGCGGTGGTGTTGCGCTGGTTCAGGCCGGTAAAGCACTGGAATCGCTGGAAGGCGCAAACGCTGACCAGAGCGCTGGTATCAACATCGTTCGCAAGGCAATCGAAGCGCCGCTGCGCCAGATCGCCGAGAACGCAGGTGTTGACGGTGCAGTTGTTGCGGGCAAAGTCCGTGAATCCGGCGATGTATCGTTCGGCTTCAACGCGCAGACCGAAGAATATGGCGACATGTTCTCGTTCGGCGTGATCGACCCGGCCAAAGTTGTTCGTACCGCTCTGGAAGATGCGGCCTCGGTTGCTGGCCTGCTGGTCACCACCGAAGCAATGGTTGCCGACAAGCCCGCCAAAGAAGGCGCGGCACCTGGCGGCGGCATGCCCGACATGGGTGGCATGGGCGGCATGATGTAAGCAAGGCGAATTTCCGTAAGGAAATCCTGCCGATCCCGACAGGCGTTTGGCCGCAAGGCCAAGCTGCCGAGAGGGACAGCCCAACTGCTTACGAGCGGGGTCGCCTTTGGGCGGCCCCGTTTCGTTTTGAATGGCCGCTGTGCGGCCATGCCTCCGGCGGAGGTATTTTTGAACAGAAGAAGGATAGGCGTTGCGTTTGGCTGGAAAGTGAGTGTGCAAAGTGCGACCAACGCGTTATGCGGGCTTTATGAGATTGTTTTTGCTGACCTGCCTGACGATGTGTGCGTTTGCGGCCAATTCGATTCTGAACCGGCTGGCGATTGAGAGCGGGGCGAGTGATTCTGCGGGGTTCGCCGTCGTCCGTGTTCTCGCGGGGGCGGTGGTTCTGGCCGTGTTGGTTTTTTTGAAGGGTGGGGTTCTGCCGCTTCGGTCGCCACGCCGGATCATCGGGGCGGGGTCGCTGTCGCTCTATATGATCGGTTTTTCAGTGGCTTATCTAACCCTCGACGCAGGGTTGGGGGCGTTGATCCTGTTCGGTGTTGTTCAGATCACCATGTTCGCCGTCGGCGCTGTGACCGGAGCGACCCCTACGGCGCGCCAATTGGCAGGCGCAGCGGTCGCGCTGGGTGGGTTAGCCTTCGTGCTTTGGCCATCGGGGACCGTTCAGGTGGACGCCTTAGGGGCTGCACTGATGGTTGCGGCAGGAATTGGTTGGGCTGCTTATTCCTTGGCCGGACGGTCCGAACCGAACGCGTTGGAAGGCACGGCGGCCAATTTCGTTGTCGCCTTGCCCGTCACGGCTATGGCCTTGCTGGTGACAGGTGGCACTTGGCAGATGACCGGGTTTGGCTATTTTCTGGCGGCTCTGTCCGGGGGTGTGACCTCGGGCCTTGGCTATGCGCTCTGGTATCGTGTGTTGCCGCAGCTTGCCCCTTCGGTCGCGGCAGTCGTGCAATTGAGCGTTCCCGTCATTGCCATCTCTGCGGGAATTTTGCTGTTGAGTGAGGTGGCAAGCCTACGATTGATCATCGGCGCGACGCTGGTTTTGGGCGGGATCGCGCTGGCAGTACAGCGCAGAACCTGAGGTCACATCTTTCCCCGAGTTGAAATAGGCCTTATCTGGCGGGTATGAGAGTTCTTTTTGCCATAGTTCTTCTGTGTCTCCCGGTCGCCGCCCACGCAAAATGCGTGATTTTGCTGCATGGGTTGGCGCGAACCGAAGCGTCCTTTTCGGTGATGGAGCAGCTGTTCAAGGCGCATGGCTACTCGGTCGTGCGCCCCGGCTACCCTTCGACCGATATGGGTATTCCGGAACTGGCCGAGCAAACTCTGCCCGATGCGTTCGCTGAATGCGGGGACGACACCGCGAATGTCGTGGCGCATTCCATGGGGGGTATCCTGTTGCGCTATTGGCTGCAAGATCATGATCCGGAGGACTTGGGCCGCGTTGTCATGCTTGGGCCGCCAAATCAGGGCAGCCAGCTGGTAGATGAATTGAGCGCATGGGAAGTATTTGGGTATCTCAATGGTCCGGCGGGATTGCAATTGGGTACAGGTCCCGAAGGTATCCCACGTCAATTGCCAGCAGTTGAGTTCGAGCTTGGGGTGATCGCGGGAGAAAATTCTCTGAACCCGGTCTTTTCGTCGATGATAGACGGGCCTGACGATGGCAAAGTGTCGATCCGGACGACCCAGGTCGAAGGTATGGCGGATCACATCGTTCTGCCCGTGACGCATACTTTCATGATGAACAATCCTCGCGTCATGGCGCAGGCGTTGCACTTCATTGAGTTCGGGCAATTCGACCCGCAAATCACATGGCTTGATGGAGTGATGGACATAATTGACGAGATCTGTATCGGGCAGGATTGCTCGGAGCCGGACTCGGAGCGCACGGAATGACCACATTGGAACTGACCTTGACCGGAGCAGAGGTTCTGCTGCCGGAGGCCGGGTTGTCGCGTGTCGATTTGCCAATTGCCGAAGGGAAGGTGCAGGGCGACCGGACTGGGCGACAAATTGATCTGTCTGGCTATCTGGTTTTGCCTGGCATCATCGACCTGCATGGGGACGGGTTTGAACGTCACATTGCCCCGCGCCGTGGTGCCATGAAGCAGATGAACGAAGGCATTCTGTCGGTCGAGGCCGAGCTTGCCGCCAACGGAATCACCACCGGCGTTCTGGCCCAGTTCTATAGCTGGGAGGGCGGGGTGCGCGGGCCAGACTTCGCCTCTCAAGTGTTCAAGGCGATTGCCGAGGTCAAGGACGACACCGTCACGGATCTGATCCCGCAATTGCGGTTCGAGACGCATATGCTGGACGACTATGAATGGCTGGCCGAAAAGATCGCGGATTGGCGGGTGCCTTATGTTGTGTTCAACGACCACCTGCCGCATGACCGTCTGGCCGAAGGGCGCAAACCACCGCGTCTGACCGGGCAGGCCTTGAAAGCGGGGCGCAACCCCGATGCGCATTTTGAGATGCTGTTATCCATGCATGCCCGCAGCGACGAAGTCCCTGCCGCACTTGACACGCTTTGCGCTGCATTGACCCAAAACGGCGTGCGCTTGGGCAGCCATGATGATGCCACGTCTGAGACCCGTGCAGGATGGCGCGCCCGCGGCGTTTCGATCGCCGAATTCCCCGAAACTCTCGCCGCAGCCGAAGCCGCACGCGCGGCCGGAGATCACATCATCCTGGGCTCGCCGAACGTGGTGCGTGGTGGCTCCCACAAGGGCAACGCCAGCGCGCTGGACCTGATCGCGATGGGGCTGTGTGACGCTCTGGCCTCGGATTACCACTACCCCAGCCCGCGCCGCGCCGCGTTGATGTTGGCAAAGAGCGGGTTGCTGGATTTTGCAAGCGCGTGGGCGCTGGTTTCATCCGGCCCTGCACGGGTTCTCGACCTGACAGATCGCGGCACGCTGGTACCGGGTCAACGCGCTGATATCGTCATTCTGGACGCCAAAACCCACCGCGTCGCCGCCACCTTTGCTGGCGGACGTGTCAGCCATATGTCCGGCGATGTGGCGGCCAGATTTTTCACCTAACCGCCTCATCTTCTTCTGTTCAAAAATACCTCCGCCGGAGGCATCGCGCAGAATGCGCGATTTCTTTCAGCGGACGATCCGGTTGAAGTGTCCCATCTTCCGGCCTGGCTTGACCTCGGTCTTGCCGTACAGGTGCAGGGCAACGTCCCGCTCCTGCGCCAGTTCCGGTACACGGTCCATATCGTCGCCGATCAGGTTCTCCATCACCACATCCGAGTGCCGCTGCCCGTCGCCCAAAGGCCATCCGACCACGGCACGAATATGCTGCTCGAACTGGTCGACGGCGCAGCCATTCTGCGTCCAGTGGCCCGAGTTATGCACCCGAGGCGCGATTTCGTTCACGATCAGGCCCGAGGGTGTGACGAACAACTCCACACCCATCACGCCCACATAGTCCAGAGCATTCAGGACATTGGCTGCCAACAGAACTGCATCCGTCCGCTGCGCCGGGCGCAGGCGGGCAGGGATCGTTGTGGTGTGCAGGATGCCATCGCGGTGAACGTTCTCACCGGGGTCAAAGCAAGCGACCTGACCATCAAGTCCGCGGGCCGCGATGATCGAGACCTCGTGGGTGAATTCCACAAATCCCTCTAGGATCGCAGGCGCGCCCGCCATATCGGCCAGAGCAGCCTCGGCATCCTCAGGCGCGCGCAGGCGGGCCTGCCCTTTGCCGTCATAACCGAAGCGGCGGGTTTTCAGGATCGCAGGTGTGCCGATTTCCTCAATGGCCGTATTCAGGCTTGCCAGATCGGTGACGTCCGCAAAGGGCGCGGTGTTGAGGCCAAGACCTTGCAGGAAATTCTTCTCGGTCAACCGATCCTGACTGACCCGCAGAGCCTCGCGTCCCGGACGGATCGGGCGGTGGGCTTCCAGCAGGTCCAGCGCCTCTGTCGGGATGTTCTCGAACTCGTAGGTGATGACATCGACCGAGTCGGCGAAGGCGCGCAGCGCGTCGGCGTCGTCATAGGGCGCGGTTGTCACGCGGTCGGCGACTTGCGCTGCGGGCGGGTTCGCGCCCGGCTCAAAGATATGGGTCACAAACCCCAAGCGGGAGGCCGCGACCGACAGCATCCGGCCCAATTGGCCTCCGCCCAGGATTCCAATCCGGGCACCGGTTTGCAGAGCGTCACTCATCAACAGGCTCCTCCGGGATCGAGGCGGACAGAGCCTCACGCCACGCGTCCAGCCGTTCGGCCAGAGTGCTGTCCTGCAAGGCCAGAATACCAGCCGCCATCAAGCCCGCATTGGCCCCACCGGCCGAACCAATTGCCATGGTCGCCACAGGAAACCCTTTGGGCATCTGGACGATCGAATATAGCGAGTCGACGCCCGACAAAGCCCGCGTCTGCACCGGAACACCGATCACAGGCACGCGAGTTTTCGACGCCATCATGCCAGGCAAATGCGCGGCCCCGCCAGCGCCTGCGATGATCACATGCAGACCGCGCGACGCGGCGGTCTTACCATAGTCCCACAGGCGGTCAGGGGTACGGTGGGCCGAAACGATGCGTTTTTCATACGCGATGCCCAATTCATCCAAGATATTGGCGGCTTCTTTCATCGTGGGCCAATCCGATTGGCTGCCCATGATGATACCCACTTTCACATCGCTCATCCGCTTGCGTCCCTGCCGTTCGAAAGAGCGCGCACTATAGCCAAATCCGTATGCGTGGCAATGCGTCAGGCGATGATGTCGGGGGTCAGGCGATCCTCGATCAGGCGGATGATGTCTTTCAGCCGCAGTTTCTGCTTTTTCAAGCGTTTGATCGTCAATTGATCGGATGTGCCGGTGGCCTGCAACGCCTCGATCGCCTCATCAAGATCACGGTGCTGACGGCGAAAAACCTCCAGCTCAACCCGCAGAACTTCGTCGGTTTTCATGGATAGGTCAGTGGGCGCGTTCATTGGCGACTCGGGCTTGTTGTGGTGTGTCCCCAACAAGATAGTGTGCAAGACGTTATCGCGCCAGACCTTGTGGACATCCCGGTTTCTTCCCATATTCTATCTTGTGCGGTTGCCAGAACGGGGCCGCCCAATACGTCGCTTTGACATAAAAGGACGAGAACACGTGTCGAAACTTACCTTGGGCTCATACCCACATCTATTGGGGTTCGAGCAATTGGAACGCCTTCTGGAACGGTCTGCAAAGGCTGGCAACGAAGGGTATCCGCCCTACAACATCGAACAGACCTCGGATTTTTCCTACCGCATAACTCTGGCGGTGGCCGGGTTCGCAGAAGAGGATCTGTCGATCACCATCGAGGACCGCCAACTGGTGATCCGAGGTCGTCAGCGCGACGATAGCGAGGGGCGCATCTTCCTGCATCGCGGTATCGCGGCGCGTCAATTCCAGCGCATGTTCGTGCTGGCCGACGGTGTCGAGGTGGGCGAGGCGATCATGGAAAACGGTCTGCTGCATGTGGATCTGACCCGCGCCGTGCCGGAAACCGTGGTGCAGACAATCAATATACGAAAGGGGTAAGAGCAATGAATACACCGATTGAAATCAACACCGAAGGCGACCGTATCGTATATGTCAAAACGGTCGAGGTTGCCGATCTGCCCAGCGATCTGCGCGATCAGGCCGGAGATCTGGATCAACTGTACGCCGTGCACGATTCCGATGGGCAGCAACTGGCGCTTGTCGCCGACCGCAAGCTGGCCTTTGTGCTGGCCCGCGAGCATGACCTTTCACCGGTGGCCGTTCACTGAACGGCCCCAGCCACACGCGTTTGCGCGTGACATTCCGCCCGACACCAGCGAAACATGCACTGGCTCCGGATTGCATCCGGGATGACATGTGCATGTAAGGAATCGTTGGATGAGCTGGTTCGATTTTGACTGGGTAGATGCCTTTACCGACACAGCCTTTGGCGGCAATGGCTGCGCAGTGATCCATGGCGCGGCCCATCTGTCGGATGAGGTCTGCATGGCTTATGTGCGCGAAACCTCTCTGGTCGAGTGTACCTTTACCGGCCCGTCGGATGTTGCCGATATCCGGGTTCGGTATTTTCTGGCCAGCCGTGAAATCCCCTTTGCCGGTCATCCGACCATCGCAACGGTCGCGGCACTTCGGTCGCGTGGGCTGGTTGACGGCGACTCTCTGACTTTGGAAACCGGGGCGGGCCTTGTCGCCATTCGTCTGAACGGTGATGAGATCGAGATGACGCAAGTTGCGCCGGAATTTGGGGCACATGTTCCCGCCGATCTGGTTGCAAGAGCGATTTCCCTGCCCGAAGAGGCCATCATTTCTCCGCCCCAACTGGTTTCAACCGGGTTGCCGTTCTGTATCACGGTTCTGAGGGATCACGACGCTTTGCGCGCCGCGCGGCTGGTTGAAGGGCCTCTGCGACAGGTGGCGGCTGCGGCGGGTTATTCCGGCTCTGACATGGCCGAGCCGTTTTTGGTGACGTTGCAGGGGGCAACGGCGCAGGGGGATACCTTCTCACGCCTGCTGCTGGCCCCGCCCAGCCCGCCCGAGGACCCTTTTACCGGCTCTGCCACCGGCGCAATGGCAGCCTATCTTTGGAAATACGGTTTGATGGAGAAAGACTCATTCATCGCTGAACAGGGCCACGACATGGGGCGTCCGGGGCAGGCGACGGTGACGCGCGTTGGTCCCTCTGATGCCATGACCGGGATCAAGGTGGCAGGGCAGGGCTATGTTCTGATGCGCGGACAGGTCGACTTGCCCGAGGCGGATCAATGACCGAAGCGATTGCTGTTTTGCCCTACGGGCACCGTCTGGGCCCGAAACTGGCCGAGGTGCCTCTGTCCGAGCTGATCTGGCATGAGGGCTGCCCGGATCGTTTGTTGGGCAAAACAGTTGGTGACCTCGCGCCGACAGATCATCTGATTATGTATCCCAATTCAACGGTTCACTGGCGATTGCGGCGGGGCACGAAGGCGCGGATTTCGCTGATGATGGGCGAGCCTTCGGCCATCCATGCCAAACATGACAGACAGTTGCGCCTGACTTGGCGACGGTTCTTTCGGGTGTTCACCTTTCACGACGTTTTGCTGGAAAACCTGCCCAACGCTGTATTTCTGCCCTACGGCGTGACGATGGTGCCGGACTGGCAGGCGTTGCAGGTTGAGAAGGTCAAATCCTGCTCGCTGATCGCCTCGGCCAAGCGGGATCTTGTGGGCCACCAGCTGCGCCATGACGTGATCGACTGGGTCCGCGAAACCGGGGCTGATGTGGATATCATGGGGCGCGGATACACGTCGTTCGAGCAGAAATCGGACGGTCTGACCCCCTACCGCTATTCGGTCGTGATCGAGAACGTGCGGGAGCGAAACTATTTCTCAGAGAAACTCATCGACTCGATCCTGTGTGCGACCGTTCCGATCTACTGGGGCTGCCCGAATATCGGGGATTTCATGGACACCTCGGGGATGATCCTCTGCGAGACTCAGGCGGAGATACAGCAGGCGATCCAATCCGCATCCGAGGAAGACTATGCCCAGCGTCTGCCCCATCTGAAAGAGATTCAGGGCACTGCCGCAGACTTTGGTCAGTTCGAAGAGCGCGCCGTGCGCGCGCTGCGGCATGAGCTATCGGGCGCGTCTGGTTAAAGACCCATCCAAGCCATTGGTGCGATCGGGTTATTCTGTGGATCGATACCGTGGCGCGCGCACAGTGTGCTGAGAAACGAACCCCGCACCGGCAGGCCCGCAGTCTGTTGCGCCATGAATTTTTTCTGATGCCCAAAGACATGCACGGAATGCACCCCGTCTCGTTCGACTGCATCTGGCGGAAGCCTTGGGTCGTGCAGCTTCCAAAGCGCCTCGTTGGTCAGGGGGTAGAACGTATCGGCAGGCATGGCGTGGATGTCTTCGCCGGACTCACGCAGAAAATGCCCCAGCGCCTTTGGGCCGGAACATCCCCATGGCAGCGCCTCGATCCCCCAGGTTTCACCCTCTGCGATACGCTGCGCGTTGCGCCTGCGCAGCTTGGCCCCGCGCCAGGGTTGGGTCGGGTTGGCCGAGGTGACAAATGCCAGCATTTGCGCAAGGGTCTGGGACTCTTGCGGCAGGCGCAGCACCCCATTGGGAAATTTACCGGATTGAGACGGGGCAAAGACATAAGGGGACGCAAAATCAAAAGACTTCAGACACAGCGCATCCAGATCCACCCAGATGGATTGCGTGCGTTCCTGCAACTTCAGCCTGAAGATGTCCGAAAACACCGCAACGCCTAGCCGATCTTCGGGGCGCAGATCGTAAGGGGCGGGCCACAATATCTCGGACGCGTGCCGCAGGTCGACGCCATGCGGGATATTCGCGATGTCATGTGCAGCATAGAGGGTGAAGGAATGGCCGTGGTCCAGATAAGATTGAATGCACAGCGCCTCAAGCCAGCTGAGATCGGAGCCAAACCAGAAGCTGGCGATTTGAGGAAAGGGGTGCATCGTGAATTGGCCGTACCGAATTTGACTGGGCCGACTGCATCAAGGCCACGCATCTTTGTCAATCTCGGTCGTTGGTTTGCACGAAAAACGGCCCCCGGTGACCGGAGGCCGTTTCCAATCTGGCTTAGCGCAGCGGCCTAGTTTGCAGCGATCAGGCCCATGCTTTCAAGCTTCAGCAGAACCTGATGGGCGCAGTTATCGACCTCGACATTCTCGGTCTCGACGCTCAGTTCAGGGTTCTGGGGCACATCGTAAGGGTCTGAAATGCCCGTAAATTCCTTGATCTTACCTTCGCGCGCCAGCTTATAAAGGCCCTTGCGGTCGCGGCGTTCGCATTCTTCGATGCTGGTGGCCACGTGAACCTCGCAGAAGGCACCGAACTGTTCGACCTCTTCCCGGACAGCCCGGCGGGTGGTTGCATAGGGCGCAATTGGCGCACAGATGGCGATACCGCCGTTCTTGGTGATCTCGCTGGCCACATAACCAATGCGGCGGATGTTCAGATCGCGGTGTTCTTTTGAGAAGCCCAACTCGGACGACAGGTTCTTACGCACAATGTCGCCATCCAGCAGCGTCACGGGACGGCCACCCATCTCCATCAGCTTGACCATAAGCGCGTTGGCGATGGTGGATTTGCCCGAGCCCGAAAAGCCGGTGAAGAACACGGTAAAGCCCTGTTGACTGCGCGGTGGTTTGGTCTTGCGCAACTCGGAGACCACTTCGGGGAAGCTGAACCATTCGGGGATTTCCAGACCTTCGGCCAAACGGCGGCGCAGTTCGGTGCCCGAGATATTCAGGATCGTGACATCGTCCTTGTCGAGGATCTCGTCATTCGGCTCGTACTGGGCGCGTTCCTGCACATAGACCATGTGCTTGAAGTCGACCATCTCAACGCCGATTTCGTCCTGATATTTGCGGAACAGGTCCTGCGCGTCATAGGGGCCGTAGAAATCTTCGCCAGCCGAGTTTTTGCCGGGGCCAGCGTGGTCGCGGCCAACGATGAAATGGGTGCAGCCGTGGTTGGCGCGGATCAGACCATGCCAGACGGCCTCACGCGGGCCAGCCATGCGCATCGCCAGGTTCAGCAACGACATCGAGGTGGTCGAGGCCGGGTATTTGTCCAGCACCGCCTCATAGCAACGCACGCGGGTGAAGTGGTCCACGTCGCCCGGTTTGGTCATGCCGACAACCGGGTGGATCAGCAGGTTGGCCTGCGCCTCTTTCGCGGCGCGGAATGTCAGTTCCTGATGGGCGCGGTGCAGCGGGTTGCGGGTTTGGAACGCAACAATGCGGCGCCAGCCCAGCTTGCGGAAATAGGCGCGCAGCTCGTTCGGAGTGTCCCGGCGGCCACGGAAATCATAGTGAACGGGCTGTTGAATGCCGACAACCGGCCCGCCCAGATAGACCTTGCCCGCGACGTTATGCAGGTAGTTGACGGCCGGGTGTGCATCGTCATCCGCACCAAAGACCTTTTCGGCCTCGCGCGATTTGTCGGGGGTCCAGCGGTCGGTCACGGTCATGGTGCCGAGGATCACGCCTTCTTGGTCGCGCAGGGCGATGTCCTGACCCAGTTCGATGCTTTCGGCAAACTCTTCGCTGACATCCAGCGTGATCGGCATCGGCCACAGCGTGCCGTCGACCAGACGCATGTTCTCGACCACGTTGTCGTAATCGGCCTCGGACAGGAACCCTTTCAGCGGATTGAAGCCGCCATTCATCAGCAGTTCCAGATCACAGATTTGGCGTGGAGACAGATCATGGCTGGTCAGATCTGCAGCTTCAACCTTCAGTTTCTGGGCCGAGTCATAGGAAACATAAAGCTCGGATATAGGGGCGAGATTGCTTAGCATGGTCATCGGAATACTCTTGTCGATGTGATGATGCGCCAGTGTGATCTTGGCATTTGAAACGGCATGTGCCCCGCCACCGGGTCAGAGTCCACAGGGTCAGGTAAAACTAAGGAGGATATGAGCGGTTTTTCTCGTGATTGGAAGAATTTTCCAATTCGGCGAAAAACCGACGATCAAAGTTCCGGTAAGCTAGCGCAAATGTGTCACAGTAAGTATGCGCGTTCCTGTTGCCTCAGGCTTTTTCAAGTTCCGAGGCGCGGGCGACCGGCAGCGCTGGAACCGGCTCGGACACGCCGCGCAGCTTGAAGGGTTGGATGCGGTCGTCCGAGATATCCATCTCGGCGGCCTGTAGCAGCTCGGCAGACACCAGAAGCTCAACCCCCAGCGGTTTTGTTTCGGCTTCAAGGCGGCTGGCGACATTTACCGCGTCCCCGATGATGGTTTGCGCGGCGTGACCGGCCGCGCCGATTTCGCCAAGCACCAGATCGCCCAGATGCAGCCCCATGCCGATACGGATATGCGGGCTGTCTTCGGATGAAAGCTGTTGGTTGAACTGTTCCAGCGCATGGCTGATCTCAATTGCCGCTTTCAGACCGGCGCGGGCGGATTGCTGGGGGTCGGGTTTGTCAAAAACCGCCAGCAACCCATCCCCCATATATTTGTCGACGACCCCGCCCTGAGACGTGATCGAGGGCACGATCGCGTCAAAGAACCGGTTCAGAAGGAAGACAATATCATAGGGCAGTTGCCCCGTCGTTCGGGCGGTGAAACCGCGCATGTCCAGAAACAGCACGGCCAACTGACGTTCCTGACCCTGACTGGCATGACCCCGGTCGCGCTTACCATCGGGGCGGAAAACACGATAGACTTTTACCGCCTCGGTCGGGCGCATCTGACAGGCCAGTCGTGTCTGGGCTGAGGCCCCAACGGCGGCCAGACTGCGGGCTTCGATCTCGCTGGGCGGGGACAGGTGATCTCCGCCATCCTCAACGATCACGCGGCAGGTGGTGCAGCGGCCCTTGCCACCACATAGGGCGGCATGCGGGATTCCGTTGGCCTGTGACATCTCAAGCAGGGTCATGCCTTTTTCGGCAAAAACCTCGGGGCCTCGGGCATAGGTTATCTTTACGGAATGCCGGCGTCTCCACAGCTTGCGGCCCAGATAAAAGGCCGCCGTGGCCGCAAGCGCGACCCAAAAACCCGTCATGGCGTTGTCTTCGACGCGGGCCATGGTTGTGAAGGCTTCGGCCGAGGGCCAGTTATAGTGTTCGATATACTGTTCGCGCAGGAAATCATCGGCAAAATCGGCCCAGATCCGGCGCCCCTCAGTCAGCACACCGGCCAGCGCGAATGAGGGGACAAAGACCGCAAGACCGATCAGATAGGGTAGGGTCTTGCCCCACCACCAGGTCAGCCGCAGCCACATGTGCAACCCGATGCAGCCATGTATCCACACGATCAGCAATAGCAGGCTTTGCATCCAAATCGCAGTGCTTGGCCACATCAGTATGATGATATAGCCCATTTCGTCATTCACATCGTAGATCTCATGCGCGTAGCGCGTGTGAATGATATGGACGATCAGCTGGATCGGGATCAGCAGCCCCAGCACGATTTGCAGGGCTGAGCTGAACGGCATGCGCAAGGTCCGTCGTTCTATGATCGACGTTAGCGCAAGGCCCGAATGCACGATCAGCGCAAGGTAGAGAAGCACGCTCATGGCGTCGTGGCGGGTCACGGCCTTTCGACCATCTTGCATGCCATGCAGATAGTCGGTGTGAAACAGGCCCAGGCCGATGTTCAGAAAGTGGAAGAAGGCAAAGACAAAAAGGACCAGCCCGCTGCCGATCCTAAGCCGGGTTGACCACCCGCCACGCCAAAGAGCGTTGTCCGTTGTGACCACGCGCGACCCTCATGTTTTGCACCAGTGTGAGGCCGCGCGGGGATAGGGTCAAGCCGGTCTGGCCTGACCCTGTGGCCCTTAGTCCTGTTCGGCCAGAAAGCGTTCGGCATCCAGGGCGGCCATGCAGCCCATGCCTGCGCTGGTGACGGCCTGGCGGTAGATGTGATCCGTCAGGTCACCGGCTGCGAAAACGCCCGGAACCGAGGTCTCGGTCGATCCCGGCTTGGTTACGACATAGCCACCCATATGGGTTTCCAGCGTGTCCTTGACCAGCTCGTTGGCCGGGGCATGGCCGATGGCGACAAAAACACCCTTACACGGGATTTCAGAGATTTCGCCCGTTTTCACGTTCTTGACGCGCACGCCTTCGACGCCCAAGGGTGCGTCGGTCCCGATGACTTCGTCCAGCTCGTGGAACCAGAGCGGTTCGATTTTTTCGTTCTTCATCAGGCGATCCTGCAGGATCTTTTCTGACCGCAATTCGTCGCGGCGGTGGATCAGGGTCACCTTGCTGGCGAAGTTGGTGAGGAACAGCGCCTCTTCTACGGCGGTGTTGCCGCCACCGATCACAACGATCTCTTGCCCGCGATAAAAGAACCCGTCGCAGGTTGCGCAGGCCGAGACGCCGAAGCCTTTGAATTTCTCTTCCGACGGCAGGCCAAGCCATTTGGCCCGCGCGCCGGTCGCCAGAATGACCGCGTCAGCGGTGTAGACCGTGCCGCTATCCCCTTTTGCGGTGAACGGGCGTTTCGAGACATCCAGATCGCTGATGATATCGCCAATGATCTCACAGCCCATCGCTTTGGCATGGTCCTGCATGCGGACCATCAGGTCGGGGCCTTGTACCTCGGTATCGCCGGGCCAGTTTTCGACCTCGGTGGTGGTTGTCAGCTGGCCTCCGGGCTCGATCCCTTGCACCAGAATGGGCTCCAGCATCGCGCGGCTAGCATAAACCCCGGCTGTATAGCCTGCGGGCCCTGACCCGATGATCAGAACCTTGGTGTGTCGTGTGTCGGCCATGGTACCCCCGCTCGAACTGCCTGAATTGGGCCTTTTGCCCGTCGCAAGGATATAGCGACGGGCGGGCAAGGCTTAAAGCCCCTTCATGAAGAGAACCCGATATGCCCTGGCGATATGATCCCGCGCAGAAGAGCGATCTGAAAATAAAGAAAATTGCGCGAGTGCGAAACATTATTGCGCGTGCGCTGGCTGCTGATATAAGAACCGAAAAATCAGGAGCGTTTTATGGTCACGACCCGGCTGGATGAAATTGATCGCAAGATTCTGGCGGAATTGCAGGCGGACGGTCGCATGACCAATGTTGAACTGGCCAAAAGGGTCGGTATCTCGGCCCCTCCGTGTCTGCGCCGCGTCCGTACGTTGGAGGAAGCAGGGTTTATCACCGGCTACCATGCCGAAGTGAACGCCCGCGAGCTTGGGTTTGAGGTTCAGGTCTTTGCGATGGTGGGATTGGACAGCCAGGCGGAATCTGAACTCAGCGCGTTCGAGGCGCAATGCGGACAATGGCCGCTGGTTCGTGAGTGTCACATGCTGAATGGCGAGGTCGACTTCATCCTGAAATGCGTCGCGCCCGACCTTAGCAGTTTTCAGCAGTTCCTGACCGGAGAACTACTGACCACGCCAAACGTGGCCAGCGTAAAGACATCGCTTGTTATCCGCGGCGCAAAAGACGACCCAGGCGTCCCGTTCGATGTGTTGGAAGACCGAATGAACCGCTCGGCTTAAACCACATCCGCTGTGTTTCTGTTGGGCAGGGTGGCAGCATAGCCACCACCGCCAGGGTCAAAGCCCATCCTATCAAAATCTGCATAAAGCCCCCACTCTGCAGTACTCTTTAACACTTCACGCTGATATCGCGTCGATTTCTCCGTCTCCGGCGCGTGGCATAAGCAACGGGCCAAAATCGTTCAACGATTCGATATGCGCGAACAGGTTCAGATAGATCGACCGTAACGAATGGCTGATCATGCGAACCGCATTAGCACCTGGATGATAGGTTTCAAAGGGCAGGCCGTCTACACGGATGATCGCGTGTTTTTTCAGGCAAATGTGAAACAATTCCACTGGAGTCGGCGGCATTGTTTCCACTATGCCCATTCCATCCTGGAACTCGGCCACCGGCGTCAGAATCGGCGACCCACCGTGCAGGCGCCGCATATGGACCGGAGTTCCAAGCAGGCGCGCGGCAGGTCCGGCAATGACACCGGACATCGGTTTCTGCATGCCAAACGTATCGGCCATGATCCGGGTCAAAGGACGGGTGCGCCCGCGAGAGTCCTCGCGGCCGGGGACCAATGTCACCGAACCCTTCCACAAAACGGTCTCAGAACTCCCGTCTTGCGTCAGTACAGTATCACCGGGCAGCAGATCCTCGATCGCCATGGGTCCCTGTTCGGTTTCCACAAGTGACCCCCGTGAGAAGGCGCAAAAGGCGTCCTCGAACATTGGCAAGGCAGGTGCGATATGCCGGGTTTGCGCGATGTCTCCGTTTTTGAGCAGAGCGCTCACTTCGTAACGGCGCAGCTGGGCTTTCTGTTTTGTTGTCGGTCGCGGAGTGTCGCGTAGCAACGCCGACGTTTCGACAGCATTTCTGGCGGCAATGGCCAGTGATTTTGGAATAGTCATTAATATTCCGTTCCTTTTTAGAACCGGATCAGACAGGGCATACCCCCATGCAGGCCCATCTGTCGGCTCGGTTCTTTGTCTTGAAATAAATGGGCAACCTCTGGGCGCAGGCGATGGCCGCGGCGCACAGCGAAGTAATTTCGCATTCCATTGGTCAATCCATTGACCCCCCAGACAAACTCGTACAGCGTGGGCGAAAAAACCCACAAACACGCTCCGAACTCAGGATGCAGATGTTGTTGCATCCCACGCACACCGGATCGGAGCCTTACCCGGTGCACGTTGACCAAATGGAACCGGCAGCTTGGTTCCGTTGGCTTTCTGTTTCAGCGTCGCGTCGCCAAACGGCGGGCAACTCTGACAGAATGGCTTGAAACTCGCTTCCACGGCATTTCCAGTTTCTGGTCCTGCGCGGCCTGAATGACCGCGCTGAGAAAGCGAGATTTCTGTTTCATTTTCTGGTCCTGCTCGATCGGAGGTCTGTGCCTCGTTCCGTGTGTAAACCTAAGGTGACGCCGATTTGCGGCATGGATAAGGCTTAACCGGGATCAAATGCGGACAAAAATATAGCTAGGCGTTCCCCCTGTTTGAGGTACCAGCATTTATTTGTCGGCAAAGACAGATAACCTTCTGAGTACTGGCACAAAATTCACTACGATTCTGTGTCAGATAAACACAATAAATGTGGCGGAAAGGTGGCGACCTTGCCTTATTCGAGGCTCATTCTACAGTTTGATCGCCGAAATCAGCCGCCCGTAATCCGCTTCTTTTGCATGAGTTGTCCGGCGGTATGAATAAAAGCGATCCGGATCGGAATACGTGCAATGCCGGGTCCATTCTGTCTGCCCAACGCCCGCCTGACGCAATTTGTGCAGGCCAAAGGCAGGCAGATCGAATTGCAGCCGGTCATCGGTGCCGTTTGCGAAGAATCGGCTGTTTTCCGGGGACTCTGTCATGAACGCATCCAAAAACTCGGGGCCGACCTCATAGGCCGCCTGCGAAATGGATGGCCCAATCACGGCACGCGTGTTTTCGCGCGTCGCCCCCAGAGCCTCCATCGCGTCCAATGTGGCCTCTAGTACTCCGTCCAAAGCGCCGCGCCAGCCAGCATGGGCGGCGCCGATCACATTTGCGTCAGGGTCGCAGAAAAGCACAGGCTGGCAGTCTGCGGTCAGAATGGTCAGTGCCAGCCCGGGCGTGGCGGTCACAAGCGCATCCGCCTTGGGTTTGTCACCCGTAAGGGGCGCATCCACCGTCAGCACATCGGGCGAATGAATCTGATGCACACCAACCAGTGCCTCGGGCGTGACATCCATCGCGTCAGCAACCCGTCGGCGATTCAGGGCTACGATCTCTGTCTGATCGGACGAGCCAAAGCCGCAGTTCAATCCCGCAAAGACGCCCGAGGATGCGCCGCCTCTACGGCTGAAAAAGCCGTGTTTTACGGGGGCCAGCATATCCGACGTGAGAATTTCCAAAGTCATGGTTCCAGTCCCGGTGGAGGCGCAGTTTGGGGCGGGTAGAGGCCCAGCACTTTGAACAGATTTCCCATTTCATCGGGGTGCGTCAACCGGCGATGTGCGGCCACCAGTTCATCAAGCTTGAAGCCGCCGATACCCTTGGCCAAGGCCTGCGCGCGGGCGGTGATTCCCAGGCGTTCCAGAAAAATGCCCTGTGGTGTCAGGCGGGTATAAGCACAGCCTGCGGCCTTTGCTGCCAGCGCCAAGGGCTCAAAATCCACATGCGCGGTCAGGTCTGCCCGACCGGGGGTTTGCAGAGGGTCCGCACGCTCATGCGCCTTCAGGGCCTGAAGCGTATCGCCGAGCGAGCGCCAGTCACCATAGTCCACGATCAGAGCGGCCCCTCCGTTCTGCGCGATTCGGCTGGCGATAGTGGCTAGTATCGGCATAGCGACATCGCAAAGTTCGACGAGATCCCCGTCTCGCGTATCGGACAGCCTGTCCTGCAGTGCCCCTTGTGGTGTGGCGGGGCCAAGGCCAAAACTCAGCGCGCCATCGGCCTCGCCCACCATCCGTTCGCGCCAAGCGGTGCCATCGCGCAGGAACTGGCGGATGGGAAGGGCGTCAAAGAACTCATTCGCCACCAGAAACAGCGGCAGGTCCGGCAGATCCACCACTTCGGTGATCCATTGCAGGTTGTGATCTTTCAGGGTTGCCTTTTGCACGTCGCGGAGCGTCTCGGAGGCTTCCAGCAGAACAATCTTGGCCGCCGCATGAAAACCGGGAACCGAGCGGGTCGCGCGCAGGATATCAACCATCAGTGTGCCGCGGCCCGGTCCAAGTTCGGCCAGAGCAAAGGCAGAAGGCTGTCCCTGATCTATCCAGCTTTGCGCCAGTGACAGCCCGATCAATTCCCCGAACATCTGACTGATTTCTGGCGCGGTGACGAAATCGCCCTGCGCACCGAACGGGTCGCGCGTGGAGTAATAGCCCAGAGTTGGGTGCAGCAGGCACTCGGTCATATAATCGGCCAGCGTCATCGGGCCGTCTTGCCGGATTCGGGCGATCAGAAGATCGTGCAGGTTCATGCCGTACGCCGGGCGCGCAGGGCGAACCACAGGCCAAGGGCAATCATCGGCAGAGACAGGATTTGCCCCATAGTCAGGCCGTAGCCGCCGATATGCCACGCCAGCCCAAGCGGATTGCCGGGCGAGATGAACTGAGCGTCAGGTTGACGGACGAATTCGACCACGAAGCGGGATGCCCCGTAGCCTGCGAGGAAAACGCCCATGATCAGGCCGGGTTTCCGGAACGCGCCGCGCCGATAGGCCAGCCACAAAAGGACTGCGCCCAATAGGACACCCTCAAGCGCCGCCTCGTATAGCTGCGAAGGGTGACGGGCGCACATGCCGGCCACGACGCCCGGGCAGTCCTGCGCCGCAAAGCCGGGAAAGATGACGGCCCAAGGCAGCTCGCTTGGTCGCCCCCAAAGTTCGGCGTTGATGAAATTGGCAAGCCGCCCCAGCAACAGGCCGGGCGGGACGGTATAGGCCACCAGATCGCCCAGCGACAGGGTCGGAATGTTGTGACGGCGACCATAGAGGTACGAGGCGACAATCACCCCCAGCAGCCCGCCGTGAAAGGCCATGCCACCTTGCCACACCTTCAGGATATCCGCCGGATGCGACAGGTAGTAGGCCGGTTGATAAAACAGCACAAAGCCCAGCCGGCCGCCCAGAATGACGCCAATGATGATCCATGTCAGCAGGTCATCCAGCTGCTCGGGCTTCATGGGTGGCGTCTCATTGCGCCAAAGGGCCGGACGCTGCAGGGCCATCACCGCCAGACGCCAGGCAATCAGGATGCCGACAATATAAGCCAGTGCATACCACCTGAGCGCAAACTCCATCCCGAACAACGAGATCGAGAACAGCTCGGGCGACAGATCGGGGAAATTCAGAACAGCCTGCATATGCGTCTCATTGCCCGGGGTTTGCAGGGCAAGTCAACCTTGAGCCTGCGCCAATCCTTCCCCATATAGGGTAGAACCGCGATTTCGGAGAAAAGCCATGCAAACCCGCAACAAGATCCTCGACGACGTTTCACAGCTGATGACCAACGCCATGGGTGTGGCGCAGGGCGCACGCGAAGAGGCCGAGAATGCGATGAAGTCGATGATCGACCGTTGGCTGGCCGACCGCGATTTCGTCACGCGTGAAGAATTCGACGCCGTGCGCGCCATGGCCCAGAAGGCCCGCGAAGAAAACGCCGCGCTTGAGGCGCGCATCGCCGCGCTTGAGGCGAAACTGGACAAGTAACGCCCATATCCAGAATTTTGAGACAAGATTAACGCCGCGCAATCCGAGGTCGGATTGTGCGGTGCCGTGTATCATGCCGCCTTGCAGAAATTAATCAAGATAAAGCTGCAGAAGATGCCAACATTTTGATCGTCGTTGCTGACTGTCCACAACTTATTGCTGTTATCCCCAAGAAATGGGGTTGCCAGACACCCTCTCGCGGCGCACCATATTTAGTACAGGCATATGGGGGAAGCCCGGCTTGTAGAGCAGGCAACTAGCGCTGGGGCGCTGCCAGCCCCGAAATGCTAGAGAGTAGTGAGGTGGCATTATGGCCCTTTCCGAGCAGTTTCTCGAAGAAGACCTTCATCCAATCGATATTGTTGAACATCTGGCCGAACATCACGACTGGGATTTTGACCGCATCGGCGACGATCAGATTGCCATGGCTGTCGAAGGGCAGTGGCGGACTTATTCGATCACGCTGGCCTGGTCCAACTATGACGAAACGCTGCGCATGGTTTGCTCGTTCGAGATGGAGCCTCCGTCCGAGCGTGAGAGCCAGCTGTATGAGCTGCTCAACAAGATGAATGATCAGTGCTGGGCGGGCGCGTTTACCTATTGGGCGAACCAGAAGCTGATGGTCTATCGCTACGGCCTGGTTCTGGCCGGTGGGCAGACCGCAAGCCCGGATCAGATCGACACGATGATCACCGCCGCAGTGATGAGCGCTGAGCGCTACTACCCGGCGATTCAGCTGGTCACTTGGGGCAATCGCGATCCGGAAGATGCGATGCAAGTCGCCATTGCAGAGGCATACGGCCGCGCGTAAACCTTTGCCCTGAACCGTTGAAAAGGGGAGGGGCACAGATGGACATGTCACGCGTGGCCGAGCAGGGCCTTGTGTTATTGGGATGCGGAAAGATGGGGTCCGCGATGTTGGCGGGTTGGCTGGATCACGGCCTACCCGCCGCTTCCGTTTGGGTGATTGATCCTTACCCCTCGGACTGGCTGAAAGCGCAAGGCGTCAACATCAACACGCCACTGCCCGAATCCCCCGCAGTCGTGCTGGTTGCTGTCAAACCGCAAATGATGGGTGAGGCGCTGCCCGCAATTCAGGCCCTCGGTGGTGGTGGCAGCCTGTTCGTTTCCGTTGCAGCGGGCACCTCGATTGCCACGTTTGAGGAAGTGTTGGGCGAAGGCACCCCGATTGTGCGGGCCATGCCGAACACACCGGCGGCGATCCGTCAGGGTATCACGGCGATGATCGGCAATGCACATGTGTCCGGCGACGATCTGGACCTTGCGGAAAATCTGCTGTCGGCGATTGGTGAAACCGTGCGTCTGTCGGACGAGGCTCAGATAGATGCGGTCACCGGCGTCAGCGGCTCTGGCCCGGCCTATGTGTTCCACCTGATTGAAACGCTGGCCGCCGCAGGGCAGGCGCAGGGTCTGCCGCATGAGCTGGCCATGAAACTGGCGAAATCCACGGTTGCAGGCGCCGGTGCCTTGGCGATGGCGGCCGAGGAAGACCCCTCGCAACTGCGGGTCAACGTGACCTCGCCCAATGGCACGACACAGGCCGCGCTAGAGGTTCTGATGCACGAAGCGGACGGTTTCCCGAACCTGTTGCACCGCGCCGTACAGGCTGCAACTGACCGCTCCAAGGAGTTGGGTCGTGAGTGAAATCTCGTTTGACGACTTTATGAAAGTCGACATCCGCGTCGGTGAGGTCATCCGCGCCGAGCCCTATCCCGAAGCCCGCAAGCCCGCGATCAAGATGTGGATCGATTTCGGCGGTGAGATTGGCGAGCGCAAAACCTCGGCCCAGATCACCGCGCATTACGATCCGTCGACGCTGATCGGCAAACAGGTGATGGCTGTGGTCAATTTCCCGCCACGCCAGATCGGCAAGTTCATGTCCGAGGTTCTGGTCCTTGGTCTGCCGGATGAAAACGGTGAGATCGTGTTGATCGGCCCCGATGGGAAAGTTCCTATCGGCGGAAGGATGCACTGATGAAACTCTGGATCACGCGCCCCATGACCGCCGCAATCGAAACGCGAGCGGCTGCCGAGTTCGATGTTGAGATTCGCCCCGCAACCACCCCGCTTTCCGAGGTTGAGATGGTGCGGGCGTTGCAGGACTATGACGTGGTTGTGCCAACTCTGGGCGACCTGTTCTCGGACGAGGTGTTCGCCAAAGTGCCTGATCCGCGTTGCAAGCTGTTGGCCAATTTTGGCGTCGGCTACAATCACATCAATGTCGGGGCCGCAAGCGCCTTGGGCATTGCTGTGACCAACACACCCGGAGCGGTCACGGATGCGACCGCAGACATCGCCATGACCTTGCTGCTTTCGACCGCGCGCCGCGCGGGTGAGGGAGAGCGACTGCTGCGGGCTGATCACTGGCAGGGTTGGCATCCCACGCAGATGCTGGGGCATCATGTCACCGGTAAGCGTGTTGGCATCGTCGGCATGGGCCGCATCGGTCAGGCCATCGCGCGGCGCTGTCACTTCGGGTTTGGCATGCAGGTTGCCTATCAGTCCCGCAGTGCCAAACAGCTTGAGTATCACGCTGAATATATCCCCGATCTTTCGGTATTGGCGGCCTCGGTCGATTTTCTGGTTCTGGCGGTTCCGGGCGGGGCAGAAACGCGCCATCTGATCAATGCCGCAGTGCTTGAGGCCATGAACCCCTCAGCCATTCTGGTGAATATCGCACGGGGTGAAGTGGTGGATGAGGCGGCTCTGGTCAACGCGCTGCAATCGGGTCAGATCGCCGGGGCCGGGCTGGATGTCTACGAGTTCGAACCGGTCGTACCGCAGGCGCTGCGCGAGATGCAGAACGTTACCCTGCTGCCGCATCTGGGCACCGCCACCGAAGAGGTGCGGACCGGCATGGGGCACATGGCTTTGGATAACGTGGCGGCCTTCGTCGCCGGGCACGACTTGCCGAATCCGGTCTAAAACGCAAAGGGATCTAGTCGCCGACCGCCTCGCGCCAGTGTTTGCGGCAGAGCGAGACATAGGTCTCGTTCCCGCCGATCTGAACCTGCGCGCCTTCGGTGATGGCGCGGCCATTTTCGTCCTGCCGAATCACCATTGTGGCCTTGCGTCCGCACTCGCAAATGGTGCGGACCTCGCGCATCTCATCCGCCAAGGCCAGCAGAGCGGCTGAGCCGGGGAAGAGCTTGCCCTGGAAATCCACCCGTAACCCAAAGGCCAGCACTGGCACTTTCAGATCATCCACAGCGCGGGCCAGTTGCCAGACCTGATCCTCGGACAGAAACTGGGCCTCATCCACGAAGACGCAGGCAATCTGATCGGCCTTCTGGCGCGTTTCGATCATTGTGAAGACGTTATCATCAGGGCGGAACGTATCGGCCTGCTCGGAAATCCCGATGCGCGAGGCGATCCGCCCCACACCATCGCGCCCGTCCACGGCGGCGGTCATCAGATAGGTCTTCATGCCGCGCTCACGGTAGTTGTGCGAGGCCTGCAGCAATACGGTCGATTTGCCCGCATTCATGGTCGAGTAATTGAAATACAGTTTTGCCATGCGGCGGGTCTAAATCGCCGGCGCCAATCCGACAAGACATCAATCGCCTGATGAGAAGAAGTGACGCCGCCGTTGCCATTGCAGAGGCCGAGCAGATGCTCTTTGGGGATGGAACCTTGCGCATGCAACAGCGACGCCATCGGTCAACATGTGACCAAAACGGAGTGAGGCTGAACAATAGTGCCTCACGATTACTCATTACCGGCACTGAACGGCCGCCACTCACTCACAAAATCCCCCGCATATCTGAGGGATAGTCAATTTATGGCATTTCAATTATGATTCAGTTATGGGAAATTTCCCTACGCTTTCCCCCAAAACGAATAGAAGGGGCGGCGCGTGCAGGTAACAAAGGTAAAAATATGGCAGATATCGGGGCATATCTAAAGAAACACACCGAAGCGTTGGTGAAAGATGTAGGGATCGAAGCCGCGTGCGAGATCACGGGCAAATCCAAGGCGACGCTGGGCCGCTACTATTCGGACAATTCAGAACATGCTGATCGGTTCATGCCCGTCGACGCGGTCGCGCGGCTTGAAAATGCGGCCAACTATCCGCATGTCACCTCGGCGCTGGCGGACCTGAAGAACATCACCCTGTCTTACGGGGATCGCAACACGGACGCCCCGCGCACAGGTGGCGTGAACGCCGATGTCATCGCCCTGAGCCAGCGGTTCGCCATGCTGATGACCGAGTATCAGGCCGCCATCGAAGACGGGATCATCACCGTCAACGAAGCCAAGCGCCTGCTGAAGGAAACCAGCCTTTTGCAGCAGGTACTGATCGAGATGAAGCTGCATCTCGAAGAAGAAAGCGTAAGCTGAAAACTGGCACAAAGCGCCTTTGGGCGGTTTTGTCAAAATCCAACGATTGCAAAGTCTCGCACTATCGCGCCGTTAGGTGGTGGTTTGACTAACCCCGTCCGGTTCAGGATTTCCGTTTCACGATGACGGATCCCACCGAATACCCCGCCCCGAACGAGCAGATCAGTCCGATATCACCATCCTCCAGATCGTCCGAGTATTTGGAAAAGGCAATAATCGACCCGGCTGAGGATGTGTTGGCATAGTCCTGCAGGATGTTGGGCTGCTCACCCGCCTCGGGTATGCGTCCAAGAACCTTCTTGCCGATGAAATCGTTCATGGTCTTATTTGCCTGGTGCAACCACAAGCGATTCAGGTCGTCGCTGACGATGCCTTCGGCCTCCATGTGATCCTTGATATGCTGACTGACCATGGGCAGCACTTCCTTGAAGACCTTGCGCCCGTTCTGCATGAACTGCATGTCGCGCCGGTCGATCATCCCATCAGGGCGCGAGCGGCGGAGAAAGCCGTTGTTATTGCGGATATTGTTGGAAAAACTTGTGGCGCAGCGGGTCGACAGGACCTCAAAATGCGGGCCTTGCGCGTCTTCGATGCGTTCGATCAAGGTGGCCGTGGCCACGTCGCCGAAGATGAAATGGCAATCCCGGTCGCGCCATTCCAGATGGCCCGAGCAGATTTCGGGGTTTACGACCAATGCGGACCGAACTGAACCCGACCGCACCATATCCGCCGCCGCCTGAATGCCAAACGTGGCCGAGGAACAGGCGACGTTCATGTCAAACCCAAAGCCACTGATGCCCAAAGCCTGCTGTATCTCGATGGCGATGGCCGGGTAGGCGCGTTCATGGTTCGAGGCCGCGCAGATCACCAGATCGACATCTGCCGCTGTCCGACCGGCCTGCGCCAGCGCCTTGTTGCAGGCATCCACTGCCATTTCGGTCATGATCCCCGGCTCGTCATCGCTGCGCTGACGCAAAGCGGGATGCATGCTGTCGGGGTTCAATATACCGGATTTGTCCATCACATAGCGGCTTTCGATGCCTGACGCCTTGACGATGAACTCTTCGGACGAATGTTGCATCGGTTCCATCTGCCCGGCTTCGATGGCCTGGGCGTTCTCTGCGTTTACCTTGTCGGCATAGGCGTTGAAGGCTTTTACCAACTCGGCATTGGTGATGGCGTTTTCGGGCGTGTAAACGCCTGTACCGGTGATCGCAGGGATATACATGGCTGGTCCTGAACGTTTTGGGTTTGCCCAAAATGCAGTCACAAGGACATTTGATCAAGTCTTGATGACCCGAGGGAAACTCGGCCAGAAGATGAATCGCAACTTCAGATGTTGAATAGTTCATATTTTGAAGTATATGGCCCGCAATGACCTTTCGGAGTCTCTTTCATGTCAGACAGTATCAGCGACAGGCTTGGCCGCCTGAGCCCTGAAATTCAGGCGATCATGGGCGTCTATGCCCTCTACTGGAAACTCGAAGAGACCTTCGGCACCATCGAAACCGACCTGAGCCACCCGGAATGTCATATGCTGATCAAGCTGGATGAACCCAAACGGATGGGTGTACTGGCGGCGGACATGCTGAGTGTGCCATCGACCATCACGGCCACTGCGGATGCTCTGGAAGAAGCCGGCTATCTGGCGCGCCAGCGCGATCCCAACGATCGCCGTGCTTGGTTGCTGGTGCTGACCGAACAGGGCGAGGGCGCGCGTGATATGCTGGTGTCAGCGGCCGGAGATCTGTTTCACAAGGCTTCGGGCCTGAACGCAGAAGAAACAGCCGAGTTCGCCCGGATGGCGAGCAAGATTCGTGACAACGTACTGAAAACGGGAATTCCCAAGGGATTGAAGAAATGAAACAGCTGACTTCTCTGGGCCTTCTATTGGCCGTTTTGGCGACGCCGCTTGTCGCGCAAGAGACCGCGAAACCGGTCAAGCTGATGCAGGTGCAGGAAACGGCGCCGGGCTTCACGCGTCAGTTTTTTGGCCGCGTCGCTGCGCGTCAGACCGTTGATCTGGCCTTTCAGGTTGCAGGGCAGATTGTTGAGATGCCTGTCACCGAAGGGTTCGTCATTCCGAAGGACGGTCTGATTGCCCGTCTGGATCAGGAACCGTTCGAACTCAGGCTGGATCGCGCCCGCTTGCAGAAAGAACAGGCCGACCGCACTGTTGCGCGCCTGTCGCGGTTGCGCGGCACTACCGCCAGCCAAGTGGCAGTCGATGATTCCGAAACCGAAGCGCAGCTGGCCGCGATCGCGCTGCGCGACGCGGAATACGAGCTGGAACACGCAACGCTGACGGCGCCGTTCGACGCGCTTGTGTCCAGCCGCGCAGTTGAGGCCTTTACCACAGTGTCGGCGGGGACTCCGATCGTGCGTATTCACGATATGTCGGAACTGCGGATCGAGGTGGACGTCCCCGAGATCCTGTTCCAACGCTCGGGACAGCAGGATGACATCACGATCACGGCCAAATTTCCCGTAAGCGACGAAGTCTTCCCGCTGGAAATCCGCGAATTCGATGCTGAGACTTCCAGCGTTGGGCAAACTTTCCGCATTCAGTTCGGTCTGACCCCGCCTGAGGGGCTACAGATTCTGCCCGGCTCGTCCGTGTCGGTGAACGTGCATGTCAGGGATGGCCGCACGGGGATCGTTCTACCAGCGTCAGCCATCGTTACTGGCTCGGATGACGCGCTGGGCGTGATGGTCTTTTCTCCGGCTGGCGCGGACGAGGGTACGGTACGCCTTGCACCCGTAACCGTCGAACCAACGCAGACCGGCGAAGTCCGTGTTCTGACCGGCTTGTTAGACGGCGATGAGGTTGTTGTCGCGGGCGGTTCGGCGTTGACGGACGGCCAGAGCGTGCGCCGCTTCACCGGCTTCTCGAACTAAGGGGCGGGCGGATGAGAATTGCACGCGCATCTATCGACCGGCCGCTTTATACGTGGCTGATCATCCTGATTGCCCTGTTTGGCGGCATCTGGGGCTTCCTTTCCCTGGGGCGTCTGGAGGACCCGGCCTTTACAATCAAAAACGCGGTCATCGTCACGCAATACCCCGGTGCGACAGCCGAGCAGGTGGCGCTGGAGGTCTCCGAGCCTTTGGAATCGGCGATCCAGCAGATGGGTGAGGTTGATACGATCACCTCGTTGAACCAACCGGGGCAGTCCCTGATCGAGGTTGAGATCAAATCCACCTATGACGGCAGCGAATTGCCCGCCATCTGGACCCGCCTGCGGGCCAAGGTGGGCGACGCGGCGCGGGGCCTGCCATCCGGCGTAAACCAGCCCTTCGTTAACGACGGTTTCGGCGACGTGTTCGGTTTGTTCTACGCCGTCACGGCCGAGGGGTTCTCGGACGCTGAAAAGCACGAACTGGCGACGTTTCTGCGGCGTGAGCTGTTAACGGTCGACGGCGTTGCCGATGTCGAGGTGCAGGGCCTGCCGCAAGAGGCGATCTTTATCGAACCGGACTTGGCCATCTCGGTGAACCAGAATGTCCCGTTCCAAGCCATCAATGAGGCGGTTGCCAATGCGGATTCGGTCAATGCCTCGGGCTCGGTTCGGTCCGAGAACGACCGCACCGCCATTCTGACCGCCGAAGGCTCGGATAGTGTATCGGCTATCGCCGGATTGTCGGTCGGCTCGCAAGGGCAGGTGATCAACCTGTTTGACATGTCCAACGTCTACCGCGCCCGTCAGACCGACCCGGATATCATGATCCGCTTCGATGGGACCGAGGCCTTTACGCTGGGCATTGCCGGTTCGGCCGCCGAGAACATCGTCGAAGTCGGCAAACGCGCGGATGCCAAATTCGCCGAACTGGACACGCAAATCCCGTTTGGTGTGGAAATCCTGCCCATCTACCAGCAGCATGTGGTGGTCGAGCAAGCCTCAAACGACTTTCTAGTGAACCTGGCTATGTCTGTGATCATCGTGGTTGCGGTTCTGGGCCTTTTCATGGGCTGGCGCGCCGCCATCGTGGTTGGGTCGACATTGCTGCTGACGGTCGTCGGGACACTGCTGTTCATGGCGCTGTTCTCGATTGAGATGGAGCGGATCTCGCTGGGTGCCTTGATCATTGCGATGGGGATGCTGGTGGACAATGCTATTGTCGTGGCCGAGGGCATGCAGATCGCGATGCTGCGCGGCAAATCCTCGCGCGATGCGGCGGATGAGGTGGCTTCAAAAACGCAGATCCCGTTGTTGGGCGCGACGGTTATCGGCATCATGGCCTTTGCAGGTATCGGTCTCAGCCCCGATGCGACCGGAGAGTTCCTGTTCTCGCTCTTTGCGGTTATCGGGATCTCGTTACTGCTCAGCTGGGTTCTGGCAATCACAGTTACCCCGATGTTGGCGCACTACTTCTTCAAACAGGGCAAAGAGGGTGAGGTTGACGCCTATGGCAGCCTTCTGTTCCGTGTCTATGGTGCGATCCTGCGCTGGGCGTTGCGGTTCCGCTGGCTCGTTGTGGCCGGGCTGATCGCTGTAACGGTGGCCTGTTATGCGGGCTTTGGCCTGATGAAGCAGCAATTCTTCCCGGACTCGAATACGCCGCTGTTCTTTGTCCACTACAAGCTGCCTCAAGGCACACCAATCTCGCGTACCTCAGCGGATATGGCCGTGGTTGAGGATTGGTTGGCGGAACGTGACGATGTGGTGTCCGTCACCACATTTGTCGGACAGGGCGCGACCCGTTTCATGCTGACCTATAGCGCTGAGGACCCGAACCCGAGCTACGGTCACATGATCATTCGGTCGGAAACGCTGGAGGATATCCCAACGCTTCAGGCCGAACTTGAGGCCTTTGGGATGGCTCAGTTCCCAGAAAGCGAATTTCGCACCAAACGTCTGGTCTTTGGTCCGGGTGGAGGCACCCCGATTCAAGCCCGCTTTTCGGGCAGCGACCCAGCCGTGCTGCGGCAGTTGGCGGACGAAGCGGTTCAACGCATGGCCGCTGCTACGCCCAACGCGCTCAACATCCACCATGACTGGCGCGAGAAAGAGTTGGCGGTGCAACCGATCTACGCAACCGAACGCGCGCAGACAGCCGGTGTTTCGCGTGAAGATATTGCGGCCACGCTGCAATTCTCGACCGACGGCATCACCGGGGGCGTCCTGCGCGAGCGCGACCGCCTGATCCCGATCATACTGCGCCGCCCTGCAGAGGGTGACTATTCGATCGTCGATCAGGTCGTATATTCCGATCAGTCGGGCCAATTCGTGCCCATCGAGCAGATGGTGGATGGGTTCGAATACCAGCTGCTCAACACCGAGGTTCACCGGCGCAACCGGGTTCTTACGATCACTGTTGGCGCGGATATCCCGCCAGATGTGACCGCAGCGCAGGTGCATTCCGAGGTGCGCGCAACGATCGAAGAGATGGATCTGCCACCCGGCTATCGCATGGAATGGGGCGGCGAGTTCGAGGACTCGGGCGATGCCCAGGCAAGCCTTGGCAGGCAATTGCCGCTGAGCCTGTTGATCATGGTGCTGATCTCGGTCCTGTTGTTCAATGCGATCCGCCAGCCGGTCATTATCTGGCTTTTGGTGCCAATGTCGGTGAATGGCGTGGTGATCGGTTTGCTAGGCACCGGACTGCCGTTCACTTTTACGGCTCTTCTGGGTCTGCTCAGCCTGTCGGGGATGCTGATCAAGAATGGCATCGTTCTGGTCGAAGAGATTGATCTGGTCCGTGCAACGGGCAAACCCCTACAGGAGTCGATCATCGAAGCATCCGTTTCGCGTCTGCGGCCGGTGATGCTGGCGGCGATTACGACGATCCTTGGGATGGCCCCGCTGCTGACCGATGCGTTCTTTGTCTCGATGGCGGTCACGATCATGGGCGGGCTGGCCTTTGCCACGGTGCTGACCATGGTCGCGGCCCCGGTCTTCTACCTGCTGTTCTTCAAGCGAGATGAGAAGCGGCACGCGATCGCTGCTTAAACGAAAAACCCCCGGTCAGCGACCGGGGGTTTTACTTTTTATCTGGTGCTGCAGGTCAGCCCTGCAGCGATTTCACCTCAACATCCCCTTCGGCCTGCGCCTTAATTGCCAACGCTGCCGCATGGCTGGCTGCCGCGGTGGTGAAATAGGGGATCTTGTCATAGAGAGCGATCGACCGGATCGCCTTGCTGTCTTCGACCGCCTGTGCGCCTTCGGTAGTGTTCATGACCAACTGCACCTGACCGTCTTTCAGCATGTCCGCCACGTCCGGGCGGCCCTCATAGACCTTGTTGACTATGTCACAGGCCACGCCCTGTTCTGCCAGCCACGACTGTGTGCCGCGTGTGGCGACCAGCGAGAAACCCTGTTCTGCCAGAACCTGTGCAGCCTCTAGCATCGCAGGAGTTTTGTCGGCGTCTTTGATCGAGATGAAAGCACGGCCCGCCGAGGGCAGAACCATACCAGCCCCCATCTGCGCCTTCAGGAAGGCGCGCGGGAAGTCGCGATCCCAGCCCATGACCTCACCGGTCGAACGCATTTCCGGGCCCAGAATGGTGTCGACGCCAGGGAAGCGGGCGAATGGCAGTACGGCCTCTTTTACCGAGAACCATGGCATGTCGGGATCGGCCAGTGTCATCTGGTCAGCGATCTTGGTATCGTCCACGGTTTTGTAGGGCGGGCGTTTCGGGAAATCCGCCAGTTTCTCACCCGCCATGACCCGCGCGGCGATGGACGCAATAGCGCTGTCAGTGGCTTTGGCAACAAAAGGTACGGTACGAGAGGCGCGCGGATTGACTTCGATCAGGTAGATCTCATCATCCTTGATCGCGAACTGGACGTTCATCAGGCCGACCACGTTCAACGCTTTGGCCAGTTTGAATGCCTGTTCCTTGATCTGCCCGATGATTTCTTTCGACAGCGAATAGGGCGGCAGCGAACAGGCCGAGTCGCCCGAGTGGACGCCGGCCTCTTCGATATGTTGCATGATGCCCGCAACGTGAACGTCGGTACCATCGCACAGAGCGTCCACGTCCAGTTCCACCGCGCCAGCCAGATAGCTGTCCAGCAGCACGGGGCTGTCGCCCGATACCACGACGGCCTCGTTTATATAGCGGCGCAACTGATCCATATCGCGCACGATTTCCATCGCGCGGCCGCCCAGAACGTAGGAAGGGCGGATAACCAGCGGAAAGCCGATATCGTCAGCAATCTCCAACGCCTGTTCATCGGTCGAGGCGATGCCGTTCTTCGGCTGCTTCAGGCCCAGATCATTGACCAGCGCCTGGAAACGTTCACGGTCTTCGGCCAGGTCAATCGCGTCCGGCGTGGTGCCGAGGATCGGAATACCTTCCTCTTCCAGCGCGTTCGCCAGTTTCAGCGGGGTCTGACCGCCGAATTGAACGATGACGCCGTGCAGCGTGCCATTTTCCTGCTCTTTCGTCAGGATTTCCATGACGTGTTCAAAGGTCAGGGGCTCAAAATACAGCCGGTCAGAGGTGTCATAGTCCGTTGAGACTGTCTCGGGGTTGCAGTTGACCATGATGGTCTCATACCCCGTCTCGGTCAGCGCGAAACAGGCGTGACAGCAGCAATAGTCGAACTCGATGCCCTGACCGATCCGGTTCGGGCCGCCGCCGAGGATGACGACCTTTTTGCGATCACTGGGCCGCGCCTCGCATTCGACCTCACCCATCATCGGAGCTTCGTAGGTCGAGTACATGTAAGGCGTCTGCGCTTCGAATTCGGCGGCGCAGGTGTCGATGCGCTTGAAGACGGCGGTCACACCCAGATTGCGGCGGGCGCGACGGACGTTGTCCTCATTCCGACCGGTCAGGTTGCCTAGACGCGCGTCCGTAAAGCCCAGCATTTTCAGCTTGCGGATGCCGTCTTCGGTCACTGGCAGGCCGTCTTTGCGGACCTGACGCTCGGCTTCGATAATCTCGCGGATACGGGCCAGGAACCACGGATCGAACTTGGTGACACCGAAGATCTCGTCATCACTCAGACCATGACGCATCGCCTGTGCAATGGTACGCAGACGATCAGGCGTCTGCTGGCTGATCGCCTTGATCACGGCAGCCTTGTCGTCCGCTTCTTCCCAAACGCCGACGTTCAGGCCGGGGATTTCGATTTCGTCAAAGCCGGTCAGGCCCGATTCCATTGAGGCCAGCGCCTTCTGCATCGATTCGTGGATGGTGCGGCCGATAGACATCGCCTCACCCACCGACTTCATCGCGGTGGTCAGGTAAGGCTCAGATCCCGGGAATTTCTCGAAGGCGAATTTCGGGATCTTTGTGACGACATAGTCAATGGTCGGCTCGAACGACGCGGGCGTGACTTTGGTGATGTCGTTGTCCAGCTCGTCCAGCGTGTAGCCGACGGCCAGCTTGGCGGCGATCTTGGCAATCGGGAAACCGGTCGCTTTGGAGGCCAGAGCGGATGATCGCGATACCCGCGGGTTCATCTCGATGACGACCATGCGGCCATCTTCGGGATTGATCGCCCACTGTACGTTCGAGCCACCTGTCTCGACCCCGATCTCGCGCAGAACGGCAATCGAGCCATTGCGCATGATCTGGTATTCCTTGTCGGTCAGCGTCAGGGCAGGGGCCACAGTGATCGAGTCACCGGTATGCACGCCCATCGGGTCCACGTTTTCGATGGAACAGACGATGATGGCGTTGTCGGCAGTGTCGCGCACCACCTCCATCTCGTATTCTTTCCAGCCCAGCAGGCTTTCATCGACGAGGATCTGGTTGACGGGTGAGGCATCCATGCCCGAGCGGCAAAAGTGGATATAATCCTCACGGTTATAGGCCACACCACCACCGGTGCCGCCCAGAGTAAAGGCAGGGCGGATGATGGCGGGCAGGCCGATCTCTTCCAGCTCATCCAGCGCCATTTGCACACCGGCGTCCAGATCGGTGGAGCCGTCTTCACGCTTGGGGGCGGTCACGATGGTTGCTTTAGGGTTTTCAAGACCCAGCCGGTCCATCGCCTCGCGGAACAATTTGCGGTCTTCGGCCATTTCGATGGCGTCGCGCTTGGCGCCGATCATCTCGACGCCGAACTTGTCCAGCACGCCCATCTCTTCCAGCGCGAGCGAGGTGTTCAGACCGGTTTGACCGCCCATCGTGGGCAGCAGGGCATCGGGGCGCTCTTTCTCGATGATCTTGGCGACAACTTCGGGGGTGATCGGTTCGATATAGGTGGCATCGGCCAGACCCGGATCGGTCATGATCGTCGCGGGGTTCGAGTTGACCAGAATGACCCGGTAGCCTTCCTCGCGCAGCGCTTTACAAGCCTGAGCGCCGGAATAGTCAAATTCGCAGGCTTGTCCGATAACAATGGGGCCCGCCCCAATGATCATGATCGACTGGATGTCGGTTCTTCTCGGCATGGCCTTGTTCCTTTGATTGTCAGCGAGTCAGGGCACCGCCCCAGCGCCCAAATTGTCCTGCGTTATAGGGACCGCGTGAAAAGGTGCAAGAGGTATCGGAAACGAAGGCGAAATTGCCGCTTTCCCCCCCTTCCCTTGGCAGAGTATTCTCTATATCGCGCATCACGGCCAATGAGGATGCACTTGCGTATTCGTTTTGATCAGGGACCTGCCGGTCCGGGAACCCGGTTCGACCGGCCATCCCACATCATCCGGGCGGATGCCGCGGACGAGGTGCCACAGGCGTTGGCGGCCCTTGACGACGCGCGCGCGGCGGGCAGTTGGCTGGCCGGTTATGCCAGTTACGAGCTGGGCTATGTGTTGGAACCTCGGCTGCTTGGCCTGCTGCCGAATGATCGCAAACTGCCGCTGCTATGTTTCGGAGTCTACGATGCGCCGGATCAAAGCGCGTTACCCAAGGCCGACTGCGGCGTATCTGCGTTTCAGCCACGTTGGGATGAAGCCCGCTATGCTCAGGCCTTCGAAACGGTGCATGATGCCATCGGGGCAGGGGATATCTATCAGGCGAACCTGACCTTCCCGATTGATCTGACGGTTGATGGAGAAAGCGCGGCGCTTTACGCAGCGCTGACATCCGGCCAGCCGGTCGGCCACGGAGCGCTGGTGCAACAGGACGGCCTGCCGGACCTCCTCAGCCGCTCGCCCGAGCTTTTCTTCCGCACGGATGAGGCCGGACAGATCGAAACGCGGCCGATGAAGGGCACCCAGCCCCGCAGCGAAGACATGGCCGAGGATGCCCGTCGTCGCAATTTCCTGTCCTCGGATGAGAAAAACCGGGCCGAGAACCTGATGATCGTTGACCTCCTGCGCAATGATATCAGCCGCGTGGCGCTGCCCGGTTCGGTTCACGTGCCCGAACTGTTCAAGGTCGAAACCTATGCCACGGTGCATCAGATGGTCTCGCTGGTGCGGGCGCAGCTGCAGGTCGGGGCCGGACTGTCCGACGTCATGAAGGCTCTGTTCCCCTGTGGTTCGATCACAGGCGCACCGAAGATCCGCGCGATGGAGATCCTGTCCGAGCTGGAGCCCTGGGCGCGCGATATCTATTGCGGAACAATTGGCTGGGCCGCACCGGATGGCCGGTCGGAGTTCAACGTAGCCATCCGCACGCTGATGGTGGACGATAGAAAGGCCACCCTGAACGTCGGCGGCGGCGTGGTATGGGACAGCACAGCCCCATCTGAATACGAGGAAGCCCTATGGAAAGCCCGCTTCGCCCACCAGTTGAGCCTGATTTCCGTCTGATCGAAACGCTTGGGTTCCACCCCGATGAGGGTTTCTTGCGATGTGACCGGCATCTGAACCGCATGGCGCGCACGGCAAGGGCTTTGGCGCTGCCCTTCGATCGTACAGCGGCGGTCAGGGTTCTGTCGGTCGTTGCCAGCAAAACCCCGTTGCGGTGCAGGCTGACCATGGATGTCGACGGGGGCTTTGACCTGACCACCGCGGCGTTGGGCGAAAACCCTCCGATCTGGCGGCTGGGGATTTCTCCGCTTCGGCTGAATTCAGGCGATATATGGTTGCAGCACAAGACCACGCGCCGCGCTGTCTATGACACTGCCCGGGCCTCTCTGCCGGAAGGCATTGATGAGGTGCTGTTCCTCAACGAGGGCGACGAACTGTGCGAAGGAACCATCACCAACCTGTTCGTTGAAATGCCGGACGGGCGCAGGCTTACGCCTCTTGTGTCTTGCGGTCTTTTACCGGGCATTCTGCGTGAAGAGCTGTTGGAAAACGACTGGGCCGAGGCTGTACTGACCATGACCGATCTGAAATCCGCCAAGGCGATATACATGGGTAACTCTCTACGTGGTCTCATCCCTGCAAGGCTGGTGGAGCTATGAGCAACGACAGTGCGTTGGATCATCACCCGGTCGCCTTGGGGCGTTTGTGGCTTGAGTTTGGCGCGTTCTTTGTTGCCGCTCCGCTGTTGATCGCTGTCCTGTTCCCACCCGACTGGATGTTCCCGGCTTTGTTCGCATTCACCGGTCTGGGCGTCCTCCTCTTGCATGTCACGCCGGGCTTCCAATGGGCCGAGCTGCGCTACAATTGGGCAAACTGGTCGGTCCGCGAACTGGCCGCTTTCGCGGCTTTTACAGCACTGTTCTGCACCGCGCTGATCTACCTGACCCGCCCGGATGCTGCTTTTTTCCTGCTGAAACACCGACCCGAAATGCTGGCGTTCATCTGGGTCGGCTATCCGCTCCTGTCTGCGCTGCCGCAAGAGCTGTTGTTCCGCCCACTGTTTTACCGTCGCTACCACGCGATCCTGCCCGAGGGTCGCAGGGCCGATCTTCTGAACGCGGCTGTCTTTTCCTTCGCCCATCTGATGTATTGGAGCTGGATCGTCGCCGTCATGACCTTTGTCGGCGGCCTGCTGTTCAGCTGGGCCTATCGCAATCGAGGGTCCTTCTTCTACGCGGTGCTGCTGCACGCGATTGCGGGGAATATCATCTTTGCCGTTGGTCTGGGCGTGTATTTCTATTCCGGCAACGTTCAAAGGCCGTTTTGACGGCGCGACCCGCCTTGACTTTCCAAGCCTGACAGGGTGTATCGGCGCGACGAATTCTGCGCCCGAAGGGATATTCCATGCACGCCTATCGCAGCCACACCTGCGCCGCACTGACCGCCGCCAATGTCGGTGAAACCGTCCGCCTGTCCGGCTGGGTGCATCGTGTCCGAGATCATGGCGGTGTGCTGTTCATCGACCTGCGCGACCATTTCGGAGTAACACAAGTGCTGTGCGACGGCGACAGCGCGGCCTTTGCCGAGCTCGAGAAAGTGCGCTCGGAATGGTGTATACGCATCGACGGCACGGTAAAAGCGCGGGCCGCCGATCTGGTGAACCCGAAGCTGCCCACCGGTGAGATTGAAGTTTACGTGCGTGAGTTGGAAGTGCTGGGCGCGGCTGATGAGCTGCCGTTGATGGTATTCGGCGATCAGGAATACCCCGAGGAGACGCGCCTGCGCTATCGCTACCTCGACCTGCGCCGCGAAGTGATGCAGCAGAACATGACCCTGCGCTCGGACGTAGTGGCCTCGATGCGTCGCCGTATGTGGGATCAGGGCTTTCGTGAATATCAGACGCCGATCATCACCGCCTCGTCGCCCGAAGGCGCGCGTGACTTCCTTGTGCCCTCGCGTCTGCATCCGGGTAAGTTCTACGCGCTGCCGCAGGCGCCGCAGCAGTTCAAACAGCTGATCATGGTGTCGGGATTCGACAAGTATTTCCAGATCGCGCCGTGCTTCCGTGATGAAGACCCGCGCGCCGACAGATCGCCCACCGATTTCTACCAACTTGACCTCGAGATGTCGTTTGTTGAGCAGCAGGACGTGTTCGACACGATCCAGCCCGTTCTGACCGGTGTGTTCGAAGAGTTCGGTGGTGGCCGCAAGGTCGATCAGGACTGGCCTCAGATTTCCTACAAGGACGCAGCCCTGTGGTATGGCAGCGACAAGCCCGACCTGCGGAACCCGATCAAAATGCAAGTCGTCTCTGACCACTTCCGCGGGTCTGGCTTTGCGATCTTCGCAAAGCTGTTGGAGCAGGAAGGCACCGAAATTCGCGCCATCCCGGCGCCGACCGGTGGCAGCCGCAAGTTCTGTGACCGTATGAACGCCTTTGCCCAAAAAGAAGGTCTGCCGGGGATGGGCTACATCTTCTGGCGTGATCAGGGCGAAGGGATGGAGGCTGCGGGCCCGCTGGCCAAGAATATCGGCCCCGAGCGCACCGAGGCGATCCGTCAGCAACTGGGTCTGGGTGTCGGCGACGCGGCGTTCTTCCTGGGCGGCAAGCCGAAAGCCTTTGAAAAGGTCGCTGGTAAAGCCCGCGACGTGATCGGTGATGAGCTTGGCCTGACCGAAAAAGATCGCTTTGCCTTTGCCTGGATCGTGGATTTCCCGATCTACGAGCAGGACGAAGAAACCGGCGCTATCGATTTTGAACATAACCCGTTCTCGATGCCGCAGGGCGGTATGGAGGCGCTGAACGGCAATCCTCTGGACGTGCGCGGCTATCAGTACGATTTGGCCTGCAACGGGTATGAGCTGGTCTCGGGCGCGATCCGGAACCACAAGCCGGAAATCATGCTGAAAGCCTTTGAGCTGGCAGGCTATGGCGAGGACGAAGTGAAATCTCGCTTTGGGGCCCTATTCAACGCGTTCCACTACGGCGCGCCGCCGCACGGTGGTTGCGCGGCGGGCATCGACCGGATCGTGATGCTGCTGGCCGACGAGGCCAACATCCGCGAGGTCATGATGTTCCCGATGAACCAGCGTGCCGAAGATCTGATGATGGATGCGCCGTCCGATCCAAGCTCGGACCAGTTGATGGAGCTGGGGCTTCGTATCATCCCTCAGGATTAAACAACAGCCGCCCGCTTCAAGCGGGCGGTTTGCGTTTGGGGGGCGAAACTATGCAATCGCCGCGAAACACCCGATCACACAAATCATCGGGATCAAGGATAAGGTGATATCCCGGTTCTGACCCGAAGCACCAATACCTGGCTATGCCTGTGGTATTCTAAGGACATTGGATGCGCCAAGTCCTTAAGTTGAAACCTGAAACGCCCTATAACGTTTCGGGCTAAACCTGGGACACGAATACCCTGCCACGCTTTCAGCGTTCTCGGGACATTCATGTCACTTGGTGATTCCGGTAAGACCTGAAACGCCCTAGTCCAGAGGATTGGCTACCCCGACCCGTTTCGCCCGAATGGCCCGAGCCGAGCTGCGCGCCTGTCGGTATATCCACAAACACAACAAAGATGCGGTGATGAAATAGGCGGTGATCAATTTAGATAGCCTCTTTCTGCTGCAATCGGTTTTGAACGATCCCGGCAACCTGCGCTGCACGGGCGGTGATCGGCGTCCCCTCAGAGCGCGAAGCGGCAAGGTCTTTTGCCGCCTTGATCAGGACCAGATCATTGGCCTCGCGCGCGACGCTGCCCAGAAACTGGGCTGCATAGTCCAATGTGCGGTGATCATTCGGCCCGGCCAGAACATCTGCGATATGGGCCATGTCGTCCTGATAGGCGAGGGGGTCAGGATGGATCTGCTCATCCCGGACCGCATGGAGTTCGCTGGGGCGGCGGTCTTCGGGCAGCAGCTCAAGAATGGTTTTCTGAAAGAAGGCCATGGATTTGATCGGCTTATCCAGAAACCCATCTGCCCCGGCCTGCATCGCCTGTTCGCGCGTGCAATCATCGCCGGACATGCCAAGGATCACACCGATCCGAGGCGTGGCCCGCGTCAGTTCGACAATCAGATCAGCGCCCGAGCCATCTGGCAGCCCCATGTCCACGACGATGATCGAGGGGCGATAGATCTGCAGGTGGCGTCGGGCCGATTTCAGGCAATCTGCACGCCGGATCCGCGCGCCGCTGTGCAAGCACATCAGGCGGATCACGTCGCAGGAATACCGGCTGTCTTCGACAACCAGAATGGTCTGTCCCCGCAACGGCTGGGTCGCGGTGGGTGTGGCAATGGTGGTCAATGGTCCCGAATCGTCCATGGCAGCTCTCCTATCCAGCAGATGCCTCACGCTAGGAACTTCTGGCTAACACAGGGTTAACGGGCAATTTGGCGCACTTGTTCTTTGGCCGGGCAGCCCCCATAACCCAGGCAACGCAGGACAGAGGAGACTATCATGATTGGACGCCTGAACCACGTTGCCATCGCCGTTCCGGACCTTGAGGCCGCATCGGATCAATACCGCAATGCGCTGGGCGCCAAGGTGGGTGCGCCTCAGGATGAACCCGATCATGGTGTGACGGTTGTCTTCATCGAACTGCCCAACACGAAGATCGAGCTTCTGTACCCGCTGGGTGATGACAGCCCGATCAACGGGTTTCTGGAAAAGAACCCCGCCGGAGGCATCCACCACGTCTGTTATGAGGTCGACGATATCATCGCTGCCCGTGACCACCTGAAGGAAACCGGCGCGCGTGTGCTTGGCTCGGGCGATCCCAAGATCGGTGCCCACGGCAAACCAGTGCTGTTTCTGCATCCCAAAGACTTCAACGGTTGCCTGGTTGAGTTGGAACAGGTCTAACGCCAGCCCGGAGGGCCTGACATGACTATCACTGCTGCTTTGGTTCTGTTTGCCGTCATCTGGTTCATGACGCTGCTGATCGTTCTGCCTATTCGTATCAAGACGCAGGGCGACTTGGGGGATATCGTTCCGGGCACCCATGCGGGTGCGCCGGAAGAGCATCACATGAAAAAGAAGATGTGGATCACCACCGGCATTTCGATCGTTTTGTGGGCGATCATAGCCGGGATCATCCTGTCGGGCGCGATTTCGGTGCGCGACTTCGACTGGTTGAACCAGCTGGAGCCGCGCTGACCTCAGTTGGCCGAAAGCTTGTGATAGATATGGGTGAACGTGGCCGCCCCGAGGATCGGGATCACCAGGTTCACCAAAGGAACGGAAAGCGGGATTGCCATAAGCGTTCCTGCCGCCCAGATGGTGGTGGCGTGTTTGGCGCGTAGCTTACGCGCCCCATCACGGCCCAAGCGGCGCATAGCGGCCAGCGTAAAGTACTCCCGTCCCAGCAGAAATCCGTTCATCGCCCAGAAAATGAAGGGCGCGAAGGGTGGAAAGATCGCGTAGAGGATCAGTGCGAAAATATTGGCCAGGATCAGCACACCCATAAAGGCCAACCCATCCATGACGGCCTCGGATACCGGTATCCTTGGGGCTTTGGGCAGGGTCGGATAGTGCTTGTCCTCAACAGCCTGCGCCACGTCCTCGAGAAAGATCGAGGTGATGGCCGAGGCGACCGGCACCATCAGGAACACCGGCAACACCAGCACCAGAAAAATGCCCGAGTAATTCAGCACGTCGTTCAACCACGGAACCGTGCCGACGAAAGGCAGTGAAATCTCGTTACCGGACAGCGAATTGATGAACCAGATCGCGCCCGCGCAGGCGAGGATCAGCAACAGGATTGTCAGCCCGATGCCCCGAAACAGGACAGAGCGGAATTTTGGGTCTCCGATCTGACCCAGCGCTGCAAAAAACGCGTTGAGGATGATCATTCCGTGACCCATTCCGTCATGGCTGCAACATCGGGCCGAGGGCGCTCGGGTGGGGTGGTGCCTTCGGTGGCGATGTGAATCAGGCCCGCGACGCGTTCATTGTCGGCCAGCCCAAATGCCTTTTGGCAGAAGGCACGGTCATGGGTCTGCCAGCCGGATAGCCAATTGGCGCCCCATCCTGCGGCCAGCGCGGCGTTGAGCAGCGCAAGACAGACCGCACCTGCCGAATAGGTCTGTTCGATGGCCGGGATTTTCTCGGACGGTTTCTGGACCTCGATCACCGCCACGGCCAGATGTCCCAGATCAAACTGGCTGCGCGCCTTGGCGATGTCTTCGGGGCTTTTGCCCAAAGCGGCGCCGCATTCCTCGGTCAGTCTGGCCAGACGCGCCATTGCGCCCTTTTCCAACACAATGAACCGCCAAGGCTCAAGCTTGCCATGATCAGGGCTGCGCGCGGCTGCGGTCAGCAGCGGCAACAGCTCATCCCGCGTCGGAGCCGGAGCGATCAGCGTTTTTGCAGGGCGAGAGCGGCGCACCTGCAGAAATTCCAGCGCGGCGGGGTTTTTCAGGGACATATGTTAACTTCCTTTACATCAGCGGTTTGTATTTTGGTTGCCACGGCTTGGGTTTCAAGGGGCTGGACAAGGTCGCTGGGCCTTTTCCGCCCGGTCGGTGCCTGCGGAAAAGGGGGCTGAATGGCTACGTTTGGGATATCTAAGACATCGACGGGTCGCCGTCCATGCGCGCTTTAGGACTCTTGATCCTGCGTTTCGCGAATCTGATAGACACCTTCAGGCAGGTCCAGCGCGGCCGCCAGATCACGTACCTGTTCAGGCGACAGCGTGATTTTCTGGACCTCACCGGTACGGGGATCGAATTGCTCCAACGTCACGCATTCCGCGAAGCTGTTGATGACAACGTCCTCATGTAAAGGCTTGTCGCCTTCATCCACCAGAGTAATCACCGTCGAGTCGAATTCATGCTCAATCGAAAACATGCACTCAGAGTGCGCGCGACCGCCTCGCAATGCAAGCCGTTTGGGCGCGTTCCGGGTATGGTCGTGCCGTCATGCGCGCGCTATGTTCCCCTCAGGGCCTGACCGCGTGAAGGAAACGTGATGCGTCGACTCATTCTTCTGGTGATTGCACTGTTTCTGGCGGCATGTAGCGCGGAAACCCTGCGTGAGCAGTCCGTCGCCGAGTGGGAGGCCTCGGACGCGCCCATAACGGTTGAGACTTTCCGCGAGGTTAGCCGGGTAATCGGTGACGAGGCACGCGCGCAGTGTCTGAGCGCCTCTCGGGGGCAGAACTGTGATTTCCGGATTCTGGTGGACTTGAACCCAAAGGCTCCGGCGAATGCGTTTCAGACGCTGGACGACAAAAAGCAACCGGTGATCATTTTCACCCGCTCGATGATCCAGTCGGCCCAGAACGCGGATGAGCTGGCCTTTGTCATGGGCCATGAGGCGGCGCATCACGTTCTGAGACACATCGCCCGTCAAAGCGAAAACGCCAGTGCCAGTGCTGCGAAATTCGGAGATCTGGCGCGGCTGCGCGGCGGCAGCGATGCCGAGATTGAGCAGGCGCAGAAACTGGGTGCCAAGGTGGGTGTGCAGGCCTATGTTCAAACCTTCGAGCTTGAGGCCGATCAACTGGGCACAATCATTACCTACAATGCCGGATATAACCCTCTGGTCGGTGCCAAGTATTTCGACCGCATCCCGGATCCCGGTGACAGGTTCCTCAGCACACATCCGCCTAACGCAAAGCGGGTTCAAATCGTTCAGCAAACGGCCCGACAACTTGGATTGACCCAATGACAGATGTGTTGCGGTTGGGGGTCGTCCTGACGGATCGGGGCTCGAAATACGCGGTCTCGGGCGCGCATGTCGAATCGCGGGCCGAGATTGATGCGGTGCTGGACGCGCTGCGTTCGGACAAAAGCTATGCCAAGGCCACGCACAATACATGGGCGGCGGTTTTGCCGACGGGCGGGCTTAAGGCGGACGATGGAGAAAGCGGTGCCGGCATGGTGATCCTGCGCATGTTGGAGCGTGAAGGATTGCGCAATCACGTGATCATCGTCACCCGCTGGTATGGCGGCAAAAAGCTGGGCGGAGATCGCTTCCGCCGGGTTCAGGACGCCACACGCGCCTATCTGGATCGGATCAGTACCCCGACTTGACCTGAATCAAAGTCCTTTGCCCCATGCTTGTTACCCTGTTTGTCAGCGCGACAGGGAAAGGACGCAACATGCCCAGCCTGAAATCACTGCGACTGCATGCCGGTTTGGTGGACGACATGGCGAACATGCTGGATGTCGATCTCGAGGAAGCCACGATCAGGGGCGATGTGTCCATGGATCAACTCTCGGATGCGGTGCTGCGTTGTACCGATTGTCCCAACCCGAGCAATTGTCAGGCTCTGCTATCTCAGGCATCCTATCTGAGCCGCACCCCGGACTATTGCCGCAACAAAGACCTGCTGCATAAGCTTATGCCCTAAAGCCGGTTGGCAGTATGCCGCATCTGGGAAGCATCATGACACATGTTCGTCTGGTCCTGCGCATGGGTCAGACAACCGGCACGGACCTTGTTGAGGCGCACCGGTCTGGCAAGCTGAGCCAACAGGACTGGGCCGAGATGATCCAGTTCTGCCGAGGGTGCGCCTCTGCGCAAGACTGCCCAGAATGGATGGATCGGCAGGTCGCAGGTGCGGACACGCGGCGGACCTGTCCGAATCGTGCGAAATTTGCCGCGCTCAAGACCGTGCAGACCGAACAGGCCTGAGGCCTCAGGACCTGACCTGACAATCAGAGCTTGGAATGCGACCCGTCGCACAGGGGTTGCTTGGAGGTGTGCTTGCACGCGCAGAAGAACACTTTCTTGCTGGCTTCAGCAGTGTATTTGACCGGCTCGAACGTGCTGCCTTTGTGGGAGCCATCGCAGAAAGGCTGGCGCTTGGACTGGCCGCAAGAGCACCAGAAATAGCTTTTTCCTTCTTCGACCTCGACGGGAATGGGCGCGTTCTGGGCGATGATCGGGGGCTGAGACATGTGGCTACTCCGTCCTTTTGCTGATGTCTCAAACAAGTCTAGGGTTATGTTCCCGAAAAGGTAGCCCGTCTTTGCTTGCGGATCGCAGAAAACGGGTTGCGCAGGCATGGAATCGCTGTGTTACACGGATTCGTGATTGATTCTGTTGCCAGATTGGCGGCCAGCCCGTATTCTGATTCTGGCCCCGAAAATTGGGCAATATCAGCAAAGTAATAAAGGAATGATGGACATGAAACTGAAGTTTGCCGCCATTGGTGCATTTGCTCTGGTCCTGACTGCTTGCGCGCAGCAGGAAGAACCGACCCCAGTATTTGTTCAGCCAAGCTATGACAAAGCTGGCACGCCAAGCTGCCCGGGCGGGTATGATCTGGCAACAACCGAAGCAGGTCAGACCGTCTGCAACCCGGTTACCCAGTAAAGTCTTTGCAGGCGGCCCCGGTGTGGGCCGTCTGCACATCCGACGGAGTGGATGCCGCCCTTGGGGCGGTTTTTTCTTACCCATTGCACAGCGCGCCGCAACCCTTCAGAACGGCACGACAGCAATCACCCGAGGACTCATGCTCAAATTCTTTTCCCGCCTCAAGGACCGCACCATCTGGAGCTGGCAGGGATTGGCTGTCACCTGGCGGGATGAGTATTCTTTTCGGGTCTGGGGGTATGCCAATCTGATCTCGGCAACGCTTGCTATTTGGTTCCCCATCAGCGGGGCCGAGCGTGCGTTGATCCTTGTCATGGGTGTTTTGGTTCTTGTGGCAGAGCTGTTCAACACGGCCATCGAAAGGGCGGTAGACTTTACCTCGACCGACCATCACCCGCTGGCTGGGCAGGCCAAGGACGCCGCAAGTGCAGCCGTTGCCTTGACAGCGATTGCCGCCGGGATTGCCTGGGTCGTGGCGCTGATCGGTCTGATCTAACCCGAAACGCTATAGAGGTTTAGCGAAACTTGCGATGTATCTTGTGACGCAGACCAAACGATCTGTGTTTCAGGTGCCGTGGCCTGTGATGCCTGAGAACCAGTTTTCGACGCGGATGAAGGGCAGGTTTGGCGCGTTTGGACCTGTGTTTAACGACCGGAGCCGCGTGATGCCGGTGAACATAGTGCTTGCTGCGTTTGTGAAACACCAGTTTGCTGCCACCGCCCGACAAGATCTTGACCGAGCCGCCATGCGCATGCTGTGCCGCCACCGGAGGCGCCAGCACCATGGCCGCCACCGCCAAGATTTTGAAATGAGATGAAATCGCCGGAAACCGAAACATGAAACCCTCCAAACTGTGTGGGGTTCAGCATCGCGGCTATGGTGGGCAAGCGCCAATAAACTCGGCTCACGCTTGCCCTACCTGTTTTGTAGCTTTCAGATCATAGGGTTGGGGGTGATCAAACCCGTTTGCCCCACAAGTCATATTCACCGGCTTCATCGACTGCGACCGTCACGAGGTCTCCGGGGTTGAGGGTTTCGAACCCCTCATCAATGAACAGGTTGCCGTCAATCTCGGGCGCGTCGGCCTTGGTTCGGCAGGTCGCGGCCTCGTCGTCGACCTCATCCACGATGACCTGAAGGGTCTGACCGACTTTGGCGGCCAGTTTGGCCTCGGAGATCGCCTGTGCCTTTTCCATGAAACGGTCCCATCGGTCCTGCTTGACCTCGGGGGCCACATGATCGGGCAGATCGTTCGAGCGCGCGCCGTCGACGTTTTCGTACTGAAAACAGCCGACGCGATCCAATTGCGCCTCGTCCATCCAATCCAGCAGGGTCTGGAATTCGGCGTCGGTCTCGCCCGGATAGCCAACAATGAAGGTCGAGCGCAGAGTGATGTCCGGGCAGATCTCGCGCCAGGCTTTGATCTCATCCAGTGTTTTGGCGGCTGCCGCCGGACGGGCCATGCGCTTCAGGACATCCGGGTGGGCGTGCTGAAAGGGGATGTCCAGATAGGGCAACACATTGCAGCCTGCATCCGCCATCAGCGGGATCAACTCACGCACATGCGGGTAGGGGTAGACATAGTGCAGCCTGACCCAGGCGTCGAGCTGCCCCAACTCGCGCGCCAGATCGGTGATGTGGCTGCGCACCTCGCGATCTTTCCACGGGTTCACATCGTATTTCCGGTCCAACCCATAGGCCGAAGTATCCTGACTGATCACCAGCAACTCGCGCACGCCATTGTCGACCAGTTTCTCGGCCTCGCGCAGCACCGCATGGGCCGGACGGCTGGCGAGTTTGCCGCGCATGTCGGGGATGATGCAGAACTTGCACTTATGGTTACAGCCCTCGGAAATCTTGAGATAGCTATAGTGCCGCGGTGTCAGTTGCACCGAGCTGGCAGGCAGCAGGTCCACGAACGGGTCCGGATCAGGCGGCACCGCCACATGCACGGCATCTAAAACCTGCTCATATTGATGCGGGCCGGTGACCGCCATGATGCGCGGGTGGTGTTCCCGGATATAGTCCGGCTCGGCCCCCAGACAGCCGGTCACGATGACCTTGCCGTTTTCGACCAGAGCCTCGCCGATGGCGTCCAGAGATTCGGCCTTGGCACTGTCCAGAAACCCGCAAGTGTTCACAATCACGGCATCAGCCCCGGAATAATCAGGCGAAATGCCGTACCCTTCGGCGCGCAGCCGGGTCAGGATGCGTTCGCTGTCGACAAGCGCTTTGGGGCAGCCCAATGAGACCATGCCGATGGTCGGCTGGCCTGAACGCGGCGTGTCGGTGATCCGGGCAGACGGGGCAAGGTCGGGGCGGAGGTTTGGCGGATTGCTACTCATGCGGCCGCGTATAGTTTGGATTGGTTCCCCTTGCAAATGCGACCATGGGTTTGAATGATACCCCAAACACAAGCCAAAAAAAGGCGGAGAGCAGTTCGATGAAATGGCTGATACGTATCTTGTTCATCTTGGTGGCCGTTGTGGGCCTTGTCGTGGGCGCGCTTTTGTTGATGCCCGGTGACAAGCTGGGCGATCTTCTGGCCGAACAGGTCAAGGCGGAAACGGGGCGAGACCTGACCTTCTCGGGCGATGTTTCAATCTCATTCTGGCCGGTTCTTGGCCTTGAAACCGGGCCAGTCACCTTTGGTAACGCTGATTGGGCGGGGTCCGAGCCGATGCTGAGTGCCGAAAGCCTGTCTTTCGGTGTGGATGCGGCGGCACTTTGGGCGGGCGACATCCGGATCAAGCGGGTCTTTGCTGACAGCCCTGTTCTGCGGTTGGAATATGCCAACGGGCGCGGCAACTGGGAACTGACGGCACCCAGCGCTGCACCCAGTACTGGCGCAGGAACAGCGCCCGCGCCTCAGGCTACGCAACCGATCACGCTCGACCAGCTAGAGCTGAGCAATGCGCGCCTGATCTTCATCGAAAACGGCGCGACCAAGTGGAATTTCCGGGATGTTAACCTTTCGGCGCAATGGCCGGATATCACGGCCCCGATGATCATGGAGGCCAATATGGCCGTTCCCGGTGGTACCGTTCAGGTGGGTCTGACACTACCTGACCTGCCCGGTTTTGCCTCGGGTACTGCGGCACCGTTGGAGCTGTCGATGACAGCGCCGGGCGGGCGGATCACGTTCAACGGGCGCGTCACCATCGAAGGAGAGATGGACGGTAAAACCGAGGTCAAGACCAGTAGTACAGACGCTATGCTGGCCGCCTTCGGGCAGGCAGGCGTGGCGGTGCCCAATGGATTGGGGCGCGTGGCGGATGTATCGGGACAGATGACCTATACGCGGGACGGTCGCATCGCTTTGCGGAACATGACCGCCGTGCTGGATCACAACCGGTTTGATGGCGAGGCCGATATCGTGATTTCAGACCCTCCGCAGATCACCGCCCGGTTGAGGGCTGGCGATCTGGATTTTTCGACCTTCGCAGACACTGTCGAGACGGGTTCCAGTGGTGGAGGGGCTTCTGCCAGCGACGGCTGGTCGACGACACCCATCGACGCGTCGGCGCTGGGCTTGGCGAATGGGTCGATTCGACTGACGGCAACCTCCATCGCGGTGCCGGACATGACCCTTGGGCAAAGCGACCTGACGCTCAACCTCGACCGATCGCGTGCAGTTCTGAAAATGCAACCAGCGACCCTGTTTTCCGGTCAGTTGAACGGTCAGGTGGTAGCCAACAATCGCAACGGCCTGTCCGTCGGTGGAAATTTCAAAGCCGAAGGAATCGACGTGAAACAGGCGCTGTCAACGCTCGGAGGCATAGAACGGCTGACAGGTACGGCCTCGGCCTCGCTGGAGTTTCTGGGCGTGGGGCAGACCGAAGATGCGATCATGCGGTCACTGTCCGGCAAGGGCGATATTGCCGTTGGGAAAGGAGTGATCTCCGGCTTCGATCTGAATCGGCTGATGGGCCGCGGCGAAGGGTCCGGAGGGACCACGGTGTTCAACAGCCTGACGGCCAGTTTCACGATGGATGGCGGCAATCTGACGAACAACGACCTGCTTATGTCGCTGGATAATTTCAGGGCGGATGGCGCGGGGCGTGTCGGGGTCGGCGCGCGCGATATCGATTATCTGTTCACGCCGGTTGCCCTGCGCGCAAACTCAGGCGAAGGGATCGCCGTGCCTGTGCGCATCGTCGGCCCGTGGAGCGACCCTTCGATCCGCCCGGACCTGACAAAGGTCATCGAGGCGGCGGCAGAAGGAAAGCTGAAAGATCTGGAGAACGACGCCAAAACCAAGGTTCTGGAAAAGGTCGGATCAGAGCTGGACACGAGTATCACAGACACCGATCAGATCGAAGATGCGTTGAAGGATAAGCTAGAGGAAGAGGCCAAGAAAGGCTTGCTCAAGCTGTTCGGAGGGGATTGATCGGGGCGCGCATCGGCGCCCCATTCCTTTAGATCGTCTGGTCGTAGTCGCCGACGCCGGACTCGGTCCGGATCACAGCGTCGATATCGGCAAAGATCGCCCGCATCTCTGCTTCGCTTTCGCTGCTTTCGCAGACAACCACCAGATTGGGGGTGTTCGATGAGGCCCGCACCAGACCCCAACTTCCATTGTCCAGAATGACGCGCGCGCCGTTGACGGTAACGACCTCTTTGATGGCGCGGCCGGCGAGACTTTCACCCGCGTCGGCCTTGGCAACCAGCTTGTCCACGAGGCGCTGCAGGATATCGTATTTCTCGGTATCGGCTGCGTAGGGCGACATTGTCGGAGTGGACCATGTTTTGGGCAGAGCTTTGCGCAGGTCAGACATGCGTTGATCCGGGTTGCGGTCCATCAGTTTGCAGATTTCCACCGCAACGCGCATCCCGCAGTCATATCCGCGACCAACAGGTTCGGCGAGGAAGTAGTGGCCTGACTTCTCAAACCCTGCGAGGGCCCCGATCTCTTTGACCCGGCGTTTCATATGGCTGTGGCCGGTTTTCCAGTAATCTGCCTTGACGCCGAGGGCCTGCAATTCTGGGTCGCTGGCAAACAGGCCCGTGGATTTCACGTCGGCCACGAAGGTTGCGCCGGGATGCAGCTTGGCCAGATCGCGCGCCATGATGACACCGACCTTGTCGGCAAAAATCTCTTCGCCCTCGTCATCGACCACACCGCAGCGATCGCCGTCACCGTCAAATCCCAGCGCCAGATCGGCACCGCTGGATGTCACTGCGTCGGCCATGTCATGCAACATCTCCATGGCTTCGGGGTTCGGATTGTAGTTCGGGAACGTGTAGTCGAGTTCGGTGTGGCTTGGCACGACCTCAACACCGATCCGCTCAAAGATTTCGGGCGCAAAGGCCGAGGCGGTGCCGTTGCCCGTGGCGCAGACGACCTTGAGCGGGCGGGACATTTTGAAATCGCCGACCAGATCGTCGATATAGGCCTCTTTCACGCCGTCGACGAATTCGTAAGAGCCGCCCTCGCGCGCTACTGTCTCGCCATTCAGCACGATATCGCGCAGCTCGGACATCTCGTCCGGGCCGTGGGTCAGCGGGCGGTCAAAGCCCATCTTGACCCCGGTCCAGCCGTTGGGGTTGTGGCTGGCGGTGACCATCGCCACCGCCGGAACATCCAGATGGAATTGCGCGAAATAGGCCATTGGGCTGAGGGCAGGGCCGATGTCCTTTACCTGAATACCCGCCTGCATCAGGCCAAGGATCAGCGCGTTCTTGATGGCCAGAGAATAGTCGCGATAGTCATTGCCAACTGCAATGACCGGCGCGATGCCGCGTTTGTGCATCTGAGTACCAATGCCCAGCCCAAGCGCGGTCATGCCCGGCAGGTTGATCTCATCCGGGTATTTCCAGCGCGCATCATATTCGCGGAACCCGGTGGGTTTGATCATCGGGTCGCGCAGAAAGCTCCAGGTGTTTGGGGTCACCTCGGGAATAGGTTTGGTCATAACTGGTCTCAATCGTTAAATCTGAATCGGGTTCGCTTTGGCCAGCGCATCGAAGCGCATCAATGTGTCAACAAGATGAGGCATCTGATCCAGCGGGATCATGTTGGGGCCATCAGACGGTGCTGTGTCCGGGTCCTGGTGGGTTTCAATGAACACCGCACCGATCCCCAGCGATACGGCGGCGCGGGCCATCACCGGCGCAAATTCGCGCTGCCCACCCGAGGACCCACCCTTGCCACCCGGCTGTTGCACCGAATGCGTTGCGTCCATCACAACCGGATAACCTGTCTTTGCCATTTGCGGCAGGCCACGCATGTCGGCCACCAGAGTGTTGTACCCGAACGAGGTTCCGCGCTCCGTCAACAGAATATTCTGGTTCCCGGTGCTCTCGACCTTGTCGACGATGTTGCCCATTTCCCAAGGGGCGAGAAACTGGCCTTTTTTGACGTTTACAGCCTTGCCTGTAGTTCCTGCCGCTAATAGCATATCGGTCTGGCGGCACAGAAAAGCGGGGATCTGCAGAATATCGACGGCCTCGGCCGCGATAGCGCATTGGGCTTCGGTGTGGACATCGGTCAGCACCGGAATGCCCATGGTGCGGCGGATGTCATCCAGAACCTTAAGCCCCGCATCAATCCCCATGCCGCGTTTGCCCGACAATGAGGTGCGGTTCGCCTTGTCATAAGACGCCTTGAATACATACTGCGCCCCAGCGGCGTCGCAGGCTTCTTTCATGGCGCCTGCAATCATCTGGGCATGGTCGGCTGACTCAAGCTGGCAAGGGCCGGCGATGATGGTCAGAGGAAGGTCATTGCCGACCGTCAGATCGGAGATTTTTACATGTTTCATGTGTCTTACGAGGATACCTGTTCACGAAGGACCGACGCGGTAAGCGAGATCATCAGGTAGATACCAGCAAACAACAGGAAAGCCAAAATCGTATTTTCAAACTTCCTTGGATAAGCCGGGTCCTGTGCTTCGACGGGGTTCACCGACACCGTCAAGTAACGCACTTTGCGGTTCGCCTCGGACCGCGTGGTTTCCATTTGCTGCATTGCCGTTTGCAGCATCATGTCACGCGCCGCCAGATCGGCCTGCGCCATCTGAATTCGGACGCTCAAACGCGCCAGCGAGTTTTCGCCTGCCGACGCGTCCAGCATCTTGGCGTTCAACTCTGCCAGGACAACGTCCAGCCGGGCGATATCAGCTTTGACCCCATCCACCTTGGCCTGATTGGGACGCAGGTTGTCCTGTAGGGCGGCCAGTTCAAGCTCTTTGTCCTGAATGGCGACCTCGATCTCATTGATCCGACCACGCAGACCCGCGATGACGTTTTCAGGGTCCAGCAAGGCACCCTGAAGCTGCAATTCGATCAGTGCTTCCTGTGCGTTGCGCCGCTCGGCTTGGGCCGCCTCGAACCCTTCCCGCGCATCGCGCATCTGATCCTCGCGCTTGAGACCGGACAGGCTGTTGATTCTCTCTTCCGCGTAGGAGATCAGAAGTTGGGACAGTTCGACGGCAGTGTCAGGCTCGGGTGCGGCAACTTCCATTCGTACGATCCCGTCGCTTGGGTCGTAGCCTATGGTCACCATCCGCCTGAAGAGCTTGTAAGTATCTTCCAAACTTGCGTCTTCCGGCAGCCTCTGGATTGGGTCGATCCATTCCTGTTTGAAGATATGGGAAAAGCCGATGTCTGTCTCCAGACGTTCCAGAGCATCCTTGGATTCCAGAAATTCCTGAGTAGAAACCGAATCCTGCGCGGTTGCGAATTGGGTCCCGCTCAGCAATCCGCCAATCGCTCCGCCGCCACCATCGGCCTGCAGAATCGAATAAGCCGAATCGCTGGCGTACATCGGCGTTGCAATCCGGTAGAAATAGTAGCCGACCACAAATGTAGGCAGAAAGACGAACACCGCGAGCCGCGCGAACAGCGCCGCCAGTTTCTTCTTTCGGCGCAGCGCGATGTCCTTCTGGATCTGACCAATTTCACGGTCGCGCCGTTCGGCCGGGCTCATCTCGGGTCCGGGCAGGGTCTGAGGGGCCTCTCTCACCGGTTGCGGCAGCTGGACAGGGGCCGTTTCGTCACTTTCCGTTTTCGCCGAAGCATTGGTCGAGGCCAGCTCCAGCAGATTGCTGCGCCGGAATGGATCAATGCCTTTTTTGCGCAGCAGGCGCACTGCGTCATAGTCCGAGGTCGCCGCCAGCCCGTGTTTGCTGGCCAGACGCCGGGCGATGCGCAATTGCCGACCGGTCAGGCCTTCGCGCTTGATATCGTCCAGCTCGGTTCCGGGCTGCTTTTCGTCTGAAGCGGCCTGTGTGGCGCTGCGGATGCGCGCCATCGCGTCCGAGCGGGCCTCGGGCGAGGTGCCCGATTGCGCCCTGTGTCGCCAGTTGTATTTTCTAACCTTGGGTTTCGTAGTCATATAACTGCTTTGCCTCTTCCAAGGTTTCAAACATGCGCAGCTGACCGTCCATCAGAACGGCCGCCTGTTTTACGAATTTCTCCAGCGTCGCGGGGCTGTGCGATACGATGACCAGTGTCGTTGTGCGCAGCCTTTCCTGCAGGATGGCGCCGGCCTTGTGGTTGAATTCCACATCCGTGGACGCGGGCATCCCCTCATCAATCAGGTACATGTCAAAGTCCAGCGCCAACATCAGCGCAAAGGTGAATCTGCCTTTCATACCCGACGAATAGGTGGCCAGAGGCTGATTGAAATACTCTCCAAGACCACACAGCCAGCTACAGTAGGATTCGACGTAGTCGGGGTCCATACCGTAGATATTGGCGATATAGCGGGCATTTTCCAAAGCGGACATCTTCGAGGAGACGCCACCGGTAAACCCCATCGGGAAGGATACCTTGCACTCGCGCCGGATGACGCCTTCGTCGGGCTTTTCCAAACCCGCCATCATGTTGATCAGTGTGGTTTTTCCCGTCCCGTTCGGTGCCAGAATACCCAACGAAGTTCCGAGTTCGACGCGGAACGAAGCCCGGTCGAGGATCACCTTGCGGCGCGTCCCCGTCCAGAAGGATTTACTGACATTCTCGAACTCAAGCATGCTTGGCCTGCTGCTCAATCCCTTGGTTTGATCGCTCTTTTCGGTGGGCGTTCGGATGCGAAGCCTACCGTTTCATGTTGGCTACATTATGTCGAATTATGAAACAAATGTTCAATGCACCTTCACAAACTGCAGATCACATCATGGCAAGCATCAACACGAAAAGATGTTTTGGCGACGTGTTGAACGGTGGCTATCTTCCCCTGATACTCACGAATTCGGGGCAAGACAGCGGTTATGAGCGATCTGCAAAATGAAATCTCGGCCTGTCGGCTATGTGCGGATGAGTTTGCGCAAACCGCGACGCAGCATGCGCCGCGCCCTGTCGTATGGTTCCGCGCGGGCGCTCCGATTCTGGTTGCGGGACAGGCTCCGGGCGCGCGGGTTCATGAATCGGGGCGGCCATTCACGGACCCGTCTGGGGACCGTCTGCGCGATTGGTTGGGAATCGACGAAGGGGTGTTCTACAATCGCGATCGTCTGTCGATTGTTCCGATGGCCTTTTGCTTTCCCGGATATGATGACCGCAAGGCGGATCTTCCGCCGCCCGCTTTGTGTCGCAAAACCTGGCATGACCGGGTCGTTGAGGCGCTTGGGCCGGTCCCTTTGACAGTGTTGGTCGGGGGGCACGCGCATAAGTACCATCTTGGGGTGCGCAGTTCGGTCACCGAGACGGTGCGCAACTGGCGGGACCACGCACCGCACATCTTTGCCTTGCCTCATCCGTCCTGGCGCAATACGGCATGGATCAAGAAAAACCCGTGGTTCGAGACCGACCTGCTGCCGGCCTTGCGGGCACGGGTGCAAGAGGTTCTGAATGACTGAAACAACGGCGCTTGACGCAGCGCATACCGCGATGGAGGCCACGCCGCAGGACGATGCTGCGCGGCTCCGCTTTTTTGAGCGGCTGGCCGACAGTGAGCTGTTCCTGATGCTGACCGAAGAGGCACAGGGCGAGAATATCTCGCCCGAGCTGTTCGATGTGGCCGATGGACGCTTTGTTCTGGCCTTTGATCGCGAGGACCGGCTGGCGCAGTTTGCCGGACGACCCGTACCCTACGCCGCGCTTTCGGGGCGTATCCTGTCGTCGATGCTGGCGGGGCAGGGGATCGGGCTGGGCCTGAACCTCGAGGTCGCGCCATCCTCGATGCTGATCCCGTCCGAGGCGCTGGGCTGGCTGGCGACAACGCTGAACCATGCGCCCGCCGAGATCGAAGAGAAACTGGCCGAGTTTTTGCCTCCGACCGGCTTGCCGGAAGCCCTGTTGAGTGCCTTGGATACAAAGCTTTCAACTGCGGTTGGTCTGGCGCAGGCGGCTTATCTGGTTGGCACCAAATCCGAAACCGGGGCTTCAGGTCACTTGCTGGGTTTTGTCGGGGCGGTTGACGGGGCGCAATCGGCGCTGGCCAAGGCCGCGTCCGAGGCGCTGACCTTTTCGGGGATCGAAGCCGGAGCGATGGATGTCGGGTTTTTTGCGCCCGACGCCCCCGCTGCCGCGTCTTTGGCGAAGGTTGGTTTGCGGTTCGACCTGCCGCAACCCGAAGCCCGCGACCTGACCCGACCTGCGCCCGGCAGCGATCCCGAGACCCCGCCGATCCTGAGGTAGAAGCGGCGCGGTACAGTTTCCAGCACCGCGCCGAAACTGTTTAGTCCGCCGCCGCTTCCAGCTTGTCCTGTGTGCGGGTTTCGAAATCGCTTGCTTCGTGGCGTTCATGCAGCTGCGTGTGCGGTTCACCAAACGGTCGGTTGACCATGCGGCCCCGCTGTACGGCCCGACGTGCGTCAATCGCTTTGGTCCAACGCATCACGTTCTCATAGGACGAGACATCCAGGAACTCGGCTGCATCATAAAGACGTCCCAGAACCAGTTGCCCGTACCACGGCCAGATCGCCATATCCGCGATCGAGTAGTCCTCGCCTGCGATATAGGTGTTTTCGGCCAGTTGACGGTCCAGCACATCCAGCTGGCGCTTGGCCTCCATAGCAAAGCGGTCGATCGGGTATTCCCATTTCTCGGGCGCATAGGCGTAGAAATGGCCGAACCCACCGCCCAGATACGGCGCGCTGCCCATCTGCCAGAACACCCAATTCATGACTTCGGTCCGCTCAGGGCCCGACGCGGGCAGGAACGCTCCGAATTTTTCAGCGAGATGGAACAGGATCGAGGCGCTTTCGAACACACGCACCGGTTTGTCGCCCGACCGATCCCACAATGCCGGGATTTTCGAGTTCGGGTTCGCCTCGACAAAGCCCGAACTGAACTGATCCCCTTCGCCGATATTGATCAGCCACGCATTGTACTCGGCCTCTTCATGACCCAGTGCCAGAAGTTCTTCGAGCATGACGGTCACTTTGACGCCATTGGGCGTTGCCAGCGAATACAGTTGCATGGGGTGACGGCCAATGGGCAGGTCCTTGTCGTGGGTCGCTCCGGCGATGGGGCGGTTGATGTTGGCGAAACGTCCGCCGCTTTCGCTGTCCCATGTCCAGACCTTTGGGGGAGTGTAAGTGGATTGATCGCTCATCTGATGCCTTTCTTGCCAATCGCAGGGCTGCAAAGCCGATGCGCTAACAGCTAATGTTGCAATTCCCCGAGTCCAACCCCGCTTGGTGCGGGAAACTGTAATAATTCTCTCACGAAATCCCGTTGAAGGTCACACCGGCGCGAGCGGGCCTGCGAAGCGTCTCAGAATCGCCTATTGTCAGTGGTGTCAGCCAAACGGCACCCCCGAAACATGAAAAGGAATGACCACATGAAACGTTTTGCCCTGACTTTTGCTGCGGCCATGGCTTTTGCATTTCCAGCCTTTGCAGGCCCCCAGTATGTCGACGGAACCGGATTTGCGGTCTCTGGCTACGATGTCGTTGCATATCGCGGCCTTGATCAGGCACCGGTAGGAACCTCGCAGCCCAAGGGTGTGCGTGGCAATGCCGACATCACGGCGGAATACAACGGCGCAACCTGGGCCTTTGCATCGGAAGAGAACCGCGACAAGTTCCTTGAGAACCCGGCCTACTACGCCCCTCAGTACGACGGGCACTGCGCCTATGGCGTCTCCAAGGGCGGTAAGGTTCCGGCAAACCCGAACCTGTGGCGCATCGTCGATGACAAGCTGTACCTGAACATCACCGACGTTGTTGTAGGCTTCTTCGAAGAGGATATCCCCGGCAACATCAACCTGGCCGAAGGCAACTGGCCCGGTATCGAAAGCACGGACGCGTCTACCAGCGTGATCCCGAAATTCACCTCGGAAGGTCCGGTCAGCAACTGACCGCGCAAACAATATGGTGAATTAAATCAAGCCCGGCTCCCCCCACGGAGCCGGGCTTTTTTCTGACTGACTATCCAGCCAGCCAGAATTCATCGATCATGTGCTGATCGGCTTCGAACCGGATACGGACACTTTTGGCCCCCGGAAACTTGCGTTCGCAAATGGTGTCAGGAATCACCACCTCACCCGGGCCGGTGTTGTTGGACTTGAAACTCAGAATCTCGGTTTCGGCATGCCGTCTGTTGCTCAGCACCGAGGTTGGAAGCGCGATACGGTTCGCCCCTTCGGTAACCGGCGTGGCCACGAAAAAGGTCAGGTGGCGGCCATAACAACCGACGGCATCGGGTACATGGTCTGATGCGGCCGTTTCGACATCTGCGTCCCGAGCCATAGCCGCATCCGTCAAATGCGGCAACGCTTGCGTCGGGTTTAGCATCGATTTGCAGATGGCGATGTCTTCGGGCGGCAACTCGATCACGCGCTTTTTGAGACGGGGCCGTTTCGGCATCTGCGGCCCCGATGCGCTTTTTGCGCCCAGCCCCTGTTTGCGCAGATAGTCATAGGCAGTCTTGGCGCGCGAGAAATCCCCGCAATCCCCCGGCATGTGGTCGGGATGCGCCCGGAAGGCAATTTTGCGCCAAGCCTCGCGGATTTCGTCGGAACTGGCAGAGGGCGACAGCCCAAGGTCTGCCAGCGCGCTGTTTCGCGCTGCGATCTTATCGACAGGTTTCATACTCAAAAACACTCATTAACGTACACGGGACCAGTTTGAGTATGGTCACGATTTTGTCAAATTCTTCTCAAGATTGAAGTAGTTGCAGGGGACAATAGTCTGGCCGTCGAGGCATTGTCCCGCTGGCAAAGAAAAATGCCCGCGCTTCGGGATGGCGCGGGCATGTTGTAGATGCCGAAAAGGGATCAGGCGACGTTCTGCAGTTCAGCCTTTGGCGTGATTCCAAGGGCGAAACACACGTCGCGGGTCAGTTCGGGCCGGTTCAGGGTGTAGAAGTGCAGCTTGTCCACACCGCCCTCCAGCAGATCCGAACACAGCTCAGTGCACAGGGCCGTGGCCAGCAGATCCTCGCGGTCATCGCGCAGGGCTTTTTCAAAGGCTTGATCGACCCAGTCAGGTACCCGTGTGCCGCAACGCTGGGCAAAGGCGCGCGCGCCTTTCCAGTTTTCGATCGGCAGGATGCCCGGCACGATCGGCTTGTCGATCCCGGCTTTGGCACAGGCATCACGGAACCGGAAGAAGGTCTCGGCTTCGAAGAAAAACTGCGTCAGGGCCTCATCGGCGCCCGCATCCAGCTTGGCCTTGAGCCAGTCGATATCGGCCCGCGTATCACGTGCTTCGGGGTGAATGTCGGGATAGGCGCCAACGCGAATGTTGAACTTCCGGGTCTCGGCCAACGCCTCGATCAATTCGACCGAGTTGGCAAAACCTTCGGGGTGAGGGACAAACCTGTCCTGACCCTTAGGCGGATCGCCCCGCAATGCGACGATGTTCTTTACACCGGCGCGGGCGAAGGTGTCTGCTATATCCAGCGTTTCCTGACGCGAAGCATCCACACAGGTCAAATGCGCCGCAACCGGCAGGCCCGATGAATTGTGCAAGGTCGCCACGGCATCGCGTGTCAATTCACGCGTCGTGCCGCCTGCGCCATAGGTGACCGAAACGAACCGGGGCTCCAGAGGGGCCAGCGTCTGCACCGTATCCCACAGCCGGAATGAGGCCTCCAACGTTTTGGGTGGAAAAAACTCGAATGAGATTTCAGGTTGGGTCATAGCAGCCTCTCAGGATCAATTGAGGCTCTTGTCGCACGCCGCACATTGTGAGACAAACTCATATTCTTCAAGAACAACATGAGTCCTACTTCAAATGCATATCGAATTCCGGCACCTGCGCACCATCAAGGCGATCCACGACTGTGGTGGCCTTGCGCGTGCGGCGGATCAGCTGAACATCACCCAATCGGCGCTGAGCCACCAGATCAAAGGGTTGGAGGATCAGGCCGGGGTCGAATTGTTCCTGCGTCGGTCGAAACCGATGAAGCTGTCGGCGGCGGGGCTGCGGCTGTTACGGCTTGCCGAACAGATTCTGCCTCAGGTCGAGGCCGCGCAGCATGAGTTCTCATCCCTGCGTGACGGCCGCACGGGACGGATGCATATCGCGATCGAATGCCACGCCTGTTTCGAATGGCTGTTTCCGGTGTTGGAGTCCTTTCGGAAATCCTGGGGCGATGTCGACGTGGATATTCGCCCCGGTTTGGCGTTTGACGCGCTGCCCGCCTTGCAGAAGGAAGAGGTTGATCTGGTGGTATCCTCCGACCCCGAAGACCTGCCGGGTGTCGAGTTTGTAGAGTTGTTCGATTACAACCCGGTGTTTGTCGCTGCATCTTCGCATCCTCTGGCCGGGAAAGACTTCATCGAGGCCGAGGATTTTCGCGGTCAGACCCTGATCACCTATCCGGTCGAGCGTACGCGATTGGACGTGTTCAGCCAGTTGCTGATCCCGGCGCGGGTTGAACCGGCCAGCATCCGGCAGGTCGAACTGACCGCCGTGATCCTGTTGCTTGTGGCCTCCAACCGGGGGATTTCTGTCCTGCCGGATTGGGTCGTGCGTGAGGTCAAATACAACTCGGACTATGTCACCCGCCCGCTGACGAAAGAGGGGATCACCCGTCGTCTCTATGCCGCTGTCCGCACTGAGGATCTGGAAAAACCCTTTGTGCAGGAACTGGTCGAACTGGCGCGGGACGAGGCGCGGAAGTTGCAGGCGCAGTAACGGCGTTTCGCTTGGGTCTGCTATGCGCATCATTCCTCTTGGCAAGGGCGCATTGCATCAGTATACGCGCGGTTTGACCGGACAGGAGCCTTTTCACAATGGTTGGCAGTGCAAATCTCAACATCATGATCAAAGCCGCGCGCAAGGCGGGGCGGTCTCTGGTCAAGGATTTCCGTGAAGTCGAGAACCTGCAGGTGTCGATGAAGGGTGCGGGCGACTTCGTGTCCAAGGCCGATATCGCCGCCGAGGCGATCCTGAAAGAGGAACTGCTGGGCGCGCGCCCGACCTATGGCTGGCTGGCCGAAGAGGGCGGCGCGATTGACGGTGAGGACCCAACCCGCCGCTGGATCGTAGATCCGCTGGACGGTACCACCAACTTCCTGCACGGGTTGCCGCACTGGGCGATCTCGATCGCGCTGGAGCATAAGGGCAAGATCGTCGCCGGTGTGATCTACGACGCCGCCAAGGACGAGATGTTCTTTGCCGAAAAAGGCGAGGGCGCGTGGATGAACGATATGCGCATCCGTGTCTCGGGCCGTCACCGCATGATCGAGTCTGTTTTCTCGACCGGTTTGCCCTTCGGTGGCCGCTCGGACCTGCCTGCCACGCTGCAGGATCTGGCGCGCCTGATGCCCGCATGTGCCGGCGTGCGCCGCTGGGGCGCAGCCGCGCTCGACATGGCTTATGTGGCGGCTGGTCGTTACGAGGGTTTTTGGGAGCGCCGCCTGAACGCTTGGGACTTGGCCGCCGGAATCATCATCGTGAAAGAGGCCGGTGGTCTGATTCAGCCCTTGAACCCTGAAGGCAGCATTCTGGAAGATGGTGAGGTCATCTGTGCCAACGAGCCAATCTTTGACAGCTTTGCCAAGGTAATCCGGGGCTAAACGCCATTATCTGCGCGGCACGCGCGGGATCCGCGATTGCGACAGCCTGTATTTCGTCTCGGGATGAGGTGGGTGGCCGTGCGTGCGATTCCAGTACGCGGGCCCTCCGCGTTTCAGCCAGATCGGGATACAAACAACCAGCCCGACAATGAACCCACCGGTATGGGCCCAATAGGCAACGCCGCCTTCGTCGGGATTGCTGGAAATGCTGCCGAAAAACTGCAGGGCCAGCCAAACCCCCAGCATAACGAAGGCCGGGACGGTAAAGACCCTAAAATAGACGATCAGGATCAGCAGAATATCCACTCGGGCTTTGGGGAATAGCAACAGGTACCCGCCCATCGCGCCCGCAATCGCCCCGGAGGCCCCGATTGTGGGCACCACCGAGTCGGGTGCGGTGATCACATGGATCAGCCCTGCTCCGATCCCGGCGACAAAGTAGAACAGCAGAAAGGGCAGGTGGCCCATTTCGTCTTCCAGATTGTCGCCGAATATCCACAGAAACAGCATGTTGCCCGCCAGATGCATCCAGCCGCCATGCAGGAACATCGAGGTCACGAAGGTCTCGGGCGCCAGCCCCTCGGCGCTGCGTGCGGGAATGATCGCATAGTCGAAATAGAACTGCTGTAGCACCCGTGGGTTGTCCATGATCCCGACATAGCTGACGAAGATCAGGATATTCGCCGCCATCAGGGCGTAGACAACATAGGGCGTGCGCCCCGAGGGGTTGTGATCTCGGATCGGAAACATGGCGCGACGCTGGGCGTTTCTGCGCCCAGCGTCAAGGTCAGGTTATGCCGCACCACCCAACAGTGCCGCATTGCCGCCCGCCGCCGTTGTGTCGACACAGACATGGCGTTCCGCCAGCACTCGCGTGCGATCCGGCAGGCCGGGGATCAGGGGCAGGATTGGCCCGTCGCGCCGCGCCAGATGCTGTTCGATCTGACGGGCGGTTTCCTCGTCTCCCCACCACAGCACGCCCGCGAAGTCGGCCAGGTTTTCCAGGCGATGCAAGTCGAGCATGCCCGTCGCCTCTATCGCCGTGCCCCCCAAGGCCAGAACCGCGTCCGCCTGAGCGCGCGCGGCGGTTTCGCCGGGACCAAGGCACAACAGCGGAGGCCGCGCAAATTCAGACAGCCGGTTTGATTCCCCCGTTGGGCCGGGCAGGGTTTGGGTGCGAACCGGTGCGGACTGCCCTTTCGGCGCGGGCAAATCCGCAGTTGCTTGCCATGTCTCTGAGGTGCACTGACGATCCGGCGCGCAGAACCGGGCCATGTAGTTCGGTCCACCCGCCTTGGGGCCAGTGCCCGAAAGCCCCTCGCCCCCGAAGGGCTGAGATCCCACGATGGCGCCGATCTGGTTGCGGTTGACATAGACATTGCCCGCATGGATCGCCTCGGTCACATGCTGGACACGGTCGTCGATGCGGGTGTGCAGGCCGAAGGTCAGCCCGTAGCCAGTGGCGTTGATATCGGCGATCACCGCATCGATCTCTTGCGCTTTGAACCGGGCGACATGCAAAACCGGGCCGAATATTTCACGCTCAAGATCGGCGATGCTGCCGATTTCGATCAGGGTGGGGGCAATGAATGTCCCTTCGGGCGGCGTGTTGAGTTCTTTCTGAACGCGCCCTTCTGCACGGGCTTTCGCGACGTGATCTGCGATCCCCTGACGCGCGGCCTCATCAATGACCGGCCCGCAATCGGTTGAGATCAGCCACGGATCACCGACCTGCAACGCGTCCATCGCGCCTTTGAGCATGGTCAGCACATCCTCGGCGATGTCCTCTTGCAGGTACAAACAGCGCAGGGCCGAGCAGCGCTGGCCAGCGGATTGAAACGCGCTTTCGATAATGGATTGCACCGCCTGTTCCGGCAGCGCCGTGCTGTCCACGATCATCGCGTTCAAACCACCTGTCTCAGCGATCAGAGGTGTGCCGGGTCGCATGTTCTGTGCCATGGCCGAGCGGATTTTCAACGCCGTCGCCGTCGACCCGGTGAACGCCACGCCCGAGACGCGCGCATCCGAGGTCAGCGCGGCCCCAACCTCTGGCCCGCCGGGCAGCAGTTGCAATGCATCGCGGGGTACTCCGGCCTCATGCAGCAACTGCACCGCCCGGTGCGCGATCAGAGGTGTCTGCGGTGCGGGCTTGGCAAGGACGGCGTTACCGGTCGCCAGAGCCGCAGATATCTGCCCGGTGAAAATCGCCAGAGGGAAGTTCCACGGGCTGATACAGGTGAAAGTCCCGGCGGGTTCGGTATCGGGAATGTTGGCAGCGTAGTAACGCAGGAAATCGACCGCTTCGCGCAGCTCGGCAACCGCATCGGGCGGGGATTTCCCAGCCTCGCGTGCCAACAGGGCGAACAATTCGCCGAAATGGGCCTCGTACAGATCGGCAGCCGCGTTCAGGGTTTTGCTGCGTTGCTCTGCCGGGGCTTGCCACGGGCTGGCCGAGGCCAGAGCCAGTTCCACATCCGCAGCACTGGTCGCGGCAACGGTACCGGGTACGTCCTGAGGGTGGGCGGGGTTGGCCACCTGTTCCTCGGGCATGGGTTTCGCATTCTCGGACAGCAAAGGCCCCGCGCGCCATTTAACAGCCCGAAACGGGTCGCGTGCGGCCTCAATCCGGTCGAGGGTCGGCGTGTGGTGCAGATCAAAGCCCTTGGAATTCGGGCGCTCGGGCTGAAACAGCTCTGGCCCGGTGGGCAGGGGTGGGGGCGGTGTTCCAATCGCAGTGAACGGATCAATGGCGACCTCTTCCGGCGGCACGTCCTCATCCACGATCTGGTTCACGAAGGACGAGTTCGCGCCGTTCTCCAACAGACGCCGGACCAGATAGGCCAGCAAATCGCGATGCGCCCCAACCGGCGCGTAGATGCGACAGCGGGTTTTGTGGGTGTCCAGAACCAGCCCGTGCAGCGTTTCGCCCATCCCATGCAGGCGCTGGAACTCGAACGGCTGCCCCTCGGCCATATGCAGGATCGCGCTGACGGTATGCGCGTTGTGTGTCGCAAATTGCGGATAGATCCGGTCGGTCATGCCCAACAGCTTGCGGGCGTTCGCGATATACGAGACATCGGTCGCGGCCTTATGGGTGAAGACCGGGAATCCCTCAACGCCTTCGACTTGCGCGCGCTTGACCTCGGTATCCCAATAGGCGCCTTTGACCAGCCGGACCATCAGCCTGCGATCATGGCGCTGGGCCATATCGTAGAGCGTATCCAGAACCAGCCCGGCGCGCGGGCCGTAAGCTTGCACGACGATGCCGAACCCATCCCAACCGGCCAAAGCAGGCTCGGCCATGACCTCTTCGATCACTTGCAGGGAAAGGGACAGCCGGTCGGCTTCCTCGGCATCCACGTTCAGACCCATACCTGCAGCTTTGGCCAGCAGTGCCAGCGCGCGCAGGCGGGGGACAAGCTCATCCATGACCCGCGCCTCCTGCGCCAGTTCATAGCGCGGATGCAGGGCGGACAGCTTGACCGAGATGCCGGGGTTGGCCCGGATGTCGTCATGGGTACACGCCTCGGCAATGGCGGCGATGGCGCGTGAATAGGACAGGTGATAGCGGGCGGCATCGGCGTCGGTCCGGGCCGCTTCGCCCAGCATGTCGTAGGAGTAGGTGTAGCCTTTGGCCTCTGTGCTGCGCGCACGCTCCATGGCCGATTGAATCGTCTCTCCCAGAACGAACTGACGCCCCATTTCCTTCATCGCGCGTCCAACAGCGGTGCGGATGACCGGCTCACCCAGACGCTTGATCGCCCCGCGCAGGGCACCGACGGGCGAGGCCTTGCCCTCATCCAGTACCTTACCGGTCAGCATCAAGGCCCAGGTTGAGGCATTGACCAGCGAGGATGAGGACTGTCCCAAGTGTTTACCCCAATCCGAAGGCGCGATCTTGTCTTCTATCAGCGCATCAATCGTATCCGCATCAGGCACCCGCAGCAGCGCTTCGGCCAGACACATCAGCGCGACGCCTTCGTCAGTAGACAGGCCGTATTCGGCCAGAAACACCTCCATCATGCCGGGCGAGGTGCTGGATCGGATATCGCGGACCAACTGGGCGGCTGCGTCGCTGATGGCGCGACGGTCCGCCTCGGACAGGGCAGCCTGGTCGGTCAGCGCCTGTAGAACGGTCGATTGATCGGCGTAGGTGTGGGTGTCGATGGATGTGCGCAGGCTGTGAGACATGGTTCCTCCGGGCGTTCTTGTCAGTATATGCGCATTTTACCGGGACAACGGACCGAGTTCTGACATACAAAGGTCAAATGAACTGATTTTAGACGGTATGGCGATGCAAATGGACTTTCCGAACCTCGACCGCTTTGATCGCGCGATTCTGCAGGCTCTGGCCGAAGATGGGCGCATCTCGGTCGCGGATCTGGCGCGGCGGATCGGGTTGTCGAAATCTCCGACTCAAGCGCGGTTGAAGCGGCTTGAGGCAGATGGTGTTATTACAGGATACCGGGCAATGCTGGATCCGATCCGGTTGGGGCTGGATCACGTGGCTTTTGTCGAGGTGCGGATGACCGACACGCGGGAAAAAGCACTGGCCGAGTTCAATGCCGCCGTCCGCAAGATCGCCGAGATCGAGCAAGCCCATATGATCGCGTCGAATTTCGACTATCTGCTGAAGGTGCGCACCGGGTCCATGTCGGAATACCGCGCGGTGCTGGCCGAGAAGATCTCATCCCTGCCGCATGTGGCCAATACCTCGACCTTTGTTGCGATGGAGGCAGTGAAGGAAACCGGTTTGCTGGGCGGCATCGACCACGAAACTTGACCAAAGCGGATTGCGCGCCACACTTGGTCTATGACCCGCATGTTCATAGCTCCTGTCATTGCCCTTTTACTTGCAGCGCCCGCTTTGGCGCAATCTTGCCCGTCTGCACCGGATCATTCGGCAGGGATGGGCGCGCTGATTGCGCAAATTCAGCAGGCCGAGTCACAAACCGAGGCGCGTGGGATCTCCAGCCAGATGTGGGAGCTTTGGACCGACGCGCCCGATTTGCGCGCTCAGACGCTGTTGGATCGTGGCATGGCGCGGCGAGAAGCATCGGATCTGCTTGGGGCCTTGCAGGAGCTCGATGAACTGGTGATCTACTGCCCTGACTATGCCGAAGGGTACAACCAACGTGCCTTCGTCAATTTCCTGCGGCAAGACTTCCTTTCGGCTTTGGTTGATCTGGATCGGGCGCTGGAGCTTTCCCCAAATCACATTGCAGCCATGAGCGGCCGTGCCCTGACATTGCTGGGTCTGCGGCGGTTGGATGAGGCCCGATCTGCTCTGACCGCGGCCCTTGAGCTGAACCCATGGCTGTCCGAGCGGGCCTTGCTGGAACCGGGCGGCGCGCTAGAGCCGCCGGGCGAGGATATCTGACCGACACGCCCCAAGGAAATGCATGCCCGGCGCGATTTCGGTTCTTGACGCCCCCAGATGCTTGGATTACTCAACCCAAACGCTGAGCGGGTATAGCTTAATGGTAAAGCCCCTGCCTTCCAAGCAGGCTATGTCGGTTCGATTCCGTCTACCCGCTCCAACTCAGCCTTACATCTCTGCGTCAAATGGCCCGGTCCTTTAGGCATTTTGCGCGCGGCTTCTTGACCCTGCGGGCCAGTATCGCCAAGAAACAGCAACTCAGCATTGAAGACACATTGAAGACACAAGGGCCGCACATGGCGAGACAGACAGCCAGCACGACCACCGCATCCGCGCCGGGCGCCAGCGAAGATAGGGCGGGCTCGAAAAAGCTGGGCGTTCTGGCGTCGCTTTGGCCGTTCATGAAGCCCTATCGGCTGTTGATGCTTGGGGCAACGCTGGCGCTGGTCCTGACCGCCAGCATGACGCTGACCTTGCCTTTGGCCGTACGCCGTGTGGTGGATAATTTCCGCATTCAGGACGGGGAACTGCTGGATTGGTACTTCATGGCCGCGCTGGGCATCGCCGGTATACTGGCCGTGGGCACAGGCATCCGCTACGCGCTTGTCACCCGTCTGGGGGAACGCGTCGTCGCCGATATCCGCAAGGCCGTCTTTGATCGCGTCATCGGCATGAGCCCCGAATTTTATGAACGCATCATGACCGGAGAGGTTCTCAGCCGGATCACCACCGACACGACGCTGATACAATCGGTGATCGGATCATCCGTGTCGATTGCCCTGCGCAACCTTCTGATGTTTGTCGGGGGATTGGTGCTGATGCTGCTGACCTCGGCCAAGCTGACGGCGCTGGTTTTGCTGCTGATCCCGGCTGTCGTGGTACCAATTCTGGTGCTGGGGCGCAGGCTGCGCGCCATTAGCCGCGAGAATCAGGACTGGATCGCAGCCTCTTCGGGCAACGCGGGCGAAGCGCTGGGGGCGGTGCAGACCGTGCAGGCCTTCACCCACGAACACGCAAGCCGCCAGCAGTTCGGCGACATGACCGAGACCTCGTATGTCGTCTCGCTGCGGCGTATCCAGACGCGGGCCATTCTGACGGTCATCGTTATCTTTCTGGTCTTCTCGGGCATCGTTGGGGTGCTTTGGATGGGGGCCAATGACGTGCGCAACGGGGTCATGACCGAAGGGGTTCTGATCCAGTTCGTCATCTACTCGGTCATCATGGCCGGGTCCGTCGCCGCCCTGTCCGAGATCTGGAGCGAACTTCAGCGCGCCGCCGGCGCCACTGAACGGTTGGTTGAGCTGTTAAATGCCGAAGACACGGTGATCGACCCGTCTCAGGCAAATTCGCTACCGCAACCGGTGCGCGGAGAGATCAGGTTTGAAGAGGTCACATTCCGCTATCCTGCGCGGCCCGATGTGGTGGCGCTGGACAAGCTCAGCCTGCAGGTCAATCCAGGCGAGACGGTTGCCTTCGTTGGCCCCTCGGGCGCGGGTAAAACAACTGTGGTTCAGTTGCTCCAGCGCTTCTACGACCCGAATTCGGGGCGCGTGATGCTGGATGGGATGGACCTGCAAAACCTGAACCGGGCAGACTTCCGCCAGCATATGGCGTTGGTGCCGCAGGATCCGGTTATTTTTGCCGCCTCGGCTCGTGACAATATCCGCTTTGGCCGTTTGGATGCCTCTGACGCCGAGGTCGAGGCCGCCGCGCGCGCCGCTGCCGCGCATGATTTCATCGCGGCCCTGCCCGAAGGCTATGACAGTTTCGTTGGCGAGCGGGGTGTGATGTTGTCCGGCGGGCAGAAACAACGGATAGCCATTGCCCGCGCCATTTTGCGGGATGCGCCTGTTCTGTTGCTCGACGAGGCGACCTCGGCGCTGGATGCGGAAAGCGAACGGGCTGTGCAGGGCGCGGTGGATCAGATGCGCGCCGGACGCACGACCCTGATCGTGGCGCACCGGCTAGCAACCGTGAAAAAGGCGGACCGCATTGTGGTGCTGGAGGCCGGTCGCATTGTCGCCCAAGGCACGCATGACGATCTGGTGGCGCAAGGGGGTCTTTACGCCCGTTTGGCCCGTCTTCAGTTCACTGACGGCGTCGCTGCGGAATAAAGTGACGCTCCGGCAATCGCTGTTTCGCCGCAGCGTCATTCTACATTTTCAACTTTTCCCTCGCTAAGCCCTTGCTTGCGCCGCCAAGGTTGTGATCCCATCTGAGGTAAGATCACTCCGCGTGTGGCGCGCGGGAGAATAAATCACGGGGAGGAGCCACATGGCCTTTGTTGGCAAGGAAGACAAAGCGCGTATTGAACAGGAAATGACGTGGGAGGACCGCGACCTGCCGGTGACGTTCCACCAGCTGCTATCGCGCACAGCAGAGAAGTTTCCAAACCATAGCGCCGTCAGCTTTCAGCTGTTTTCAGGTCCGAATGACAAGGCTGAAACGCTGACATGGTCCAACCTTCTGGGGCAGGTAAATCAGGCAGCGAACCTGTTTCGCTCGCTCGGGATCGGTGAAAACGATGTGGTGGCTTATGTCCTGCCAAATTGCAACGAGACGCTGGTGACCCTGATGGGCGGCGCCGTTGCTGGCATCGTGAACCCGATCAACCCGCTGCTAGAACCGGAACAGATCGCCGCCATCCTGCGCGAGACGGGAGCCAAGGTTGTCGTCACGCTCAAGTCCTTCCCGAAAACGGATGTGGCGCAGAAGGTGGAAGAGGCCGTGCGCCATGCACCCAAGGTCAACACCATCCTCGAGATCGACCTGAACCGCTATCTGACGCCGCCGAAATCGTGGATTGTCCCCTTCCTGCGTCCCAAAATGGGCGACAAGGAAAAGCTGGCGCATGCGGATTATAAAAACTTCAATCAGGAACTGGCCAAGCAGCCCACAACACTGAGCTTCGCAGACAGCACCGAGGATCGGGTGGCCTGTTATTTCCACACAGGCGGTACGACTGGTATGCCGAAGGTGGCGCAGCACAAGTATTCGGGCCTGATCTACAATGGCTGGCTGGGCAATACGTTGCTGTTTGATGAAAACGACGTCATCATGTGCCCGTTGCCGATGTTCCACGTCTTTGCCGTGCATGTGATCATGATGGCGGCTGTGTCCTCGGGGGCGCATGTGATCTTCCCGACGCCTCAGGGCTATCGCGGCGACGGCGTATTCGACAATTTCTGGAAGCTGATCGAACGGTGGAAGGTTAGTTTCATCATCACAGTGCCCACGGCGATCTCGGCCAAGATGCAGCGCCCGGTGGATGCCGATATTTCCTCGGTGAAAACGGCGTTCTCGGGCTCGGCCCCGTTGCCGGTGGAACTGTTCCGACGCTTTGAAGAGGCAACAGGCGTGACCATCGTCGAAGGCTACGGCCTGACCGAGGCCACCTGTCTGGTTTCGTGCAATCCGGTGGATGGCGAGAAAAAGATTGGCTCGATCGGGATTCCCTTCCCCTATACGGATGTCAAAATCCTGATGGACAGCCCGGACGGCCCCAAGGAATGCGCAGTGGATGAGATTGGCGAGATCTGCGTTTCAAACCCCGGTGTATTTGCGGGTAACACCTATACCGAGACCGACAAGAACGAGAACCTGTACCACTACGACAAGTATCTGCGCACAGGCGATCTGGGCCGCTTTGATGAGGACGGCTATCTGTGGATCACGGGCCGTGCCAAAGACCTGATCATTCGCGGCGGGCACAATATCGATCCCGCCGAGATCGAAGAGGCCTTGCTGGGGCATGAGGCCGTGGCCTTTGCAGGTGCCATTGGTCAGCCCGACGCCCATTCCGGTGAGGTGCCTTGCGCCTTTGTGGAACTGGTCGATGGGGCCTCGGTCACCGAAGAGGCGTTGCTGGAGTTCTGCAAGGTCCATGTTCATGAGCGCGCGGCTCAGCCCAAGCACATGACGATCCTGACCGAATTGCCCAAGACCGCGGTTGGCAAAGTGTTCAAGCCTGATCTGCGCAAGCACGCGATCACCCGGATCTACAATGGCGCGCTTGAGCAAGCTGGCGTTGACGCGCGTGTTGTTTCGGTCATTGACGACAAAAAGCGCGGCCTTGTCGCACAGCTTGACGCGAACGGCACATCCGAGGACGATGTCAGCAAAGTGCTGGGCGCGTACACCCGGCCGTGGGAGTGGGCAGCCTAACCGGGAGGGAACATGGATTATGAACGTCTGATTGATGAGGAAACTTGGGCGTTCATAAGACGCACGGCCGAAAGCTATCCGGACGATGCGGTGGATCTGTCGATTGAAGACCAACGCAAGGTCTATGACGCGATGTGTCAGGACTTTCGCCAGCCGCGACCCGCAGGGGTAGAGGTGCAGGATCTGTCTGCCGATGGTGTACCGATCCGCCTTTACACTGCAGGGCAGCCGACACGAACCGTCGTCTATTTCCATGGCGGCGGTTTCGTCGTTGGGGGGGTGGACAGCCATGATGATGTCTGCGCCGAGATTTGCGCCCAGACCGGATACAGGGTCATCGCCGTCGATTACCGCCTGTGTCCCGAACACGTGCATCCGGCCCAGTTTCAGGATTGTTGGACCGCTGTTAACTGGGCGGCGACCGAGTTTGGCGACCCGCTGATCCTGGCCGGGGATAGTGCAGGGGGCAACTTGGCCGCATCTGTCTCTCACCACGCGCGGGGACGGCTAGAGAACATCTTGGGGCAGGTCTTGATTTACCCCGGGCTGGGCGGTGATACGTCCAAAGGCTCGTATATCGAACACGCGCATGCCCCCTTGCTGACACTTCAGGAAATTAAGTTCTACGAAACGGTCAGATGCGGGGGGCCAGCCCCGAGCGGTGATCCAACCTTTGCCCCGCTTCAGGACACCGACTTCTCGAGCTTGCCACCAACCGTTGTCATCACCGCCGATTGCGACCCTCTCAGGGATGATGGATCAGACTATTGTGCCGCGATCCAATCTGCAGGAGGACGGGCCGAGTGGATCAACGAACCGGGCCTTGTCCACGGCTATCTGCGCGCCCGAAACTCGGTCAAGCGCGCTGCTGATAGTTTTGAACGGATTTCCATCGCAATTGAGGCGCTGGGGCAGGGGATATGGTCCTACGACTAACCCATCTCGGGTCCAGTATAGAAAAGGAATGCCCTGTCCTGTTCAGGACATTCCTGTCGCCGAATGAGATTGCTAAATACTCTTATCAGCTCAGGAAGGGCTTGGCCTTCATCGTGTCCGCAAGCGGCGCGCCCATACGGGTCAGGATGGTAGGTGCCAGCTGTAGCTGGTCGATCACCGTATCGGCCTCGGGGCCTTGGGCGTCGCCGAAGTAATACAGGGCCGTTTCCTGCTGTAGCGGACTGCGCCCGCCGTGGTGGCCGCGCTCGTCCTGCCCGTGATCGGCAGTGACGATGACCTCATAGCCTAGTTTGCGCCAGTTCGAGATGAAGGGGGCCAGCATCTCGTCCACTACGAAACAGGCGTGGTCCATTTCCTCGCAATCGTGGAAGAAACGATGACCCATGCTGTCCAATGTGCAAGTGTGCAGGATGCCATAGTCCAGCCCATGGCGCAGGCACAGGTTCGTCAGTGTGGCAAACAGATCGACGTCGCAGGGCGTCATTTGGTTGGCTTTGCCATAGCCGGTCATGCTGTGGAACCGGCCATGGTTGATGGTCTTGCTGTCCGGCTCGTCATATTCCACATCGCGCACATAGTCGAATGGATGCCGGTTGAAGAACTGCGACCAATAGCTGTGTGTGACGGCTCCGGTCACGCCCTCGGCCTCGCGGACCTGGCTGAACACGTCCTTGTGGCTTAGGCGGAAGACATTGCCGTTGCCGGTGCAGCCATGTTCCTGCGGGGTCACGCCGGTGTGGATCGAAGCATAGCAACTGGCCGAAGTCGACGGCAGGACCGAGCGGAGTTTCCACACGCGGGCCTCTCCGCTGTCGACCCAGCCTTCGAGGTTGCCAAACAACCGGCGGAAGTTGCGCCAAGGGACGCCGTCCAGAATGATAAGGAGGAGTTTGCGGTCCATGATCTGACCCTTTTCGAGAGTGTTTCAGGCGACCCTAGAAGATTTTTTGCGCTTGGGCTGCCTATTCCGGCCCCGAATAGCAAAATCCCGACACCTGTTTGTGACAAGTGCCGGGATTTCATAGCTTTGGTTGGGGCAGGGATCAGTTCCCCGCCGCCTCCATCTTGCGGTGGGCAACGACTTTTTCCAGCCAGCCAAGCTCCATCTCGGGGACCGAACTGAGCAGCAGGTCTGTGTAGTCATCGAATGGTGGGCTAAGCACCTGAGACTTCGAGCCGTAGCGCGCCACACGGCCCTGATACATCACCGCGATGCTGTCGCTGATCGCTCGGACCGTCGCCAGATCGTGGGTGATGAACAGGTAGGCCACATCCTCGATCTTCTGCAGGTCCAGCAGCAGTTTCAGGATGCCGTCAGCCACAAGTGGATCGAGGGCCGAGGTGACCTCGTCACAGATGATCATCTTGGGCTTGGCCGCCAATGACCGCGCGATGCAAACACGCTGTTTCTGTCCGCCGGATAGTTCCGCCGGATAACGATCCATGAACTTCACGCCCAGTTCTATTTCGTCCAGCAGTTCGATGACCCGCTTGCGCTTCTCGGAGCCGCGCATGTTAAAGTAGAACTCCAACGGGCGGCCGATGATCGTACCGACGGTCTGACGCGGGTTCATCGCCGTGTCCGCCATCTGATAGATCATCTGCAGCTCACGCAGGTCTTCGCGCGTGCGTCCGGCCAGATCGGGGGACAGCTTGCGCCCGGCAAAGGTGATCTCACCATCCCGCGGTGGAAGCAGGCCGGTAATCACACGCGCCAACGTGGACTTGCCCGAGCCGGATTCGCCCACAACCGCCAAAGTCTGCCCCGGATGGAGCTCAACATTGACGTTGTGCAGAACATCGAAGTTCAGACCCTTGTAGCGTGCGGTAATACCGTCGACCTGAAGAACCGGCTCTGCGGTTGGCTTCTTCTCTTCGTGCTCGATAGATCGGACCGAGACCAGGGCCTTGGTATAGTCATCCTGCGGGTTGTTGATGATCTGATCGGTGTTGCCGTATTCGACCGTGTTGCCCATGCGCAGCACCATGATGTCGTCGCTGACCTGCGCCACAACCGCCAGATCGTGGGTGATGTAGAGAGCCGCAACGCCGGTATCTGCAATGGCCTCCTTGATCGCCATCAGAACGTCGATCTGGGTGGTCACGTCCAAGGCCGTAGTTGGTTCGTCGAATACCACCAGATCAGGCTCGGGGCACAGGGCCAGCGCAGTCATGCAGCGTTGCAGCTGACCACCGGAAACCTGGTGCGGGTAGCGACTTCCGATATTGTCCGGATCCGGTAAGCCCAGCTTAGCGAAGAGTTCACGCGCGCGGGCCTCGGCCTGTTTGCGGGTGAATTTCTTTTGCTCGACCGCCGCTTCGACGACCTGATCCATGATCCTTTTGGCAGGGTTGAACGACGCGGCAGCGGATTGGGACACATAGGTGACCTCACCTCCGCGCAGCTTGCGGATATCTCCATGAGATGTCTTGAGGATATCGCGCCCGTTTACCCAGACTTCGCCGCCGGTGATCTTCACGCCACCCCGGCCATAGGCCATCGAGGCCAGACCGATGGTGGATTTGCCAGCGCCGGATTCACCGATCAGCCCCAGCACCTTGCCGCGTTCAAGGTCAAAATCGACCCCGTGCACGATTTCGATGTCATGGGGTTTCTCACCCGGGGGATAAACGGTTGCCCCGATTTTCAGGCCGCGGACCTTGAGAAGGATATCGTCGCTCATCCCCGGCCTCCTTTCAGCGAAGTTGTACGGTTCAGAACCCAGTCAGCCACCAGGTTGACCGAGATGGCCAGCGTCGCGATTGCCACAGCGGGGTAAAGCGCTGCGCCGATACCATAGACGATGCCGTCCTTGTTTTCCTTCACGATACCGCCCCAGTCCGCCAGTGGCGGCTGTACGCCCAGGCCCAGGAAGGACAGGGTCGAGATGAACAGAACCATGAAGATGAACCGCAGCCCGAACTCGGCCACCAGCGGCGACAGAGCGTTGGGCAGGATTTCCCGGAAGATAACCCATGCACGGCCTTCACCGCGCAGCTTTGCGGCCTCGACATAGTCCATCACGTTGATGTCCACCGCGACCGAGCGCGACAGTCGATAGGGGCGGGTTGCGTCCAGCAGGCCCATCACTAGAATCAGGATCGGAACGGTCACCGGAACGATGGCGAGAATGACCAGTGCCAGGATCAGGGTCGGGATCGACATGATCAGGTCAACGGTCCGGCTGATCGCCTGATCCGCCCATCCGCCCAGAACGGCGGCCAGCAGACCCAGCGACGTACCAGTCAGAAAGCTAAGCAACGTGGCCGCAGCGGCGATGAAGATCGTTGTGCGCCCGCCATAGATCATGCGGGTCAGCAGATCGCGTCCGATATTGTCCGTACCCAGAAGATGCTCGGCGCTGGCAGGTTCCCACACATCACCGACAACTTCTGCCATTCCATAAGGCGCAATCAGGGGGGCCGCGATGGCCACAAAGAAATAAGCGCCGGTGAACAAGAGGCCAATCAGTGCCGAAAGAGGAATGTTCTTTATCATTTCGGGTGCCTCAGTCTTGGGTTGGCAAGGATCGACACGATATCGGCAACCATGTTCAGGCCGATATAGACGGCCGCGAACACCACGCCACAAGCCAACACGACGGGCACGTCGCGCTTGGTCACGGCATCCACCAGATATTGCCCCATGCCGGGATAGACGAACACCACCTCGACAACGACGACGCCGACCACCAGATAGGCCAGATTCAGCATCACAACGTTCACGATCGGGGAAATCGCGTTGGGAAAAGCATGGCGCGCAATGACCTGAAAGGTGCTCAGGCCCTTAAGTTCGGCTGTTTCGATATAGGCTGACTGCATGAGGTTCAAAATGGCCGCGCGGGTCATGCGCATCATTTGCGCCAGAACCACCAGTGTCAGAACGAAAGCCGGCAGCGCGATTGCGTTCAACTTTTGCCCGAAAGACATGGAATCGTTGATCATCGCCAAGGATGAGAACCAGCCCAATTGGACCGAGATAAAGTAGATCACCACATAACCGATCAGAAACTCGGGGATTGAAACGGTGGTGAGTGTAATCGCCGAGATCAGTTTATCCGGCCAGCGATTGCGGAACCGGACGGCCAGAAGGCCCAGGAAGATCGCAAGCGGAACAGAGACGATCGCAGCGACGCAAGCAAGGAACAGCGTATTGCCGAGGCGTTTTCCGATGCTCTCGGAGATATCGAGTTTATTGGTCAGGGATTGCCCCAGATCGCCTTGCACGATGCCACCCAGCCATTCGAAATAGCGGGTCAGGGCGGGACGGTTAAGGCCCATCTCTTCGCGTAGGTTGGCGAGGGCCTCAGGGGTTGCGGACTGCCCCAGGACGGCTTGCGCGGCGTCTCCGGGAAGGGCTTCGGTCAGGCCAAAAATCAGAGCCGAAGCGCCGAGCAGCAATAGGAGTCCCAGCGCAAGGCGCTGGGAAACCAGTTTGATGATAGGATGCATTATCCGTTGCCCGAGTTACACGAACCACATCTTGCGCGAGATGTTGCCATTCATCATCTCTTGCGTTGGATCTGATTCCCAACCGTCCAGCTGGTTGCTGATGCCTTCGACAAAGTCGTTGAACATCGGGCAAATCAGGCCGCCTTCGTTGCGGACCATCTGGCCCATCTGGCTGTAGATACCCTTGCGTTTCTCGGAATCCAGTTCGGCGCGCGCTGCGAACAACATGTCGTCGAATGCCTGAACCTTGAAGCGCGTGTCGTTCCAGTCTGCGCTTGACAGGTAAGCAGTCGAGTACATCTGGTCCTGGACGGGGCGACCACCCCAGTAAGAGGCACAGAACGGCTGAACGTTCCACACTTCCGACCAGTAGCCATCATTGGGTTCGCGTTTGATTTCCAGCGGGATACCTGCCTGAGCAGCGGTTTGCTGAAACAGCGCCGCCGCATCCACAGCACCGGGGAAGGCGCCATCTGCAACGCGCAGAATGATCGGCGATCCATCGTGACCGGATTTCTTGTAGTGCTCGGCCGCTTTTTCAACGCTGAACTCACGCTGTTCGATGGTTTCATCGAACAGGGGGTAGGCCGCGTTGATCGGCATGTCGTTCCCGATCGAGCCATAGCCACGTAGGACTTTGTCGACCAGATCCGCACGGTTGATGGCGTACTTCAGAGCCGTGCGCAGTTCGTTGTTGTCGAACGGAGCCGTGTCACAATGCATGATGAACACATAGTGGCCACGACCGGCGGTCGAATGGACAGTCAGGTTGGGCGCGCGGCCCAGCAGGTCGGCAACTTTGGGCTCGACGCGGTTGACGGCGTGAACCTGACCCGATTGCAGCGCGGCTGTCCGGGCAGTTGCGTCGTTGATGACAACCACTTCGACGCTGTCGAAGTTACCGAAATCGCTGTTCCAATGGTTTTCGTACTTTGTGAACAGGTGACGGACACCAGGCTCGTCCACTTCCAGCTTATACGGGCCGGTCCCGATACCGGCACCCGGGTTGTCCATGCCGCCATCGGGCTGAACGATCAGGTGATAGTCGGCCATCAGATAGGGCAGGTCGGCATTCGGTTCGGTCAGAGTGACCTGGAAGTTGTCGCCATCGGCCTTCATCGACTCGATGCCCTTCATGATGCCCAATGCACCGGACTTGGAGTCTTCGTTCGAGTGGCGCTGCATGGTTTTCAGCACGTCTTCGCTGGTCATGGTCTTGCCGTTGTGGAACTCGACCCCCTGACGCAGCTTGAAGGTCCAGACCTTGGCGTCTGCACTGCCTTCGACGCTTTCAGCCAGGCGTGGTTCGATCGTGCCGTCAGGAGCAACTTCGACCAGTTGGTCGCCGAACTGTTTGCCGTTCTGGAACGGGACCGAGCTTGCATAGGTTGCCGGGTCCAGCGAGTTGGTCGATTCGCCGCCCTGTAGGCCGAATTTCAGATCGCCACCCTTTTTCGGGCCGGCTGCACGGGCCGCGTCGGCAAACATCGTGCTGGCCATGGCCGCTGATACGCCAAGAGCGGCGGCTTTGCCCATGAATTCGCGGCGGGTCAGTTTTCCTGCCGTCACCTCTTTGGACATGTGAGTGAGTTGTTCGTTCATTCAGAAGCTCCCAGTTGATTGTGTTCGCCCATTTTTGGGCTTTTTATTGACGCGTGAGTCAAAGTTGACGCATTTCAGCGGGTCGGGCAAGTGGAATTCCAACTCGCAAATTGGCCTTGCCTGACGATACCTCGTTTATTGGAAAGGTCATAGCGTCCTGTTTGTGCATCCTTCGCTAAGTCGAAAATGATCCATTGGTTGCCTCGGTTTCTATCGGGAGAATACGTCATTCTAGTCCCGAATTGCGACAATAAGGTCCATTACATTGGTTCCTGTTGGCCCGGTCACCAGCAAAGCATCCGCATTATCCAGAAAGGCCCCACTATTGGCGGCAGCCAGCGCCTCATCAGCGCCTTTGTTCCATGTGGCACCGGAAACGACCCCGCCCGCCGCGTTGGTTGGGCCATCCGTCCCGTCGGTTCCTCCGACCACGACCGTGATATCTTCAAGGCCCGAGATCTCATGCGCCAGTGCCAGGGCCAGAGCCTGATTGCGCCCACCCTGTCCGGGGTTGGAGGGCAGCACCACAGTCGGCTCGCCGCCGAAAACCATGACGCCTGATCCCATCTGCCGCAGCTTCTCACCGAGTGCGGTGGCGACAGCCAGATAATCGTCATGCAGAGCCTCTTCATTGGCCAGCACGGACAGACCCGCGTTCTCAGCCGCTTCGGTGGCCGCTGCACGAGCATGAGCGTTAGAGGCGATGATCTGCGTTTCGGCTTTGAAAGAGATCTGTTCAGGCAGGGCACCGATGCCCGAGCCGATGACGCTCAGGTCATCCCCCGGCACGTCCGAGATCGCCAGAACCGTGACCTGTCGGCCCGTGAATCGGGACAGCAATCCTCCGCCCTTGACCTTTGAGATCTTGCGCCGTTCCGCGTTCATTGCGGCGATATCAAGCCCCTCGGACAGCAGCTTTTTGTTCAACGCCCCCAGATCCGCAAGCGATTTGCCGTCGATCAGATCTTCGGCCAGTGAGGACGCGCCACCCGACACCAACAGCAGCAGATGCGCCTCGGACGGCATAGACTCAACCGCAAGGCGCAGTGCCTTGCCGCCTGCCAGGCTGCGGCTGTCCGGGACGGGATGAGAAGCCTCGATCAAATCTACACCTTTGGGCAGGTCGCGCCCGTGATCGTCCTTGGTGACCACTAGCGCAGGGATGTCTCCGAAATGATCCAATGCCGCTCGGGTCATTGCCGCGGCAGGCTTGCCAACGGCCAGAATGCGATCCGGTTTTGCAACGCCGGACAGAGCTTTTCGGGTCGCCGCGTATCCGTCCACTGCCGCGACTCCGGCTTGCCAGAGTGCGATGGCCTGTTCAGCGCGGGCCATCAAGTCTCCATCCAGATTGTCACTGGCCCATCATTGACCAGCTCAACGGCCATGTCGGCCCCGAATTGCCCTGTCTCAACCGCAATTCCACACGCGGCGAGGTTCTTGGCAAAGGCTTCATAAAGGTGTTTCCCGACTTCGGGCGCAGCGGCTTGCGAGAAGCCGGGGCGGTTGCCGCTGGTCGTATCCGCAGCAAGGGTGAACTGGCTGACAACCAGGGCCGAGCCGCCAATGTCCACAACAGACCGGTTCATTTTACCGGCCTCATCCTTGAAGATTCTTAGCTTGGAAATTTTCGCCGCCAGTTTAGAGGCGATCTCTTCGCTGTCACCTTGCATCGCGCATACGAGAATCATCAGGCCCGGCCCTGATTGACCGACAACGGCGCCATCCACCGAGACCGACGCCCTTGAGACCCGTTGCAAGACCGCGCGCATCGCTCCCCCTCATGTCGCATGCGTTCAGCGGTTGGTTTAACCGCCGCTGGTCCGCTTGTCATCTGGCGTCTTGCCCGCATTGCGGGAAAACCTGAGGTAACGCGGGTTCTGGCAACGCTACCCTTGCGACGTTGCCATCACGTATCCCACGCCAGCCGCCACCAGCAGGCCGAGGATCACCGCAATGGTTATCTTGATCGCAGACCACGGCCGTTCCCCCTGTACCCGCCCGGTCCGTCCGTTGACCACAAAGCGATAAGTCTGCCCGCGATATTTATAGGCAGCCATCCAGACCGGCAGCAGAATATGCTTGAACGTCACATCGCGCACATCCGTGTCCACCGCATGAATGCGCTGCCGGTCGCCGCCGATGTCAAAACGCACGTCGCGCTCGATCACCCGCGCCATATGTGCCCGCGCCTCAGAATACCCATCGGGCAGCTCGACCGAATACGCCTCGGCCCGGAACCCCGCCAGATATTGCGGCTGGTAGGGTTCAAGCGCCGGCAGATCCCAAGGCTCCAGCGCGTCGGTGTATTTCTTGGGCAGCGAGCGTGAGGCCAACACCAGAACGTCATCAAAGAACCGCGCAACGCGACCGGATTTCGGGCTCCAACGCACTTTGGCGACTTGTTGTTGCACGCGCTTCCCGTCGCGCATGACGGTGCGCGTTTCGTAATAAACCGTGCCGCGCTCCCCGCGATAGCTGGATTTGGTGTCTGCGTCGAAGGTCCAGTAGGGCACATAAATGCCCTGCATTTTTCGACCCTTGCGCGCATAGTCCTTCAACCCGTTCGGCGCGAACCAAAGCCGACCCAGCCAATCCCCCATCGCCTTGTGGGCGGATCGTTCATCCAGCGCAAAAGGCAATACGCCTTTGGGTTTGATATGCCGATTGATGCCCGTATCCGTCACTACCGGAGTGGCACAGAACGGACATTCCGCGGCGTGGGTATTCGGGTCAAACTCGACCTGCGCGGCACAGTTCGGACAGGACAGAACCCGCGTTTCCTCAATCTCGCTTTCCGGAAGGCGGTCGGTGATGGCGGCGTCGAAATCAAGCTCGCGCAAGCTTGCGCCGCCCCAGGGTCCTGAGCCGATGGGTTCCGAGTGGCCGCAATGGTCACAGGTCAATGTGCCATCGCCGGGATTGAATCGGTAGTCCGCGCCACATTGGTCGCAGGGAAAGCGGTGTTCTTCGGTCATCTGCCCGCCTGTTATCGCTTACGAACCTGGCGGAGGCGGGGGCAGGATCGTGAACAGTTGCGCCAACTCCTGCACCTCACCCGCTTTTTTCCAGCCGTCCTGACCTGCGGTCCAGACATGGGTGTCGCGGGTCAGTTCCCCTTCGGTGGCCATGCGCCCCATCTTGGCTTTGGAAAATGGCCCGCTAGTCTGACCGTCTACCGCGATATGCCACACATGCTCAACGGGGGGCGGAGGCGGCGGGGCCACATGCGCTGTCGGCTGCGGGGCAGCGGGGGCGGGCGATCCCCACGGTCCGCTCGGTTGGCCCGCTGCCATGTTCGCCATCTGATTGGCCATCGCCATGCCCATTCCCATGCCAAGACCCGCGCCCATGCCGCCGCCCTGACCGGGGTTGTTGGCCGCAGCCGTCATCGCCTCGGCGGCGGAATACTGGGTGAACTTGCCCAGATCACCAGCCAGCCCCATCGAGGTACGCTTGTCCAACGCGGCCTCTACCGCAGGCGGCAGCGAGATGTTTTCGATGTAGAACTCAGGCATCTCCAACCCATAGCCATCCAACACAGGCGAGACTTCGGCTGCAATCAGTTTGCCCAGATCGGCCGTATTAGCCGCCATGTCGAGAACCGGAATACCGGATCCGGCGATCACGCGGCTGAACTCTTGCACGATGATGTTGCGGACCTGAAAGCTGATCTCGTCCATGGTAAACTCACCATCGGTGCCGACGATCTCGACCAGGAATTTCGCCGGGTCTTTCACCCGCACCGTATAGGTGCCATAGGCCCGAATGCGGGTTGGTCCGAATTCCGGGTCGCGCAGCATGATCGGGTTCTTGGTGCCCCATTTCAGATCGTTGAACCGTGTCGTGTTGACGAAATAAATCTCGGACTTGAAGGGCGACTGAAACCCGTGATCCCAGTGCTGCAAAGTCGTCAGGATCGGCATGTTGTTGGTTTCAAGCATATAAAGACCCGGCGTGAACACATCTGCCAACTGCCCTTCATGCACAAATACCGCCGCCTGACCTTCGCGCACCGTCAGCTTGGCACCATACTTGATCTCATGGCCTTCGCGTTCGAACCGCCAGACCATGGTGTCTCGGGTGTCATCGACCCAGTGAATGACGTCGATAAATTCTCCGGTCAGAAAGTCGAAAATTCCCATTTGGGTTCTCCTGTCCTTGGGGTCAAAGCGGCTGCCCCATCAATTCGCGCGCAATGATCCGCACCACGGGGCGGGCCTGATCGACCGTCACTCCGGGCGAAAGACGCGGATCATAGAGCATTGTCAGTAGTTTCTCATCATGACTTGTCAGCAAGGCAAATTCGTCATCATCATTGAAGATCGAAGGCCGCGCGTAGGGGCTGTCATTTGACAGGCCCAGCCCTTGTGCAATCTCTTCGTGAATACAACTGCGCCGCACCAGATCGGGCAGTTCCGACCGGATCAGTGTCACCGCGCGCACGTATTTGTTCGGATCACTGCTGGTGGCCGAGGCGAACACAAAACAGTCGAAACTCGCGCGTGGGTTGGCGACCAGATCCAGAGAGGCCTGACTGATATTGGGCACCAGTTCCTTGAGGCGCGTGACAACATAGGCGCTGTCATCCTTGCCGGCAAAGAACACGTGAAAATTGGCCTTGCGACTGACGGTCGAGATCGGGTGGCCGGTCAGTTTGGCCAACCTTGCAGTGTAGGACTGGACCTGATCCGCGTCACTGGTGCGTGTTGCGGGCAGGACCGAGGGGCCGAACTCGGTCTGGATGCGAACCGGTCCCGACCATCGGCTGAGTTGCCCATCCGTCTGCCGCGATCCGAGCGAGACAGTGTGATCAGGATACTCGCTGTAGAAAGCGATGGCCTCGAAATTTCGGCTCAGATCGTCGGCGTCATAGGGGGTATCCGGCCCACCGCCATCGGTGCGCAGCAGGCCGCGGGTCAGCAGGTCCCGTTCGATCCGTTGATAGAAACGCGCAAGGTCCTGACTTGCCGCAGTCGGCGGCACGTAGGCATTCGCCGCAGGCGGCGGGGCCGAGGGCCGCACCTGGGGAACGACGGAAGAGGTCAGCGCCTCTTCGCACCCCGCAAGCGCCAGCAGGCCCAGAACACCAAGGCCTGATTTGAACCGGTTCAAAGGCCGCACGCCCAGCCCACCTTATCCCGGAACAGCCGTTCCGGCATTGTCGCCGGTCCCGTCACGCCGTGCTTTGGCTGCTGCCAGCGTGTCGCGCAGTTCAGTCTCCATTTTCTTCAGCTCTTCTTCGGCGGCTGCACGTTTGGCTTTGCCTTCATCTGCTATCGCCAGGCTTTCATTGATCGTCCCGATCAGATCAGCGTTGGCCTGTTTGACGGCTTCGATGTCGAACACGCCGCGCTCCATCTCTTCGCGGATCATCTTGTTGGACTCGCGCAGGTTGGCCGCGTTCGAGGTCAGTAACTCGTTGGTCAGATCATTGGCGTCGCGCACGGCAGCGGCGGCTTCGGCGCTGCGCTGGATGGTGACGGCCTGCGCCAACTGGGTTTCCCACAGCGGAACCGTGTTGACCAAGGTTGAATTGATCTTCGTCACCAGAGATTTGTCGTTTTCCTGAACCAACCTGATCGAGGGCAGCGACTGCATCGTCACCTGCCGGGTCAGTTTCAGGTCATGCACCCGGCGTTCCAGATCGTCTCGTGCGGCGCGCATGTCACGCAGCTCTTGCGCTTTCATGACCTGCTGATCTTCGGGGGCTGCCTGAACTTCGGCCTCTTTATCGGGGATGTCGTGGCTGTCCAGCTCGGTCAGCTTTTCCTCGCCCGCAGCGATGTAAAGCGCCAGCTCATCATAGAACCCCAGCGTTTTTTCATAGAGCAGGTCCAGCGATTTGATGTCTTTCAACAGAGTATGTTCGTGGGACAGCAAATCGTCTGTGATACGGTCGATCTGACCCTGAACCTCTTCGTATTGCGCGGTGAACTTGGCGAAGGGCGCGGCGCGGCCCAGCAGTTTCTCCCACCAGCTGCGTTCGCGGCGCACGTCCAGCTCACTGACCGAGAACCCCCGGATCGTGGTGACGATGTTGCGCAGGCTGTCGCCTGCGGGGCCAACATCCTTGTTGCGCACATCTGCAAGCATGGCTTGGCTGATCTCTTGCAATTCGGCCTGCGCGGACGAGCCGAAGGCGACGATCGAATTGGTGTTGCCCATATCGATCTCATCCATCCGCTTGCGGATCTCGGCGCTGACGGGTTCATCGGCCTCTTCTAGCGAGACGACCTCGGCCTGCGGTTCAGGCAAGGCCACGGCGGTGACCTCTTGTACCAGTGTTTCGGCCTCAACCGCTTTGTTTTTGATCTCGTCGGACATAGGGGTGTTCCTCGCTCAAATAAGAAGGGCCGGTCAGTCCAGCCGGACGCCTTCGCGCTGCAGTCTTTCGCGCAGCACGTCGATTTCGACCGTCAAATCACTACGGTCATCCAATAGCATTTTGCGCGTACGCGCGGCGAAATTCTGTTCCAGATCATCCAATAGGGCCGAATAGTCTGCCAAGGCCTGCCCGTCGCGGGTGCGGGCATACACATCCGCGAACTTAACCGTCGCATCGCGTGCGCCCTGCAGATAGACGGTCAGATACTTCCGTGCGCCCGCCAGATCGCGCGGGTCTTCTTCAACCGTGCGGAACAGATCGCGGGCAGTGTCTTGGAATCGTTCGACACGTGCCTCGATCCGGCGATCTCCGGCCCGTTTGATCGCATCCGTCATCTCGGCCAGGTGCTTTTCGGCATCGTCGACGACGCGGGCGACACGGTCTTGCTGGAACGTGTCTATGCCCTCCATCCCTTTGTTTTTCATGGGGTCCAAGCCGAAAGATACGGAATGCAGGGTCGCGGCGGCGGCACCAAACAGGATCGGGGCCACAAGGCTTGCCTGCGCTGCGGTCTCGGCGTCCAGAAACTCGGTCCGGTAGGACGCGAGCGCAGCCCCAAGCCCGGTCAGAACGCTTGCGAATATCTTTCGAGGAAAGGCCGGGCGACGCGCGGTTTTGCGGGCGTTATAGGCGGCCTCGGCCCGCAACCCTTCGCGCAGCAAAAACGCGGCGGCGGTCAGAAGGCCAGCAGCAACAAGGCCCATGGTCATGCCAATGGCGCCGTCATTCAGCGACAAAAAGACCAGAGGGATCGCGGGGATGAACAGGATGTTCGCCCGCGCGCCCGCAGGCTCGACCCGAGCATTGTCAAACTGACCGCGCGGCAGCGGGCTATCCGGCGAATCCTCACCCTGAGGGCTGTATTTGCCGCCAAACCGTTTGGCCATGGCTACAGACCCCCCAGAAGGCCGGTGCAGACGCCGAATAGCAGCACCAGAAGGGCCGCATAGGCCAGTTTTTGCACTCCGCTCCCGGACATTCAGCCCCCCAAATAGCAGCATTCACAGAAAATTTAGGGGATACGAGGGCTTGGCGCTAGGGGGAAGGTTGTCAAACCCGCATCACTTGCGGGGTTTCTTGCCGATCGGAGGGCGTTTTCGCTGCGGTCGGGTCGCGCGTTTCGCTGTTCCTTCGGGCTTTTCATCCCCATCCAGTCCCAGCTGATCGCGCATCACGCGGCGGCGGACTTCTTCAACCTCACCCGGTTTCAGGTCGCCCAGTTGGAAGGGCCCGTAGGACACGCGCAGCAGGCGGTTCACGGCAAAGCCGATATCCTCGATTGCGCGCCGAATCTCGCGGTTTTTGCCTTCGCGCAGGCCGATGGTCAGCCAGGCATTCGCGCCCTGCTGACGATCCAGCGAGACGGTCATGGGCTGAAACCGTTCGCCTTCGATCACAAGACCTTTGCGCAGGGGGGCGAAATCTTCGTCCTTGGGGCGTCCGTTCACCCGAACGCGATATTTGCGCAGCCAACCGGTTGAGGGAAGTTCCAGCTTGCGTTTGATGCCGCCATCATTGGTCAGCAGCAACAGCCCTTCGGAATTTAGGTCCAACCGGCCAACGGACATGACCCGAGGCATACCTTCTGGCAATTCGTCAAAGATCGTCGCGCGGCCTTTTTCGTCCTTGGTCGTGGTCACCAGACCGGTCGGCTTGTGATACAGCCAAAGCCGCGAGGGTTCGGGTTCCGAAACCGGTTTGCCGTCGACGGTGATCCTGTCTTTGCCGGTCACGTTCAGGGCCGGGCTGTTGATGGCTTTGCCGTTCACACTGACGCGGCCTGCTTCGATCATGCGTTCAGCCTCGCGCCGCGAGGCAACGCCAGCACGGGCCAGGACTTTGGCGATCCGGTCGCCGGGAGGAGGGGTGTTGCTCATGGCAGGGCCATACCCCATCCCGCCCGCTTGCGAAAGGCAGGTTTCTGGGGCAGTCAGAGGTATGGTGTTCAAATCACATATGGACGAGGCCCTGGCCGAGGCCCGGGCGGCCGCCGATCGGGGGGAGGTTCCTGTCGGCGCGGTGATCGTCGCGCCTGATGGTCGGGTTGTAGCCTCTGCCGGGAATCGCACACGGGAGCTGAACGATCCGACCGCCCATGCCGAGATACTGGCGCTGCGCGTCGCTTGTGCCGAGGCGGGCTCGGAAAGGCTGCCCGGTCATGACCTCTATGTAACGTTGGAGCCTTGCGCGATGTGCGCCGCAGCTTTGGCGGCAGCACGCATACGCCGCATCTACTATGGGGCATCCGACCCGAAATCAGGTGGCGTCGCCCATGGCGCACGGGTTTTTGCGCACCCGCAGGCCCATCACAAGCCCGAGGTTTATGACGGCATCGCCGCCGACGAGGCGGCCGATCTGCTCAGGCGCTTTTTCGCGAGCCAACGCGGTTAAGGTTTTACTACCATCTCACGCGGGATATCGGCCAGCGGTTGGCCGCCCTCCGGCGTCACTACAAAGCTCTCGGTTATCGCCAGCCCCCAGTCCGGAGTCCACAGTCCCGGCATTAAGTGAAACGTCATGTTTTCCTGCAATACCGTGGTGTCGCCGGGGCGTAGACTCATTGTGCGTTCGCCCCAATCGGGCGGGTAGCTGAGACCGATGGGATAGCCGGTACGGTTGGCCTTTTCATATCCGGCGCGGGCGAAACTGTCATAGACGCAGGTGGCGATTTCCTCGCATGTTGTGCCGGGGCGGGCGGCTGCCAGAGTGGCCTCAATCGCCTTCAGAACCGCCGCTTCGGCCCGGCGGATGTCATCCGGTGGATCGCCCAGAAACAGGCTGCGACTGGCGGGGCAGTGATAGCGCCGGTAGCAGCCGGAGATTTCGAAATAGGTGGCTTCGGCGCGCGCCAAAGGCCTGTCATTCCAGGTGATATGCGACGCCGATGCTTCGCGCCCTGACGGAGCAATCGGCACAATCGCCGGGTAGTCTCCCGCCAAACCAGGCAGGCCTGCGATGCCTGCGGCCTGTACTTGGGCGACAAGTTGGTTCTTGGGCAGGCCTTCGCAAAACGCCTCGCGCAGCACCCCGTGCATATGCGCGGTCAACTGGCCTGCTTTGCGCATCATGTCGATCTCGGCATCGCTTTTGACCGCACGCTGCCAGTTCACCAGACCCGTGGCGTCGATCGTTTCGCCGAAGGCGCGTTCAAGAATGCTGTGGCTTGCGGCGGAGTAGTAGTAATTGTCCATCTCGACGCCTAGCCCTCGGGTCCAGTCCCGGTCACGCAGCGCGAGAACCAGAGCGTCGACGGGATGGTGATCGGGGTGTTGGACGTGTTCTTCCGGCCAGTCCAGCAGGTCGGAGGGATCAAGCCACGTGGTCTGCGCGGCACCGGCCTTGTCCTGCGTGCGTCCCCACCAGAGCGGCGCGCCTTGTGCGGGCAGGATCACCATCTGCGGGACATAGAAGCTCCAACCGTCATACCCGGTGAGCCAGGCCATATTGGACGGGTCGGTGATCAGCAGGGTCTCAATCCCGCGCGCGTTCATCGCTGCGCGGGTTTTGCTCAGACGGTCCGCGTATTCCTGCGCGCTGAAATCTGACGCCGGCATCAGAGCGAGATCGCTTTCATAACTTCAGGCTCGATCACGTCCACGCCGGGCAGGCCGTCGATCAGTGTCTGCGCGGATTGCTCAAGTATGGGGAAGGTTTTGTAGTGGCAGGGAATCACCGTTTTGAAATTGAAATACCGTTTGGCGGCATAGGCGGTGGCTTTCATATCCATGGTGAAGTGCCCGCCCGCCGACAGAATGCCGATATCGGGTTTATAGTAATCCCCCATCCAATCCATATCCGCCATGACATCGGTATCGCCCGAGACATAAAGCATGCGCCCCTCGGCTGCGATCATGAAGCCGACCTCACTGCCGCCGGTGCGCAGCCCGTCCGGGGTCGAGAAGGTCGAGCTGTGCGAGGCTGGCACCATGGTGACCTTGATGCCATTCAGATTGACCGTTCCACCTTTGTTGAAGCCTATGGTCTCGATCCCTTCGGCCTCGGCCCAATAGCCCATGAGGTCGTATTGACCGACAACCGGCACCTTCAGGTGTTTGGCCAAGGGCAGGATGTCGACGACATGGTCGAAATGCGTGTGGGTCAGAAGGATATGCGTGGCACCTTCAACGGCTGCATCATGCTGATCTTCGGGCAGTGACGGGTTGCCGGTCAGCCAAGGATCGACCAGCAGCACCTGACCTTCGGTTTCAATGCGAAAGCTGCCATGGCCCAACCAAATGATGTTCATGAGAAATCCTCCTGCGATGCCTATTGGCATCACACTAGCATCCGTTATGTAAAAGTTCATGGATTGGTTTCAGGAAATTGATGGGTATTGCGAACGCCTGACCCCCGCCTATTGGGCCGAGCCGATCAACGCGGTGACCAACGCTGCGTTCCTGATCGCAGCTTTCATCATGTGGCGTAGGGTGCGCGGGCAGGGGATGCCTCTGGCGGTGCTGCTGGTTGTGATTGTCGCCATGATCGGGATCGGCAGCTATCTGTTTCACACCCACGCGCAGGTCTGGGCTGCGATGGCCGATGTCGCGCCGATCCTTTTGTATATTCTGGTCTATATCTTTGCGATCAATCGGGACGTCTGGCAGATGCGTCCGCTGCCCGCCACGATAGTGACCGCGCTATTCATCCCCTACGCCGCCGCAACCCTACCGCTGTTTCAACTGGTGCCGGGGTTGGGTGGGTCGGCGGTATATGCGCCGGTGCCGCTGCTGATTCTGATCTATGCCTTCCTGCTGCGCCATCGCACGCCGGAAACGGCCCGAGGGTTAGCAATTGGCGCGTTTATCCTGATCGCCTCGATCACCTTCCGCGCTTTGGATGAGCCTTTATGCATTCAGCTCCCGCTTGGCACGCATTTCATGTGGCACATCCTGAACGCAACCATGCTGGGCTGGATGATCGAGGTCTATCGCAGGCACATGACCCGCGCGTCTCAGTCCTGAAAGGCCGCGGCCAGGTTTTCGGGCAGATCGAATTCCTGCAGAACCCGCGCGCGGCCTTCGGCTGACATCTTGCGGGCGGTCTTTTCGACAATGCTCTGAATCTTTTCGGCCGAGTGTTTTGCTGCGAAAGGCGCAAAATACCATTTCAGGAACACGAAACAGATGACATCCTCAAGCGCCTGAACCTCATCATCGCGCTTGATGCCTTGTTTGCGTAGCATGCGCCCGGTCGCGTCGATGTCTTCCGCGTCGTACCCGGCCTGCTGCATCAGGCCCATGACAACCTCAGCGTGATGGACACCCTGCGCCTTGCGCCACGCCAGATATCCGGCGCGACCTTCGGGGTATTCACTGCGCGCCAGCTTCCAGCGTTCAACATGTTGCCCGCGGGCGGCAATCTGCAACTTGTCCGAGGCGTCAGGGAACAGCCTGTCCATCTCGGCGCTCATGCGCTGGCCATAGATCAGCTCGACCGGTTGTCCGTTTTCGATGTTGGGGTCTTGCCTGTTGGCCGCGTCGATCGCGTCCAGAACGGCTTGCTTGCGCGCGCTCATCTTCTGCTCCGTTGGTTCTTGCCGAACCAACCTTACGGTTCGGCGCATCACTCGGTCTACCGTAGCGGGTCGCGTCGAAAAGAGCAGTAGTCAATTGTAGCCAACCGGGCCGGGCATTAATCGCCCGACCCGGGGCAGGGGGTCTATCACTTGTTCGTCTTAATCTGATCTTGGCTGACAACCTCGGGGGCAGCTGTGGGAAAGGTCAGATCAGGTGTCAGAGTATTCATTGTCGGGCCAAAAGCCTGTGCTTGCGACGCGACAACAGTGGTGGCCACTACAAATGCAATCAGGAAGGGTTTCATTGTCTCTACTCCGGGTTTTGGCTGTGCCGTGGAATAGAAATGAACAGTTCAGTTTAGTTTTTCAAGAGTAAAAATGAACTAAACGGTTTACTTTTTTGCATGGGAGGTATGCAAAATGGAAAAGAGGCCATGTCAGATGATGCCAGGGTAGACCCTATCGCGCTCTTGCGACCCGGACCCCGGACGGGTAAATGCCCCCTAACGCATATGAGGTTTTCCGATGTCGATTGACCAAAGCACCGCCGCCAAGGTGGCCAAACTGGCCCGGATCAAGGTCGAGGACGACGCGCTGCCCGCGCTGGCGTCCGAATTCAACACCATCCTTGGGTTCATTGAGCAACTGAACGAAGTGGATGTCGAAGGCGTCGAGCCGATGGTCTCGGTCGAGCCGATGCGCCTGAAACGTCGTGAGGATGTGGTCACCGACGGAAACCAGCAGGACAAGGTTCTGGCCAACGCCCCTGACGCCCGCGAAGGCTTTTTCGCAGTCCCCAAAGTGGTGGAGTAAGACATGAGCGATCTGAACAAACTGAGCCTGGCCGAGGCTCGCGATGCGCTGCGCAAGGGTGACGTGACCTCGGTTGAACTGACCGAGTCCTGCCTGAAGGCCATTGATGACGCCGACGCGCTGAACGCTTTTGTCCACAAAACGCCCGAGATCGCGCTGGAGCGCGCCAAGGCTGCGGATGAGCGGATCAAGGGCGGCGATGCGCCCTCGATGTGCGGCCTGCCGATCGGCATCAAGGACCTGTTCTGCACCAAGGGCGTGCCCTCGCAGGCGGCATCGAAAATTCTGGAAGGTTTCAAGCCCGAATACGAATCCACCGTGTCTCAGCAACTGGTTGATGCTGGTGCTGTTATGCTGGGCAAGCTGAACATGGACGAATTCGCCATGGGCTCGTCCAACGAAACCTCGGTCTACGGCAACGCGGTCAGCCCGTGGCGTCGTGGCAATGACGACGCGCAACTGACACCGGGCGGATCGTCAGGTGGTTCGGCTTCGGCTGTGGCGGCAGACCTGTGTCTGGCCGCGACCGGCACCGATACCGGCGGTTCGATCCGCCAGCCTGCCGCTTTTGTTGGCATCACCGGTATCAAGCCGACCTATGGCCGTTGCTCGCGCTGGGGCATTGTGGCCTTTGCCTCCTCGCTGGATCAGGCCGGTCCGATGACCAAGAACGTGCGCGACGCGGCGATCATGCTCGAAGCGATGTGTGGCCACGACCCGAAGGACTCGACCAGCACCGAACTGGCGGTCCCGAATTTCGAGGCGATGCTGACCGGCGATATCAAAGGCAAGAAGATCGGTATCCCGAAAGAATATCGCATGGACGGTATGCCCGCCGAGATCGAAGCGCTCTGGGCTGATGGTGCGGCGATGCTGAAAGACGCAGGGGCCGAGATCGTCGATATCTCGCTGCCGCACACAAAATACGCGTTGCCTGCGTACTATGTGATTGCGCCTGCCGAGGCGTCCTCGAACCTCGCCCGCTATGACGGTGTGCGTTATGGCCGCCGTGCGCAACTGGCGCAGGGCGACGGCATCACCGAGATGTACGAGAAAACCCGCGCCGAGGGCTTTGGTCACGAGGTGCAGCGCCGCGTGATGGTTGGCACTTACGTGCTGTCGGCTGGCTTCTACGACGCCTACTACAACCGCGCCCGCAAGGTCCGCACCCTGATCAAGAAGGACTTCGAGGATGTCTTCGCTGCCGGTGTCGATGCGATTCTGACCCCGGCTACCCCATCCGCATCCTTCGGTCTGGGCGAGATGACCGAGGCCGATCCCGTACAAATGTACTTGAACGATGTCTTCACCGTGACCGTGAACCTTGCCGGTCTGCCGGGGGTCTCGGTGCCTGCAGGGCTTGATAAACAAGGGCTGCCACTGGGTCTGCAACTGATCGGTAGGCCCTGGGACGAGGGCGACCTGCTCAATACCGCCTATGCTTTGGAAAACGCCGCCGGTTTTGTGGCAAAACCGTCGAAATGGTGGTAAGTCTCGGGCCTGAAAGACATCAGACACGGAGGCGCAGCATGCGCTCTTTGCCTCTCATCGCGGCGATCTCGCTGATCGCCGCCTGTGATACGGTCACACCGATTGGCGGAACCGATTTCAACACGCCCGAGTATCAGGCCCAGCGTGATGCCCAACTATCCGGGCAGGGGAATGTCGTGAACCCGCTGCTTGCCCCGGTGGATGTTTCGGAACAGGCTCTGGACGCCCCGGATTCGACGTCGAACCTACCGGTTGCGACCGGTGCCAATGCCGACATCGCCAATCAGACGGCGGCGGCTTTGGCCGGCACATCGGCGCAGCCAAATGTCACCCCAGTGCCTGGCAATACCGGCATCTCCGACGAACAGGATTTCGGAGCCGTGTCCGAGCGCCGCAGCATCGAATCCGACGCTGCCCGTATCGAACAGAACCGCCAGACCTACGAAGTAGTCGCCCCCACAGCCGTTCCCGAACGCGGCACCGACGGGCAGCCCAACATCGTGCAATACGCGCTCAGCACATCTAACCCGGTGGGCACCCAGCTTTACAGCCGCGCGGGGTTCAACCTGCAGGCCAAAGCACAGCGCAATTGCGCACAATTCCCTTCGTCCGACCAGGCACAGATCGCTTTCCTGTCGAACGGAGGGCCACAGCGCGACCGCAAAGGGCTGGACCCGGATGGCGACGGCTATGCTTGCAGCTGGGACCCGAGCCCGTTCCGCAGTGCCATCAGTAACTAAGCCTGCGCCGATCTGGCACCCTACGCCGAATTTCGGCCCCCGCCGTGACGGCCTGACACCGACGCTGATTGTCCTGCACTACACCGCCATGGAAAACGCTCAGGCGGCACTGGAGCGTCTTTGCGACCCACAAGCCGAGGTCTCAGCACACTACCTGATCGGTTCTGACGGCACACTGTGGCAGATGGTGCGCGAAGAGGACCGGGCATGGCACGCAGGAGCGGGCGAGTGGCAGGGTCAGACCGACATCAATTCGCGCTCCATCGGGATCGAGCTGGACAATAGCGGCGCACACCCTTTCTCGGATTTGCAGATGGCAACGCTGGAGACCCTCCTGCCTCAGATCATGTCGCGCTGGGCGATTCCGCCTGGGGGCGTGATCGGCCATTCCGACATGGCCCCCGGCCGAAAAAGCGACCCCGGAGCCAAGTTCGACTGGCAGCGGCTCGCGCGTCAGGGGCTGGCTGCGACAAGTGGAGCAGAAACCGCCCCAGCAGACACTTCGTACGACAACTTTCGCACATTGGCCCGCGCCGCAGGCTTCACTGCGGATGTTCCGAACGAAACGCTTCTGGCCACCATCCGCCTGCGATACCGCCCTTGGGGCGCAGGTCCACTCTCTCCTGCTGACTTCAAGGTGCTCAAACCCGCCCCACGCGCGACCTGATCCGCTCTTCATCTGGCCCAAAATACCTCGGGGATGAATTGGCCACAGGCCAAGAAGGGGCTGGCCCCTTCCTCCGTCTCATCCCCCCTTGACGCGACCGGGAACACAGCATACCCACCCCTCTGCGCGGAGGGCCGGATGGCCGCTGGGGTCGCAAGACCCGAGAGGAAAGTCCGGACTCCACAAGGCAACGGTGCCGGGTAACGCCCGGGCGGGGCAACCCGACGGAAAGCGCCACAGAAATCAGACCGCCTGCGGCTTCGGTCAAAGGTAAGGGTGAAACGGTGGGGTAAGAGCCCACCGCGCCTCTGGCAACAGCGGCGGCACGGCAAGCCCCACCGGGAGCAATGCCAAATAGGGTCCCCGCGCGGGATGGTCGGCGTCTGCCGATACCACCGCTAAGCGCGTCTTGGCCGAGAGGGACCGGGTTGGCAGCTTGAGCCGCGCAGCAATGCGCGGCCTAGAGGAATGGTCATCGAAGGGGGCAACCCCGGAACAAGATCCGGCTTACAGGCCCTCCGCGCGTATCCTATTGTCAGTTTCCGGGCGGCGTATAGGCCCCGACCAGTTTCGCAGCCTTCTTCTGAACCGCCACGAAGTCCTTCGCTTTCCAGGCCCTTGCGGTTTCTATTTTGGATACCGCGCCCGAGGCGGCGACCGCCATACCCACCGCAACTGCGTCCGTCTCATCTGGTGCTTCGCTGATAACAACCACGTCGTTATCCCCCGTCGTGATGTAGAACGCCAAAAGCTTGGCACCGACCTTCTTCAATAGTGCTTTTACGGCGTCCGTCCGATCGGATGGTTTGCCGACCATCCCCTTAACGCCTTTTTGTGAGTATGATGCATAGGTGATGAAAATAGACATGGATGCCTCCTGACTGAAGTTGAGGGACCTTTGATTGGGCCGGTCCTTTGGCCTGAAATCCGATCCGAGGCCCGCTAAGGCACGGCTACCAGCCAGACGCCGAGAATGATCAGCGCCGCACCGGTTGCAGGCACCAGCCACATGGCGCGCGGCATCAGCTTCTCCAACGCGACGTAAATGGCGACGCCGACAATCCAATAGAGGTTCATCACTCCACCCACGAACAGCAGCAGCATCAAGGCCCAGCAGCAGCCCAGACAATAAGCCCCGTGCAGCGCGCCGGTGCGGAAGGCGCCATAGGCATAAGGTCTGTTATGGTCGGCCAGAAAACGCGCCGGGCTACGGCAGTGGCGCAGACAGGCGGTTTTGAGGCTAGACAGTTGGTACAGCCCCGCTGCGATCATAACGCACCCGGCCGCCGTCCGAGAACGGATGGTCATCATAGGGCCATCGGACAGTCCAACACCTTCCAGCAGCCATTGTGCACCGGTCGCCAGCACACTGAACAAGGCCCAGGCCACCATATAGCCGGCCAGAAAAAACAGGCTCAGCCGCGCCGCATTGGCCTTGTCCGGCCCGACCCGTTTCAACGCCATGAACAGCAGAACAGTGGGGGCGGCGCTGGGTGTCATCATCGCGATCATCATCACCCACCACATCAGGAAGATCAGCACGGCATAGAGCGGCGTCCAATGTACCTCAGTTGCCATCTGCATTGGGTTGCCAATTGGGCGGGCCATCCGGGTCATGTCCACGGCGGTCATGTTCATGCCGACCCCGGCAATCGTATACCACGACGCAGCCAGAATAATCAGCGCGACACAGACCAGAACAACGCCGCGGTCATGCCGAAGCACCTGATCGAGCACTCGGAGCTGAGGAGAGTGTTCAGTCATGGGAAGCCTTGCCTACGGGCCCAGAACCCCATGTCCCGAGATGTTGAGATGTGCCAGATGCGCGTGGGTCGCATCAAAGGCAACGCTGATCGCCGCGCCCGTGGTCTGGGCCGAGCCCGAAGCCGCCTCGGCGGTGCGGTACTCGAACCCGTTGGGCAGATGGAACGCCGCGCGATGCGGGTCCCCTGTCACGATATTGGGGATCGGTCTGACCTTTACATTGAACACACCTGTCACATTCGCATGACCTGTGCGGTCTTCGCGGCTCCAGTCCAGTTCGATTGGGACGAAAAGGGTGTCGTGTTTCTTGGGCGCCATTGCGCTGAAGACGTACCACATGGTCGCCATTTCATCGGTGTCTTCACCAGACATGATCGCCTGCAACGCGGCGCGCTGATCGGCAGAGGCGCTTTCGTCGATGATCAATTGCATTTGGCCATTGCCTTCATGGATCGGGCCGGGCCAGGAATACACGCCTGCTGCCCGCACACCGGCAATATCTGTGTCGCCGTAGTGGCCGGATTCGATATCAAAGACCACGACGGCTTCGCAATTGCCGTGGGTGGGTAGAACACTGAATTGGCATGGGCAGCCGAAGTTGCAGTTACAATTGGCCAGCTCTTCGGCCTGCAGTTTCCATTCTGTCATGATTAACCCCCAAACACGCTTAAACGTAGTCTGCCGTTGTAGGGTCGCGCCTGATCTGCGTACCTCGAAGGCCGGGCTTGGTGCCGGCTTCTGGGTTGTCCGAATTGCGCGATTATATCACGAAACCGTGATTGCGCCAAATCCGCTGCGGGCGCGCAACTCAGCTTTTGTGCGCCTCGCTTGCGGAATCCGGTTGACTCGGGCGCGCGACGGAGTAAAAGCGCACGCTCATAGGAATTCAACCGGAAGGCCCTGCCTTTTCGGACGCAGGAGATAACCATGGCGAAGCCGACGACAATCAAGATCCGCCTGAACTCGACCGCGGGCACGGGCCACTTCTACGTGACCAAGAAAAACGCGCGTACAATGACCGAGAAAATGACCATTCGTAAATACGATCCGGTCGTTCGGAAACATGTCGAGTACAAGGAAGGCAAGATCAAGTAATCTGCCGTTCCAATTGGACAATTCAAAAAGGGTTCTGCAGTGTCAGAGCCCTTTTTCTTTGCGATGCATGTACCAGTGTCGCCATGTGACAGGAACAGGTCCGTTGCAGGGACGCATCAGCGCCAAGCCCCTTCGCACCTGCCGCGGCTTGCTTTTTGCATCTCGCTACCGCTACGGTTTAGCAAATCGCCACAAAATGTTGACCGTCATGAAAAAAATCTTGCTACCGACAATCGCCGTTTTGACCCTCGCGGCTTGTGAGGACCCCTTTGACCGCCAAGGTGTCGGGTTCACCGGGATTGATGGTGAACCGCGTACGGTGTCCGATGTTCCGGGTGCCGTTGCCTTTGTGCCACCTGCGACCAATGTCCCCGCCGAGCTGGCCGAATTGCCCACCGTCTCGATCCTGTCCGATAAGGTCGAGATTGAAAAGATTGCAGGTGTTGCCATCGAAAATGGCGGCCAGTCGCCAGCCAACGCAGTCGAACTGTCAGGAAGCAGCCAGAACCTGTATCTGAGCACGGTGAAAGTGAATGGCACCCTGTTCGGCGTGGTTCGGACCCGCACCAACAGCGTTCGGGTCGACAATTCCGTGGGCTCGGTCTTTGGCAATGAAACCGAGCGTTTCACAGGTTGCCTGCCTGCCGGAGATGTATACCGCAAGGGTTCGTCCGATCGCAGCTCGGGCTTTGCGGTGCCGCTGAACTGCAGCTAATCCGGTCAAAGATCAGTATTTTGGAAAAAGGGCGGGGATTTTCCCCGCCCTGTTCTTTTGAGCCGACAGTTAGGTGCGCCAACAATGAAAGCGTTGGCCAGCCTCGAGGATACGGGCCAGATCGGGCCGCCTGAAATCAGGCCCTTGCCGAAAACACGCTTTCAGTGGCGTAATCAGCCGAACTCTGCGCCTACAGTTGCGAGGGCAACGCCGGTTTTTCACCGGTTTCCCTTTTAGCTTTCGACCGGAATCGAAAGAACCGTAGCGACATCATATTGGGTTCGGCGGTGGCTAGGTGCCGATACTCAGTATGCCATAGAAATCAGATTTCTTCGCTTGCAAAACCTGCCACGCGCGCCGTGGCGGTTTTATTTTTTCCGCTTGGGTACCGCGTTCCCGCCCTTTGCCGCAGCCGCACGCGCGCGGTTTTTCTTGCTGCTTGGCTTGCTCTTGGGCGGAGGCGGGCCTTTCGGACGGCGCGCAGGTTTCTTGTGCTGATCGCCCGAGGGCGCCTCATCACGTTTGGTCCGCGTTTCGGGCTTGGGTTTCTCGGCCGGTTTCCGGCGCGGTTTTGCGGGCTGAGGCTCAGCCGCGCGGGCCGGGCGTTCGTGGCGTTCTGGACGTTTCTTTCCTTTGAAGTCACGCTTGGGACCTTTGCGGCCAGCGCCCGAAAGGGCGGGCGGCGTGTCGAGTTGTACAAGGGTCTTGGTGCCTTCGACCGTCATCTCGGGGCCGATGGCCTTCAGGAAACCTTCAACGCTGCTTTCGCGAATCTCGATATAGCTTTCGGTGTCGGCAATGCGGATCGCCCCGATATCGGTCTTGGTGAGCTTACCGGCCTTGCACAACATGGGCAGCAGATAGCGCGGTGAGGCGTTTTCATTGTGTCCTTCCGACAGTGAAAACCACACGCTTGGGCCAAAGGGAACGTTCGGCTTTGGCGCAGCTTCTTGCGTGTCGCTCAGTTCCTCCGGGGCAGAATGCTTGCGCCCGTATTGACGCAGATAGGCAGCTGCCAGTTGCTGCGGTGAAAAGCGCGAAACCAGATCATCAACCAGACCACTTTCGCCCTCGGTCACATCCACGGTCCAATCATCCGAGCTGAACATCCGCTGCATGTCCTGCGCCTGAACCTCATCGGCCGAGGGCGCAACCCCCCAATCCGCGGTCAGTTTGGCGAATTTTAGCAGGCGTTGTGCCTTTTTGAATGATGCGGGCGGCACGATCAGCGCGCTGACGCCTTTCCGCCCGGCGCGTCCGGTTCGACCCGAGCGGTGCAGCAGCGTTTCATGGCTGTTCGGCAGTTCCGCGTGGATCACCAGATCAAGGTTCGGAAGGTCGATGCCGCGTGCGGCCACATCGGTCGCCACACAGACGCGGGCGCGCCCATCGCGCATGGCTTGCAGCGCGTTCGAACGTTCGCTTTGTGTCAGCTCTCCGGACAGGGCCACGACCGAGAATCCACGATTCGACAGCCGCGCCGTCAAACGGCTGACCATGGCGCGAGTGTTGCAGAAGATGATGGCGTTGGGGGCTTCGTAGAACCGCAGCACGTTGATGATTGCGTTCTCACCATCGCGCGGGGCCACATTCATCGCGCGATATTCGATATCGGCATGTTGCGTACGCTCGCTGACGGTGCTGACACGCTCGGCATCGCGCTGGTAGCGGGCGGCAAGAGAGGCGATGGCGCGCGGAACCGTCGCGGAAAACAGCAGGGTCTGACGCTCGGATGGGGTCTGTTCCAGAATGAACTCAAGATCTTCGCGGAAGCCTAGGTCGAGCATTTCGTCGGCTTCGTCCAATACCACGGCGCGCACAGCGGTCAGGTCAATCGACTCGCGCATGATATGGTCGCGCAGGCGGCCCGGCGTTGCGACCACGATATGCGCGCCACGGGCCAGCGCCCGCCGCTCGTCTCGCATATCCATGCCGCCGACACAGGACGCGATGAAAGCCCCTGCATCCGCATAGAGCCACGCCAGTTCACGTTTGACCTGCATCGCCAATTCGCGCGTCGGTGCGATGACCAGCGCCAAAGGCGCGCCAGCCTTATCAAAGACATCCGCGTCGCCCAGAACGGTCGGAGCGATGGCAAGGCCGAAGCCAATCGTTTTCCCTGATCCGGTCTGCGCCGAAACCAACATATCGCGACCTTGCAAGTCGGGTGCGGATACGGCGGTTTGGACAGGTGTCAGCGTGTCATACCCTTTGCGATCAAGGGCGTCTTGAAGTGTCTGTTTCATGGCTCGGCTCTTTGGGATGCTGCGGTCACCCTCAGAGCGTCTTATACGCGGATGATCGTCGAAGGGCACTCCTTACCGAGTGAGACGCCGGATGTATAGTGTGGAAAGCGGGCTGTGTGATCAAACACAGCATGAACGCTTGATGAAGGTTTTTTCAGAAAGGTTGCACCCGGTCCTGCGCCTTCCAATCTGTTGAACAGGCCACGGATGGCCGCAACCTCAGGGAGGGATCAGACCATGACCAGATTCATGACCGCCTCGGCAGCTGCTCTGGCCACGAGCCTCAGCCTTGCCACTGCTTCCATGGCAGAGACCACGCCAGACCTGCGCGGTACCTGGATGGGCAGCTACACCGCCGTTGGACCGAACCGGACCACAACCGGTGACGCGCCCCGGTTCAACAATGCGGAATGGGTGCTGGATATCCAGCAGCAGAAAGACAACGTGTTCTGGGGACCCAGCAAATGGCGATCCACCGCTGCAGGCGAGTGGCGTATGCTGGATGCCACGGGAACCATCAGCCTGGATGATCCGTCGCGCATCAGCATTGTCGAAAGCTCGGCCAACCCCGAGATTGGCGTGAACGCCCTGATCGATGCGCGGTATCAGGATGGCAAAATCTACGCAGATTTCCGTAGCCTGCGTCGAGGAACGACCTACAGCACCGTTCTGGAACGTCAGGTGAACTGAAGCGTTCCCGGCCCGGTCGGACTGTAGGGGGTACGGCTGCCGCCCGATTGTGAAAGCGGCAGGGTAGTAGGTAACCTCGTCCGGGTCGGGGCGCTTCTCAGTTTCAGCACTGCAGTTCGCCCCAAAAGGGCGGTCTGCTGTTGGCGCAACCTCAGTCGCGCCAAAGCCGGTGGGCTTTAAATTACAGCTTTTCCTGCACGTCCGATGCCGCGTTCTGGATCGCATCGCCCGCGTTTTCGATGTCTTTGCCTGCCCCTTTGGCGGTTTCGCAGGCGGTCAGTACAAACAGGCTCAGGCCAATCAGAATTACGCGGATCATGTCTTTCTCCTTCATGCTCGATCGCGCATTCGGTAGCACTATCTCACTGACAGGGCTAGCACTTTTGCAAGCCCGCAGCTTTGTTGCACGGGCTGCCGGAAAAGCTGCTAACGCCCGGTGTCGTTGCTGCAGAACAGCTCATAGACAGTGTCCAGCATACGACGTGACCGATCATCTGCCAGACGGTAGTAGATCGCTTTGCCGTCCCGACGCGGCGTCACCAGCCCCTCAAGCCGCAAGCGTGACAATTGCTGCGATACGGCGGCCTGACGGGCGGATAGCAGGGTCTCAAGCTCGGTGACGGATTTTTCGCCCGAGGCCAGGTGGCACAGGATCATCAGACGCCCTTCGTGGCTGATCGCCTTCAGAAAATTCGCCGCGCGCGACGCGTTTTCAACCATGCGCTCAAGCTCAGCAGTAGGGGTGTCCTGGGTCATTTGGGGGAGTGCCATTCTAACTTCGTTCCTTACGATCCCGCTGAGGCTGGTGCCAGCCTTCAACTTCTTTTCGGACGCACGCATCCAGTTTGCCTGTATTGCACTTTTGAGAGCATATGCATGAATCAAAATACCGTGATCAGATAAGCGGCGTAGCAAACGCCGCTGTCGGCTGAACTGCTGCGAGAGCATAAGGAGCGCGCAGCGGTGTATCCCGTGAACAGTTTGCTGGGTCGTTCTTGTCGGCCCCCCTTGCAGCCCCCCGGTGGCGACACTAAGACTCGGGTAACTCTTGTTGGGATATTGTCCCGATCCATAGCAAAGCAGGCAGGTTCCGAATGTTCGATCCAGTAGATACCTATATGAATACGCTCGTGCCCATGGTCGTTGAGCAGACCAGCCGTGGGGAGCGCGCCTATGATATTTTCTCGCGCCTGCTCAAAGAGCGGATCATCTTCATCAACGGACCGATTCACGACGGGATGAGCCATCTGATCGTCGCGCAGTTGCTGCACCTTGAGGCGGAAAACCCGAACAAGGAAATCTCGATGTACATCAACTCGCCCGGCGGCGTGGTGACCAGTGGTTTGTCGATTTATGATACAATGCAGTATATCAAGCCGAAATGTTCGACATTGGTCATCGGTCAGGCGGCCTCGATGGGGTCGGTTCTTTTGGCTGGTGGCGAGGCGGGAATGCGCTTCTCGTTGCCCAACAGCCGGATCATGGTTCACCAGCCCAGCGGCGGATATCAGGGCCAGGCCAGCGACATCATGATCCACGCGGCCGAGACGCAAAAACTGAAAGATCGCTTGTATGACATCTACGTGCGTCACACGGGTCAGACCAAGAAGGCGGTTGAAAAGGCTCTGGATCGTGACAACTTCATGAGTCCGGAAGAGGCCAAGGATTGGGGTCACATCGACGAGATCGTTGAAAACCGTGCCAAGATGAACACGGAAGAGGCCTAAAAAACACCCCCCGCGCGCCAAGTGCGGGGTCAATTTGAGATTGTAGCCGCCAGAGCGCTGGCCTAAGCTGCACGAACATGCGCAAGCGCGCCCCGGTGATAGGGGCGCAGGGACGAAGCCCGAAAGGTAGATCATGGCGACGAATTCAGGCGGTGACGGCAAAAACACGCTTTACTGCAGCTTTTGTGGAAAAAGCCAGCATGAGGTGCGCAAGCTGATCGCAGGCCCGACCGTTTTCATCTGTGATGAATGCGTCGAGCTGTGCATGGACATCATTCGTGAGGAGACAAAGGCCAGCGGTCTGAAATCCTCGGACGGGGTGCCGACGCCCAAGGACATCTGTGAAGTTCTGGACGACTATGTGATTGGCCAGGCGACTGCCAAACGGGTTCTGTCGGTTGCGGTCCACAACCACTACAAACGTCTGAACCACGCCCAGAAAGCGGGCGGCGATATTGAGCTGGCCAAGTCGAACATCCTGCTGATCGGCCCGACCGGTTGCGGCAAGACGCTGCTGGCCCAGACGCTGGCGCGTATTCTGGATGTGCCGTTCACCATGGCGGATGCCACTACGCTGACCGAAGCTGGCTATGTAGGTGAGGACGTCGAGAACATCATTCTGAAGCTGCTTCAGGCCAGTGAATACAATGTTGAACGCGCGCAGCGCGGCATCGTCTATATCGACGAAGTCGACAAGATTACGCGTAAGTCTGAAAATCCGTCTATCACTCGTGACGTCTCGGGTGAGGGTGTACAACAGGCGCTGCTGAAACTGATGGAAGGTACCGTGGCGTCGGTTCCGCCTCAGGGTGGCCGGAAGCATCCGCAGCAGGAGTTCCTTCAGGTCGACACCACCAATATCCTGTTTATCTGTGGCGGCGCGTTTGCCGGTCTGGATAGGATCATCGCGCAACGCGGCAAAGGCTCGGCAATGGGCTTTGGCGCTGACGTACGCGACAATGACGAACGGGGCGTTGGCGAAATATTCCAGGACCTTGAGCCGGAAGACTTGCTGAAATTCGGGTTGATCCCGGAATTCGTCGGTCGTCTGCCAGTTCTGGCCACGTTGGAGGACCTGGATGAGGATGCTTTGGTCACCATCCTGACCAAGCCCAAAAACGCTCTGGTCAAACAATACCAGCGTCTGTTCGAGCTTGAAGACGCCGATCTGTCCTTTACCGATGAGGCATTGAAGGCGATCGCGAAGAAAGCAATCGAACGTAAAACCGGCGCTCGGGGGCTGCGTTCGATCCTCGAAGATATCCTGCTGGACACGATGTTCGAACTTCCGGGCCTCAAGAATGTGACCGAAGTGGTGGTCAACGACGAGGCCGTGACCTCTGATTCCCAGCCGTTGATTATCTATGCCGATGCAGTACCGGAATCAGCGTCTGCCGGCTAAGGGTGAAGGGGGCGCTGCCCCCGCCGCCTTTCAGGCGCCTCCCCCGGGATATTTTCAGCCAGATGAATAGAGGATCCTGTACTTCATCTGGCCAAAAATACCTCGGAGCGCGAGGCAGAGCCTCGCTAATAGCAAAGAAGCCCAAGCCTCGGAGAATTGAGCCGTGACTGCAATCAAGCGTATTTCGTCAGGTGGGGAATTTGAAGGGAAAGTCGGCTATTGCCGTGCCGTGGTGGCCGGAGGGTGGGTTCACGTTTCCGGCACTGTAGGACAGGGTGAGAGCGTTGTAGATCAATGCAGATCAGCTCTGGATGTCATCGGAAAGGCCTTGGAAGAAGCTGGCGCAGGTTTTTCGGACGTAGTGCGTGTGACCTACATGCTGCCCGACCGGACAGAATTCGAGCCGTGCTGGCCTGTGTTGTCCGAGGTTTTTGGACCGAACCCTCCAGCCGCGACGATGATTGAATGCGGTTTGATCGACCCCAAATACCGGATTGAGATCGAAGTGACCGCATTATTGCCGCAGTGACGCAGTCGCGCGGCGGGTACTGGACCTTGGCGCGCCTTTGGGTCATACCTTCTCGGGACCGAATTGCCGGAGGCGGATCATGGGCATCCTGAACACTCTTTTGCGGGCCGTAACCTGGTGGAACGGGGCAACCCTGAACACGCAGATTTTCACCGCGCGTAAAGGTGTTAAAGTTGGCGAGGACAATGAAGGCAACGTCTTCTACAGAACCGCTGACGACAGCAAACGCTGGGTGATTTTCAACGGTGAGGCCGAGGCCAGCAGGGTTGATCCCGAATGGCACGGGTGGCTCCACCGGACCTGGGATGAGCCGCCGACAGATAAACCGCTGGCGCACAAGGCCTGGGAAAAACCACATCAGGAGAACCTGACAGGCACCGCACTTGCATACACCCCGGCGGGGTCATTGCGCCGGGCGGAGCCTGTTGAGCGCAAAGACTACGAGGCCTGGAGCCCGGAATAAGACGAGGCGAGCAATGTCGACCCACAATTGGACCGAAGTATTTGTCGGCGGTGCCGTCTTGGCCTGCGCCGTCGCGTTTGGAGTTTATGCCAGCCAATCCACTGGCTTGTCGCAGGGCAGTGCAGGGTATGAACTTGGGGCGTCCTTCCGGTCGCTGGAAGGGGTCAATGTTGGTACCGATGTGCGCCTTGCGGGTGTCAAAATCGGGACCGTCACTGATGTGACCTTGAACTCTGACACCTACCGAGCTGACACGACCTTTTCGGTCGCGGATGGCGTCCTGGTGCCTGATGACAGTGCCATCGTTATTTCGTCCGAGGGGCTGTTGGGGGGTAACTTTGTCGAGGTGATGCCCGGCGGTTCCCCGTTTTATTTTGAGCCCGGCGACCAGATCGAAGATACGCAGGGCGCGGTCAGTCTGATCTCGTTGCTGGTGAAGTTCGTCGCCGGAGACGGCGGCGAATGATGCGCGCTCTGGCATTTGCGTTGGCGCTGGCGGCGACGTCTGCGACGGCCCAGCAAATGGTTCAGTCCGGACCCGGCGCGATGTTGCGCGGCCTGGATAAAGTCAACGGTCAGACCGTTGATGTTGAGCTGCAGAGCGGTCAAACACAGGCTGTCTTCGGTTTGGATGTCGCTTTGGGAGATTGCCGCTATCCGGTCGACAACCCGACAGGGGATGCGTTTGCCTTCCTGACCATTTGGGAACAGGGCAAGGCCGAGCAGCTGTTTGACGGCTGGATGATCGCGACCTCTCCGGCGTTGAATGCTTTGGATCATTCGCGCTACGACGTATGGGTTATCCGCTGTATTACCCCATCAGCGGATTGAGGCACTTCGGCCGCAAAGTCTGCGCTTGCGCCAATGGCTTCTTCCAGCGCGTTTCTGTACTCAATTCGAGGAACCTCAATCGCGCCGAGTGAGGCGAGATGCGCGGTCAGAAACTGGGTATCAAACAGCTGAAACCCAGTCAGCCTCAACCGGTCCACCAGATAGGCCAACGCGATTTTCGATGCGTCGGTGCGACGCGAGAACATGCTCTCGCCAAAGAACGCAGCCCCCAGAGTCACCCCGAAAACGCCACCGACAAGCTGGTCGTCCTTCCATACTTCCAGGGAATGCGCGTGGCCTGTGGCGTGCAATCGTTGATACAGGTCACGCAGTTCGGCGTTGATCCATGTGTCCGCACGGTCGGCGCATCCATCGACGACTCCTGCGAAATCCTGATTGATCAAGACGGTGAAGCCGCATCGCCGTATCCGCTTTGCAAGGCTGCGCGAGATGTGGAAGCCGTCCAGCGGGAAAATCCCGCGGAATTTGGGATCAACCCAGAACAGGTCCGGGTCATCGCGATGCTCGGCCATCGGGAAGATGCCGATAGAATAGCCATGCAGCAGAAGTTCTGGTGACAGGCTCATAAGAAACATCCAAGGGCCGGGCGGCGTATGCCAACCGGCCCAATGGGGTTAGTCGGCCAAATTCTCCGCAAGCCAATGCTCCAGCCAGTGGATATTGTAGTCGCCGCTGTGAATGTCCGGCTCCTGCAACAGCGCGTGGAACAGCGGCACTGTGGTGTCGATGCCGTCTACGATCAACTCGCCCAAGGCGCGTTCCAAACGGGCCAGAGCTTCAGCCCGGTCGCGGCCCTGAACGATTAGCTTGGCAATCAGCGAATCGTAGTAGGGCGGGATCGAATAACCATCGTAAAGCGCCGAATCCATCCGCACACCCAGACCACCGGGTGCGTGATATGCGCTGATCTTGCCGGGGCAGGGTGAGAAGTTGGGCAGCTTTTCAGCGTTGATTCGAACCTCAATCGCGTGGCCGTTGATCTCAAGATCATCTTGACCAAACGACATCGGCAGGCCCGAGGCCACGCGGATTTGTTCGCGCACCAAATCGACGCCGAAGATACCCTCGGTGACGGGATGTTCCACCTGCAGACGCGTGTTCATCTCGATGAAATAGAACTCTCCGTTTTCGTACAGGAATTCGATCGTGCCCGCGCCGATATAGTTGATTTTGGCGACCGCATCCGCACAGACTTTGCCAATCCTGGCGCGTTCCTCGGGGGTGATGCAGGGGCCCGGAGCCTCTTCGAAAACCTTCTGGTGGCGACGCTGCAGTGAACAGTCACGCTCGCCCAGATGGACCGCCTTGCCTTTACCATCGCCGAAGACCTGAATCTCGATATGGCGCGGCGTGGTGAGGTACTTTTCGATATAGACCTCATCGTTGCCAAAGGCGGCCTTGCCCTCGGCCCGTGCGGTCATGAAGGCGCTTTCCATCTCATCCGCGTTCATCGCGACTTTCATGCCGCGTCCGCCGCCACCTGCGGTGGCTTTGATGATGACGGGATAGCCGAACTCTTCGCCGATCCGCTTGGCGTCTTCCAGCGTCGGAACGCCGCCGTCGGAACCGGGAACGCAAGGCACGCCAAGCGCTTTCATCGTGTCCTTGGCGGTAATCTTGTCGCCCATGACACGGATGTGCTCGGCGGTGGGGCCGATGAAGGTGAGGTCATGATCTTCGACGATCTGCACGAACTCTGCGTTTTCGGACAGGAAGCCATAGCCGGGGTGGATCGCCTGCGCGCCCGTAATCTCACAGGCCGAGATGATGGCGGGGACGGACAGATAGCTTTGCGGGCTGGGCGGAGGACCGATGCAGACCGATTCGTCTGCCATGCGCACATGCATCGCGTCACTGTCCGCGGTGGAGTGGACGGCGACCGTCTTAATCCCCATCTCGCGGGCAGCGCGGATGACGCGCAGGGCGATCTCGCCTCGGTTGGCAATCAGGATCTTGTCGAACATGGGCCCGCCTTACTCAACAATGACCAGAGGGGTGCCAAATTCCACCGCGTCGCCGTCACCGACCAGAATGCGTTTCACGGTGCCCGATTTGGGCGCGTGGATGTGGTTCATGGTTTTCATCGCCTCGACGATCAGCAACGTGTCGCCTTCGGAAACAGACGCCCCGACCGAGACGAAGGACGGCGCGCCGGGTTCGGGCTGCATGTAGACCGTGCCAACCATGGGCGAAGTCACAGCGCCCGGATGCCTGGCCGGATCGTCCGTTTCAGTAGCCGGCGCCGCAGCGGCGGCAGCAGGGGCAGCAGCAACCGGAGCAGCAGCAGGGGCCGGAACGGCGACCTGAACCGGTGCGGCAACTGTTTGCACGGCGCGGCTGACGCGCACGTTCAGGCTGTCTTCCTCGCCATATTCGCGTTTGACCTGCAGCTCGGTCAGGTCGTTTTCGCGCAGCAGTTCGGCCAAGGCTTTGATGAACGCCACATCCGCTTCGTGTTTGGTATCTTTCATGAGTATCCTCGAAGGTTCCCCTTTGGCCCGTCTGTATTTACGCGGGCTTCGATCTGATTACGCAGGGTTATAAGCCAAGCAAGCAGTCATGAAAAGCGTCGTTATAAGTTGAAAACAGGAGGTTTGGTGGGTTTATCACAGGCGATAGAGCCTACAATGGCATGCCGGACAGTTTTGCAACCAACTCGGACAGCTTCCGGGCGCCAAATTTTTCCAGTAGCCGGGCGCGGTAGGCTTCGATTGTGCGATAGCTCAGGCCCAGTTCCATCCCGATTTCCTTGGCGGACAGACCACGGCAAGAAAGGATTGCCACTTCTCGCTCGCGCACGGTTAGTTCGACCAGCGGGCGTTCCTCCGAGATATCGGAAAAGCTCCAGATTCCATGGCGAAACGGGTCGTCTGGGGTAAGCGAGCGTCCGCGTGCCCGACACCAGAACAGGTCTCCGTTCCGGCGGCGCATCACCCGTTCATCGGTGTAGTAGCCGGTATCGCGCATCACCTGCAGGCTGCGTTGTCCGATTCTTTCCCAATCCGCGACCGAGGGGTAGAGATGTAGCAGGGGCATGTTGTTGTATTCGGCCTCATCCCCGCCAAAGGTGCGCGCAAATTGCAAATTGCACCGCCGGATGATGCGGTTTTCCAATTCGACAAGACCGATGGGTGCATATTCAAAAGCTGGGTCGCTCATCCCTGTATGGTGGCGGTAAATGCAGGAAATGAGAAGGGGCGAAGCGTTTCGCGCAGGAAGGTCGCATGCCGAACACTGTCAATCTTGTTAAGGCGATCTGAAAACTGGTGCATAACATCAAGAAATTGATAGAATAAACTGAAAATACGACCAACCAGAGATAGCTAAACGTGACTGAGGACCTTGATCATGCGTGATTTGCTGACGGGCAGCCGGATCCGCGAACGGCGGCAGATCGCGGGTCTGAGGCAGGCTGAACTTGCGCGTCAGGTGGGGATCTCGGCCTCGTATCTGAACTTGATCGAACATAACCGCCGCCGGATCGGGGGGAAATTGCTGGTCAATATCGCCGGGGCGCTGTCGGTTGAACCTTCGATGTTGACACAAGGGATCGAAGCGACCCTGATCTCGGCTCTGCGCGAAGCGGCGGCTGACGCGGTTGGCCAGCAGGCCGAAATTGAAACGCTGGAGGAGTTTGCAGGCCGTTTTCCCGGCTGGTCGGGGGTTTTGGCGCAGATGCATCGCCGTGTGGTGTCGTTGGAGCGGACCGTTGAAACCCTGTCGGACCGGCTGACCCATGACCCGCATCTGGCGGCCTCGATGCACGAGGTGCTGTCGACCGCGGCGGCGATTCGGTCAACCGCAGCGATTCTGGCCGACGCGCAGGATATCGACGCCGAGTGGCAGGACCGATTCCACCAGAACCTTCATCAAGATGCTGAACGTCTGGCCGACAGCTCCAAGGCGTTGGTGACCTATCTGGACGAAAGCGACGAGTCGAAAGATCCACGTGGGGCGCCGCTGGAAGAGGTCGAGGTGTTTCTTGAAAGACGCGGCTACAGCTTTCCCGAACTTGAAACCGGGCAAGGGGCTGAGGGTATTGACCTTGAGGGGCTGAACACCTCTGCCGCGCGCAGCCTTGCAGAGGAATGGTTAAAACAGAGTGAGGTGGATGCCAAAGCCATGCCGCTTGACGCGCTCAAGACCGTGTTGGGCGAAGGTGATCCGAACCCTCTGGAGCTGGCGCAGCAATTCTCGGTTGATCTGCCGACAGTGTTCCGGCGCTTGGCCAGCCTGCCGGACGAGGTGCTGAACCGACCGGTGGGGCTGGTGATTTGCGACGGCTCGGGCAGCATCCTGTTTCTGAAGCCCGTTCCCGGCCTGTCACTGCCACGCCATGGCGAGGCCTGCCCCCATTGGCCGATGTATTCCGCGTTAAACCGGCCTCTGGTTCCGATCAGACGGCAAGTTGCGCAGCAAGGGCGGGCCGCTGCAATGTTCGAATGCCACGCTTATGCCTGGCCGCATGGCCTGTCCGGCTACGATCAGGAACCATCGTATCGCGCGGCCATGCTGATACTGCCGCTGGCCGATGCCGAACCGAATGCGACGGCGATACAGGTCGGACCAAGCTGCCGGATTTGCCCAAGCGGCGATTGCCGGTCTCGTCGCGAGCCGTCAATTCTCAGCGAAGGCTTTTGACAGTTTCCCGAACAACCGCTTAATCTGGCGTTGACCGGTTCCGGGGTGGAGGCCAGTCATCGGGAGGATATACACAAATGAGCCGTAAGGTTCTGTTGATTGAGGATGAGCCGAACATCGCCGAGGCCATCCGGTTCTTGCTGACTCGCGAGGGGTGGCAAGTCGAGACACATGGCGATGGTGCGGATGCGCTTCAGGTGATCCGGGGCGCAGAGCCCGATCTGGTGATTCTGGACGTGATGCTACCGGGCAAGAGCGGGATGGACATTCTGCGCGATTTGCGCGCCTTGGACGACATGCAGGACCTGCCGGTTCTGATGCTGACCGCTCGCGGGCAGTCCAGAGATCGTGAGATGGCCGAGAATGCGGGTGTCAGCCGCTTCATGACCAAACCGTTTTCCAACGCCGAGGTGCTGACCGCTGTACGCGATTTGCATGCACAGGCGACGCAGTTATGACGTCGCCCGAGGGTCAGGACCGCACGTCGCGCGGTGCGCGGCCCTCGTTGTTTCTGGAACGGCAAAGCTATCGCCGGCGCAGGCTGGCGGATTCGGCTCGGCTACTGCCATTTCTGGGCGGCGCGCTTCTGGTGTTGCCGCTTCTGTGGCCAGACGCCGAATCTAGAACCGGCGGTGTGCCGCTGTCTTCAGCCATCTTCTACATCTTCGCCTGCTGGATCGGTCTGATTCTGGTCAGCCTGTTTTTTGGCTTCGTTGCCCGCCGCACCGGCGCGGATGACAGCTCTGAGGCGGACGCAGGCTGATGGCAACGCTGAACGTTCTGATTCTGGTCTGTCTGGGCTATGTCGTTCTTCTGTTCGGCGTGGCATTTGCCGCAGACAGGATGGCGGCAGCAGGGCGGGGTAAATGGCTGCGTTCCCCGTTGATTTACACGCTGTCCCTGTCGATCTATTGCACAGCCTGGACTTTTTACGGCGCGGTCGGCAATGCCGCGCGGTCGGGGTTGGAGTTCGTGACAATCTACCTCGGGCCGACGCTGGTGATGATCAGTTGGTGGTGGGGTCTGCGCAAACTGGTGCGGGTCGGGCGCAGCCAGCGCGTGACCTCAATCGCGGACCTTTTGTCCTCGCGCTATGGCAAGTCGAATACACTGGCGGTATGCGTCACGATTCTGGCCGTGATTGGCGGCACGCCCTATATCGCGCTGCAATTGCAGTCGATAACCCTGTCTTTCTCGATCTTTGCCGAGGCCGACCCTTCGGGCCTCTACCGCGAAGGCTCCAGCGTGTTCTGGGTGGCGGCCGGGCTGGCGATGTTTGCGATCCTTTTTGGCACCCGCAATCTGGATGCCAATGAACGCCACCACGGCGTGGTCACTGCCATTGCGGTCGAGTCGGTGGTCAAACTGTTTGCGCTGGTGGCTGTCGGCATCTTCGTCGTCTGGGGTGTAGCGGGTGGTTTCGGCCCGATGATGGAGCGTATCGACGCTTCGGAAATCGGCAAGTGGCAAGTGGATGCCGGGCGCTGGACGACCTTTATCTTTCTGTCCGCCGCCGCCTTTGTATGCCTGCCGCGCATGTTCCAGGTCATGGTGGTCGAGAATGATGACGAGGGCCATCTGCGCACCGCCGCCTGGGCCTTTCCGCTCTATCTGTTGTTGATGAGCCTGTTTGTCGTCCCCATTGCCGTTGTCGGTCTTGATATGCTGCCGGAAGGGTCCAACCCGGATCTGTTCGTGCTGACCGTGCCGTTGTCTCAGGGCAAGGACGGGCTGGCGATGCTGTCTTTTATCGGAGGGTTCTCGTCAGCGACCTCGATGGTGATCGTAACGGCAATGGCCCTGTCGACGATGGTGTCGAACCACGTTGTAATGCCGATCTGGCTGAACACGCATGAGCGCGTTGGGGCTGTGCCCGGTGACGTGCGCAACATCGTATTGATGGCACGGCGTATCTCGATCGCTGCGATTATGGCGCTTGGGTATTTTTATTACAGCCTGTCTGGCGGAGGCACGGCGCTGTCCTCGATCGGGTTGGTGGCCTTTAGTGGAATTTCGCAAATCCTGCCTGCGATGGTCGGCGGATTGTTCTGGCGCGGGGCCACCAGAACTGGTGCCCTGGCAGGTTTGACCGTGGGCTTTGTTCTATGGATCTACACATTGCTTCTTCCCGGAATGGGGGCGGCCTGGATGCCCGAGAGTGTGCTGCTGAACGGACCATTTGGCATTGCATGGTTGCGACCTCAGGCCTTGTTCGGGATCGAAGGTATCGACCCAATGGTGCATTCCGTGATGTGGTCGATTTCCCTGAATGCCGTGGTGTTCTGCGTCGCATCCCTGCTGAGTTTTCCCAGCCCGCTGGAGCGGCTTCAGGGGGCGCAATTCGTCAATGTCTTTGACCACTCGGTCGCACCGCGCGGTTGGACCGGGTCGGTTGCGCAAAGCGAAGACCTGATGATCATGACGCAGCGCATTCTGGGCACATCGCCTGCCCAGGAATTGTTCCAGCGCGAGGCTGAGCTTCAGGGCGGGCGCTCGCCCATGCCCGAGCCGACGCCCGGTTTTCTGGCTCGGCTTGAACGGGAACTCAGCGGCTCAGTAGGGGCGGCCACGGCGCATGCGATGATCGGGCAGATCGTGGGCGGTGCCTCGGTTTCAGTCGAGGACCTTTTGGCCGTTGCCGACGAATCGGCGCAATTGCTGGAATACTCTAGCCAGTTGGAGGTGAAATCTGCCGAACTCAGCCGCACGGCCCGCCAGTTGCGCGATGCCAACGCCAAATTGACCGAAATATCCGAGCAGAAAGACAGTTTCCTCAGCCAGGTCAGTCACGAGTTGCGTACGCCGATGACCTCGATCCGGGCGTTTTCCGAGATCATGCGCGACACCGAAGGGCTGAGCGGCAAAGAACAGACCCGTTATGCCGCCATTATTCACGACGAGGCGCTGCGCCTGACGCGTCTGCTGGACGATCTGCTTGACCTCAGCGTTCTGGAAAACGGTCAGGTCAGGTTGAACGTCAGCGACGATACGCTGCGGTCGGTTCTGGATCGGGCAATCTCAAGCGCATTGGCGGGAACGGATCAACAGCTCGTCGTACGTCGCAGCAAGGCATCCGAGCGTATCCCCCTGCAAACCGATCTGGATCGCTTGGGGCAGGTGTTTATCAACCTCATTTCCAACGCGCAGAAATATTGCGATGCCGAGGAACGGGTTCTGACGATCTCGGCACATGATGTGGGTGGTCAGCTGGTTGTGGACTTCATCGATAATGGCAGCGGTGTACCACCTCAGGCGCGGTCGATGATCTTTGAAAAATTCGCGCGGGTCGGAGGGGACAAGGCTGGCGGTGCCGGGCTGGGTCTGGCGATCTGCCGCGAGATCATGCACCGTTTGGGCGGTGATATCACCTATCTGCCGGGGCAGGGCGGTGCGGCGTTCCGGGTCAGCCTGCCTTTGGCCTACCGGCAAGCGGCGCAATAGCTCGGTTTAAAGAAGTTCGTAACCTCTGCCGGGTTACACCAAGACTCACGACAAGAAATCGGATGGTACCGAAGCCATGGCACACACGGCCGGCGCCGCTCTGGCGCGCAAATTGTCATTGGGGCAGGGGGATCTGGGGGATCGACCCCGCTCGATCCTGCGGGCATTGCGGCTGGGCTTTGCCCGGGCCGCGGGTGAGCGTTTGAATCTTCCGCTGGCTGTTATCGGGGCAAAACAGACGGATCGGGCGCAGGCTGGCCTTGCGGCCACCTTGGCCGAGGATTGGTTGCTGCTGAAATTCACGGGGCCTGATGGGGTTGCAACAGCCTGTCTGGATTTGAACTGCGTTTCAGCCATCGTTCAGACCCAAACCATTGGTGAGGTTGCACCGGATGCACCAGTTGCGCGGGGGTTTACGGATACAGACGCCGCCATGGCCGCACCGCTGGTCGAGGATGCGCTGCGCCGTGCCGTCGGTCTGGTTGATGCGGTGGATCAGCCGAGTCTGGCGGGGTATGAGTACACCTCGCGAGCGGCGGATTTGCGTGGGCTGACCTTGTCGCTGGTGGCAGACCGCTACCGCGTTTTTGACCTGACCGTGGACCTTGCAGGCGGGTTGCGTCAGGGCCGGATCACGATTGTGCTGCCTGATGCGCCTGCGTCAGATGAGGCAGAGATCGAGCCGGAGGCCGATATCGGCCCTCGGTTGGAGCAGTCATCAGGTGTTGTCCGGGCCGAACTGAACGCAGTGGTGTGCCGCATGAAATTGCCACTGGCGCATCTGTCCGCGCTTGAAGAGGGGAGCCTGTTGCCGCTGACCGGTGCGCGGCTGGACCGGACTGAGGTCCTGACGATCGAACGTACCCGCGCCTCGGTCGGGCGCTTGGGCCAGTCAGGGGGAATGCGTGCCGTTCGGTTGAATGAAAACGTAGCGCAGCCTGCGTTGGATGCGTTGGAATCTACCGAGTTCATAGAAAGCCGACCGGCCAGCGCCAGCGAAGACCAGACTGACGCAAACGTAAACATCCCGACGGATCCGATCGACCTTGCCTCGGCTCTACCGGTTGGCGATCCGTTCGACGAGGACCTGAGCCTTGTTGAGCCTGATAGAATGGCCGCGGAAATCTCGCAATTGGCGGGCCTTGACGGCCTGGAGGATAGAGAGGCCTGATCTAGTCCGACGTGCTGCGCAGTTGATCCAGAGTGGGGCGTAGTTGCTCCAACTGATACCCGGCATTGGTGGTGGCAGTCAGAATCTCATCCGTACTCATCTGGCCGCATTGACCCAGAGCCCAAACGACCGAGCAACGCGTGCCCGACGCGCAATATGCCAGCACCGGGCCAGAGCAGTTCTCGGCCATATCCCGTTGCCGGGTGATATTTTCGGGTGTCATGGTCTGGTGGGTCAGTTCCAGCACCTCGTATTCCAACCCGGCAGCGCGGACCGCGTCGCCGATGGCATCGGATTGCATGATCTCGGGGACCTCTGCATTGGGTCGGTTGCAGATAACCTTGACGAAACCGGCCTCGGCAATGGTGGGCACGTCCTCGACAGTGATCTGCGGCGACACGGCGTAGCGGGGGGTTATAGGTCGAATCTCCATGGCAATTGATTAGGCCGGGCTGACCGCCCTGTCCAGTTGCGCACGAAGCCCCGGTGCCAGGCGCATCCCTGCCGCCATCGCCACCAGAAAGACAGCGCTGCTGGTCCCGCCATAGGACAGTGCTGCCATGGCCGGACCGGGACATAGGCCCACCAACGCCCAGCCAGCGCCAAACAGGACCGAACCGAGGATCAACCCTCGGTCAAGTTCGGCCGCAGCAGGGGCGGGAAAGGTGCCGCCGGTCAACGGTCGGCGGGTCTTGGTCATGCGCCACGCGACCAACATGGGCAGAATCGCGCCGCCCATGACGAAGGCCAGGGTCGGGTCCCAGGCGCCGAAGATATCCAGCCAACCCTGAACCTTTTGGGTATCCGTCATCCCTGACAGCAACAGCCCCGCGCCAAACAGCGCGCCCGAAACAAAAGCGATCAATAGCCGCATCAGATCACCCCCAATCCATGGCGGAACAGGGCCAAAACCACCGCTCCGGCTGCGATATAGACGCAGGTCGCAACAACCCCGCGCAGAGAAAACCGAGAGATACCACAGACCCCGTGGCCCGATGTACACCCGTTTGCCAACCGCGTGCCGATGCCGACCAGCAGCCCGGCCGCGACCAGAAGGCCCAGATTTTCCGTCAGATGCGTTTCGGGTCGTTCGCTCATCAGACGGCTCAGGATCAGTGGCATCCCGATCAGCCCCACAACAAACGCAAGTTTCTCGCGCCTTGCCGGACCGTCGATCAGACCTCCCAAAATGCCGCTGGCCCCCATGATCCGGCCATTGCCCAGCAGGTAAAGCGCAGCGCCGCAGCCGATCAGAACGCCGCCACACAGGCCCCATATCCAATCAGGGTTCATTCCAAATTCATCCTTTTCCGGTGGTGCATGTCACAGCTTATTGATCGGCAATTTCAGAAAAACATCGCCTTGCTCGTCCGCCGGAGGCATCTGACCCGCCCGCATATTGACCTGAAGCGACGGCAGAATCAGCCGGGGTTTGGAAAGGGTTGCATCGCGCGCGTCTCGCATTTCCACGAACTCTTCGATGCTGCGACCCTGTCCGATATGGATGTTCAATGCCTTTTGCTCGCCCACCGTTGTTTCCCACGCATATTCATCCCGGCCCGGAGCCTTGTAGTCGTGCCCCACGAATATGCGGGTCTCATCGGGCAGAGACAGGATTTTCTGGATCGAAGCAAAAAGCTCCTCGGACGAGCCGCCCGGAAAATCACATCGCGCGGTGCCGAAATCGGGCATGAACAGTGTATCGCCGACAAAAGCGGCATCCCCAATCACATAGGTCAGGCAGGCCGGAGTATGGCCGGGAGTGTGCAGCACATCGCCCCGCATCTGACCGATGTGGAAGCTGTCGCCCTCGCGGAAGAGGGCGTCAAACTGGCTGCCATCGCGCTGAAACTCGGTCCCTTCGTTGAAGATTTTGCCGAAGGTCTCTTGCACCTCGACGATCTGGTCTCCGATCCCGATTTTGCCTCCCAGTTCCTGTTGCAGATACGGCGCAGCCGAGAGGTGGTCTGCATGTACGTGACTTTCCAAAATCCATTCGGTCTTCAGGTCATTGGCGCGCACATAGGCGATGATCTGGTCGGCAGATGCCGTCCCTGTCTGACCCGAGGCATGATCGAAATCCAGCACGCTATCGACAATTGCACAGGCACGGCTGCTGTCTTCGTGAACGACATACGAGACCGTAAAGGTCTGATCGTCGAAGAACGCTTTCACTATTGGCTTCATGGCTTCCTCCACCTGGACAACATATATGGAAAATAGAATGTGATACAAGGGCCAGTTCGATTTTTGATCTCCGTCAAGGCACAACAGATGAAAATCGCTTAAACTTTAACCCAGATACGTCGAATTGCCGAATAGGCCGTTTTGGCGGGCAATAAACCGCCCGCGTTTCCGATAGCATCTTCGTGTCGCATCCGCGTTACCTATATCTGGGATACTGACAGTTGGGAGGATCAATTTTATGACGAGCAATCTTTATTTCGAAGCGCAGCAACTGGAGCAAAAACTTCAGGACGCGAGTCTGGATACCCGGTTGGCGCTACAACCCAGTTTTAGCAAAATCGTTGATCGCATGCGTCAGCAGGGCATGCATGTGCCTTCGCGCATACGTCTCCTGGATGCGGCCCTGTGCGAGGACGCCATGGAGGCGCGGTTCGACAATTTGCCGATTTGATCGCCCGGATTATCCCAGCGATATGCCAAGGATGACCAGCATCAGCCCCATGACCGACAGAAACAACGACCCCAGATTCCAGGGCAGAACACCCTGAACAACAGCGCGCAGTTCGTCATCAGAAAGGCCTGCTTTGCGGGCCTTCATCACGCGCAGAATACACCAGACCAGACCGACAAGACCGGCCACTGACAGGGCGGCGCCGCCCCAGGTGATGATTTCGAACATGGTTGCCTGCCTCTGCTGGTGCCGTGGTTTTGCGCTTAGCGGATCAGGGGCCTGTCGACAAGCCCGCCCATGGGATTGGGTGCTTGCGACCCGCGCACCGGCGATGTATCCGGCACCATGCCCGATATCTCGGCACCGCAATTCAGCCTCTGGGAGAGACCAACATGGAAGACATGACCGAAGATCAGGCCGCCGCCAACTATCGCGTGACTGCAGGCGAGCTGCGCCAGTTCATCGAACGGATCGAGCGTCTGGATGCCGAAAAGAAAGATCTGGCCGAGCAGCAGAAAGAGGTCATGGCCGAAGCCAAGGCACGCGGTTACGACACCAAGGTCATGCGCAAGTTGGTCGCTCTGCGTAAGCGCGACAAGGATGATATCGCCGAAGAAGAGGCGGTTCTTGAAATGTACAAGGAAGCACTTGGAATGTAATGCGATGCAGCCCGTGTCAGGGCTGCAGCACTTGTACACCCGGCATGGTCCGCAATGCCGCGAGATCCTGTTCGTAGATCTCGGAAAATGCGCTGACCACGTCTGAATTCCAGCCCGGCATCTCCAGTTCTTCCTCGATTTGCGCGGGATCGGCATGTTCATCGAACAGATGGGTCAGACTTTCCCGCAGCATATCCCGATCCTGCCAGGCTATTTGTTCCAGCAGTTGCGTCAGTTCTGCGCGGCCTGCATCCGTCAGCACCGAGGCAAGGAACGCGTATTCATGCTGCAGGGCCGCCTTGTCCGGCAGTCCGGCCACCGTTCTGAGGATATCGCCCCAGAGAAGCGGCGTGTCTTCATTGGCCCAGAGCGTGATCTGAACGGCCGGAGCCACTTCCCGAAGATCGTTGATCATGTTCAGCCAGCTCAGGCTGCTCAGGTCTGTGCTCTCCAGAATGGCTTTCCGGCGCTCTTCCGGCAGCGACATCAACAGTTTCGAGATAAAACTGGCCGGGTTCACCAGCGCGAAACACAATTCAATCTGATCCGCCTCCAGAACCCGGTCCAGAAACGCAACCCGCTCTGCCGCAAAGGGATATAGCCGCCCTTGCAGAATCGCGGTTCGTCTGGGGCCGAAAACCTTGTCGCTGGAAAGGACAACGCGGTCACAGGTTGTGCGGTCGGGAAGAACCTCATTCAGCCCCATCAGGACCTCTGGCAGCGGCACCCCGGTTGTCATGGAATCCGAGGCGACCTTCACAAACTGCCGACCCTGCGCCAAATCCAAAGGGATGATCCGCTGCTGGTTCAGCACCGCAGTGTTCGCGCCCAGGGTTTCAATCAACTGGTCATTGTCGGAAAAGGCCACGCCTGCGTGTATAACAACCTGCATCTTCGTCCTTTTCTTTCCGGGCTCCCTTTTTCGGTGTTACATCCTGCGCCTTCGTCGGTAAATGCTGTAACAGGAAATTGGATGGGGGCCTCAGGGGACATCCTAAAGGAATCGAGGCTCGCAGCCCCTCCGCAGGGGGCAGCTTGAACTCTGCCAGCGCGGAATGCGGTTCCTTCTTTGGCGTAACTCGGCAAGACTGATTAACCCGCCAAATCCTGCCGCTCGTACATGGGGGAGGGGGCCTCGGCCAGTGGAGTATCCTTGGGCGGGCAAAGCACGAATGCAAAAACAATCAACGCCGCCAACAGTGCCGTCTTCATTTCTGCCAAAGCCCTTGATTTCATCACGCGTCCCTTCGCCTTGTAAGCCTCACTACCCCTTGAACGCATCAGCCTCGAAATTCCGTCGAAAGATTTTTGCAGGTTTTTGTCTTTTTCCGCTTGCAGGCTCGCGCGGGAATTTATACATCCCTCCTCACTCAACGGCGCGGGCGTAGCTCAGGGGTAGAGCATAACCTTGCCAAGGTTAGGGTCGGGCGTTCGAATCGCCTCGCCCGCTCCATTGAGAGGTCTTCGGACCAAAATATGTATCTGATGCGGGCGTAGCTCAGGGGTAGAGCATAACCTTGCCAAGGTTAGGGTCGGGCGTTCGAATCGCCTCGCCCGCTCCAGATACAAACCTTCTCACAGGTCTATTTCATTGAAAATGCGCGGCCCGCGCATTCGTGACGGGTTGTATTGGCCCGGGTGTTTTTCGAAAGCGGGCCACGACGGCGCCATGATCTCAAATTCAGCTCAGAACGCCTTGAATGTCATCGTGGTCAAGGATCGTTCGATGTTTGGAATCACCAGCAGGTGTTCGTTGATGAAATGACCCACATCTTCGGTTTCGGGGACATAGAGCTTCAGCAGCAGGTCATATTCGCCACTTGTGGAATAAAGCTCCGAGTGAATCTCGCGCAGGGCGATCTCTTCGGCGACCTTGTAGGTGGTGCCGGGTGTACAACGGATCTGGATGAAAACGCAGGTGGACATGTGCCGGGCCTTTTGACTTGAGTTTCCGGCAGGCTGGCATGGCCCGGACCTGTGTGCAATCCCCTGCAACAGTTTGAAGTGATCGCGATACGACCTCTGGATCAATCCGCCCAACCCCGTCTATAAGCGCGCCTGTAGCAAAAGGAATTCGCCCATGCGCAGCGCAAAGATCAGCCGTCAGACCGCCGAGACCGAGATCTCGGTTGAGGTCAATCTGGACGGCACCGGCCAGTATGACAACCAGACCGGCGTTGGCTTCTTTGACCACATGCTGGATCAGTTGGCGCGCCATTCGCTGATCGACATGACGATCCGCGCCAAGGGCGACTATCACATCGATGACCACCACACGGTCGAGGACACCGGCATCGCGCTGGGTCAGGCTCTGACGCAGGCATTGGGCGACAAGAAGGGCATTCGCCGCTATGGCGAGTGTCACTTGCCCATGGATGACGCGCAGGTGCGTTGTGCGCTGGACCTGTCCGCACGCCCGTTCCTGATCTGGAACGTGGACCTGCCGACCCAGAAGATCGGCACCTTCGACACCGAACTGGTGCGCGAGTTCTTTCAGGCGCTCAGCACCCACGGAGGCATCACTCTGCACATCGACCAACTGCACGGTTTCAACAGCCACCACATCGCCGAGGCTGCCTTTAAGGCCGTCGCGCGCGCCCTGCGGGATGCGGTTGAAACCGACCCGCGCAAGGCGGATGCGATTCCGTCAACGAAGGGCGCGCTGTAGATGCTTACCGCAATCATCGACTACGAGAGCGGCAACCTGCACTCGGCTGAAAAAGCGTTCCTGCGTATGGCGAAAGAGCTGAACGCGGGTGAGGTTGCTGTGACCTCGGACGCGGATGTCATCGCCCGCGCGGACCGGTTGGTTCTACCCGGCGACGGAGCGTTCCCGGCCTGCGCAGCCGAGTTGCGTGGTCACAAGGGCATCTATGACGCGATGGTCGAGGCGGTTGAACAGAAAGGCCGACCCTTCCTTGGGATCTGCGTCGGGATGCAGTTGATGGCCTCGAAAGGCCATGAATATACCGAAACCGATGGCCTGGATTGGGTCGCTGGGGACGTGCTGCGGATTGAGCCTTCGGACACCTCGCTCAAGGTGCCGCATATGGGCTGGAACGATCTGGTTCTGGGCAGCGACCATCCGGTGTTCAACGGGGTGAAATCCGGGGATCACGTCTATTTCGTCCACTCATACCATTTTCGCGTCGCGGACCCGGCGCAGCGGCTGGCTTATGTGGACTATGGGCAGGACGTCACGGCCGTGGTTGGCCGCGACACAATGCTTGGGATGCAGTTCCACCCCGAGAAAAGCCAGGATGTTGGCCTGCGCATGATCGGCAACTTCCTGACTTGGGCGCCCTAAGGGGCTACTGAACGCGGGTCCATGTCTGCCCGCGGCAAACCAATCCACCTGCGACACAGCCTTTGACCGTCAACTGGTTTTGACTGTCCAGCGTCATTTTGGAGTTGTAGGTCTTATCGCGATCCGGGGCCCAGATCTTGCCGTTATCATAGCTGCCACTGCCTTCTGCAACCATGTCCCAGATGATCTGTTTGCCCAGGTTTTCATAGTCGAGTATCTGGTCGCCATTGCCATCAAAGGCGCTGTCGATGGTGCCACAAATTGCGCTGCCGCATTCGCCGATCGACACGTGCAGGTACCCACCTGTGTCGCCTGGCTGTGTTTTCCAAAGCCCATCCGCCGGATCTGCCGCCATCGCGCCAGTGGCCAATGATGCAAAAGCAATCGAAAGTGCAAGTTTCTTCATGATAACCTCCCTGATTTGGATTCACTCTGGCCCGGTGTCGGGCTACGGGCAAGATTGACTTTGCGTCGCTATCCCGCTTGTGCGATACGCCGCCCGTGTAACATTCAGATAAGGCCGCCCGACATGATCCTGTATCCCGCCATCGACCTGAAAGACGGCAACGCTGTTCGCCTGCTGCGCGGAGAAATGGACAAAGCCACCGTTTTCAACGAAGACCCGGCCGCGCAGGCCCGTGCCTTTGTTGAGGCCGGGTGTGCATGGCTACACCTTGTCGACCTGAACGGTGCCTTCGCGGGCGAGCCGGTCAATGCCGCTCCGGTCGAGGCGATCCTGAAGGCCTGCGATGTGCCCGCTCAGCTGGGTGGCGGCATCCGCGACATGGCCACCATCGAGACATGGATCGAAAAGGGTTTGGCGCGGGTTATTCTGGGCACCGTTGCGGTCGAAAACCCTGATCTTGTGCGTGAGGCCGCAAAAGCTTTCCCCGGCAAGGTCGCCGTAGGCATCGACGCCCGCAACGGTATGGTCGCCACCAAAGGCTGGGCCGAGGAAACCGACGTGCAGGTCACCGATCTGGCCCGCAGCTTTGAGGACGCTGGCGTCGCGGCAATCATCTATACCGACATCAACCGCGACGGCGCGATGCAGGGCCCGAATATCGAAGCCACGGCGGCACTGGCCCAGGCCGTCTCCATCCCGGTCATTGCCTCTGGGGGTGTCAGCTCCTTGGATGATCTGATCGCCTTGCGCGATTGCGGAGTTGAGCTGAACGGCGCGATCTCGGGTCGGGCGCTGTATGATGGCGCGATTGACCTGGCCGAGGCCATTCGCGCCCTGAGCTAAACGTCTTACTGCGCCGCAGCCGAGGTCAGTTTCTTCAACGCGCCGCGCATTTTCTCGATCACGGGCGAATTTTCGACCTCATCAAGATCATCCATCGTCTCTTTTGGATCTTCATAGGCCAGCCAGACCTGCCCGTTCGCATCCTCATAGGCCTGCACTTTCAAAGGCAGGAACAGGCCCGCGCGCGGGTCGATCTGCATTGCAGGCGTCCCCAGTGCCGGGTTGCCGAAGATCAACACCTGATTGGGCGGGATCGGCGTGCCGACCTTTTCGGCCCCGGCTGCGTGGTCGATGCGCGCAAAGACGGTCGCGCCCGCGTTGCCCACAGCGGCTTCGATGGCATCCAGCGCCTCGGGCACGGATTTAGTGGTTTCTACTTTGATGATATCTTCAGCCATTGCGGCAACTGCTCCTGTAAAAAGGATGGTGGTGGTCAGAATGAGGTTTCGCATATTATTGATCTCCTGATGAATTTGGGGACAGTTTTCACAGGTTTGAGAGGGGTGGCAATCACAAGTCTGGCATCGGCGGGGCTTTGCCGGTAAGGGTGCGGGCAACAAAGGAAAGCGCATGCTTAAAACCCGTATCATACCCTGTCTGGATGTCGCCGATGGCCGTGTGGTCAAAGGTGTGAATTTCGTGGGTCTGCGCGATGCAGGCGACCCGGTGGAATCGGCCAAGGCCTATGACGCCGCCGGCGCGGATGAGATCTGTTTTCTGGACATTCACGCAACGCATGAAAACCGCGGCACCATGTTCGACGTGGTGCGGCGCACGGCGGAACAGTGCTTTGTCCCCCTGACCGTAGGTGGTGGCGTGCGTACCAAGGATGACGTGCGCGCCCTGCTGCTGGCGGGGGCGGACAAGGTCAGCTTCAACTCGGCCGCTGTCGCCAACCCGGATGTCATTGCTGAAACTTCAGACCAGTTCGGCAGCCAGTGCATCGTCTGCGCCATCGACGCCAAAACCGTCAGCCCCGGCAAATGGGAAATCTTCACTCATGGCGGACGCAAACCCACCGGCATTGACGCGGTCGAGTTCGCGAAAACCGTGGTTGCCAAAGGTGCGGGGGAAATCCTGCTGACCTCGATGGACCGGGACGGAACCAAATCAGGGTTCAACCTGCCGCTGACCCGCGCAATCAGCGATGCCGTGGATGTGCCAGTGATCGCCTCGGGCGGCGTCGGCACTCTGGATCATCTGGTCGAGGGCGTTACCGAAGGTGGGGCGAGCGCCGTGCTGGCGGCCTCGATCTTCCATTTTGGCGAATACACCATCCGCGAGGCGAAGGAACACATGGTCGCCGCCGGCATCCCGATGAGGCTGACATGAGCATCCTGCACGATCTGGCCGCCACAATCGAGGCGCGCAAAGGGGCGGACCCTGACAGCAGCTGGACGGCAAAGCTGCTGGCCAAGGGCCCGGAAAAATGCGCCGAGAAGTTCGGCGAGGAAGCCGTTGAGGCCATCATCGAAGCCGTCAAGAATGACAAAGACGGGCTTACGTCCGAGGCCGCCGACGTGCTGTATCACCTGCTGGTCATGCTGGCCGCGCGCGACGTTGCGCTGGATGATGTGCTGGCGGAGCTGGCGCGGCGTCAAGGCGTAAGCGGTATTGCCGAAAAGGCCGCACGCCCCAAAAGCTAAGCTCAGTCTTCCGTCCGCGCCGAAGCGGTTCTATGATCATGTTTCACGGTCTATCGGTCGAGGGACATCACAATGATCAGAGCTTTGGCCTGCGTTCTGGCCCTCGTGACGTTGGGCGCATGTGCAGCCCCGCCACCGCCCACAGGGGACGAGGTTCAGCGGCTTGCCTCGGAAATCCAAAGCCTCGGCCCCGATATCGACCCGGCTGAGGCCAACCGAGCCGCCCGCATAGCATATTCTTACACTGCGCAGCTGGCGCAGGAATATGAGATCACCGACCCTCCATTGATCCACAATGCTAAGGTCAACAAGGGCCTGCGCCCGCGTGGGTTATGCTGGCACTGGGCCGAAGATATCGAACGGCGGTTGAAGCAAGAGAACTTCCAAACCCTGGACATGCATCGCGCCATCGCCAACGCCGACAATCCACTGCGAATCGATCACAGCACTGCCATCATCAGCGCGCGGGGAGAGTCACTGTATGACGGCGTCGTACTGGATCCGTGGCGCTATGGCGGAGTTCTGTTCTGGTCGCCGCTGCCGGAAGACACAAGATATGACTGGGTCCCGCGTGAGGTTGTTCTGGAAAAGCGCAGGCAAGAGCAGGTGGCGCGCCTCAAACCCTACCAGGCGCAGTGACGTTATAGCTTGGATGAAATGATTCCGGTGCTGAAGCCGCCCATGCGCAGCTCTCCGAACAGGCGCTGATATTCGATCTTTGGGCAGCGATTCATCACCACATCCACGCCGCGCGCCTCCGCCTTGGCGGCGGCCTCGGTGTGTTCAACACCGATCTGCATCCAGATGGTGCGCAAGGACGGGAACGCCTCAAGCGCCTCATCCACGATCGGAGGCACGGCCTCGGAACGGCGGAAGATATCCACCATATCAACATCTTCTGTGATGTCTGACAGGCTGGCGCGCACGGTCTGGCCGAACAGTTGCTTTCCCGCATGGCCAGGATTGACCGGGATGACAGTATAGCCTTTCAGCGATAAATACCGGGCCACGTAGAAACTGGGGCGTACCTCGTTCATGGATACCCCGACCACGGCAACGGTCTTGGTGCGCTTCAGAACGGATTTCAGGAACTCATCAGAATAGTCAGTCATACCGCCACCCTATGCGAGGGCTGACAAAGAAAAAAGCGCCCAAGAAACCTTGGGCGCCAGTTGTTGGAACGAGGGACAGTGAAATGACCCGCGGCAGTTCCGTTCCGCGGTCACTGTGACATTTAGGCATGTTTTGGATAAAAAAAAGAGGGTGCGCTCGTTTTTGTGATGACTTTTCACAAACGGCGGAGATTGGCCTATTCCAAGTACAGAATCTCAGGCCAGATTCCTTCAGCCTGATGGATGTATTCTGCCTGATCCTGACGCCATCTCTGCTTGATTTCCGGCGAAAACGTCAAGTAGAGGCGCCCATCCACGACCTGCCAGGCCCCCGGATCGGTTCCCTTGAGGATGCCTTTTGCCATCGCATAGGAACAATACCCACCGAACTGAGGCGCAAAAGCACGCGGGTTCGCCTCAAACAGCGCGCGGTTTTCGAGGGATGCAAAATGCCATTCCGCCCCCTTCCACGTCACGGAAATCTCGGGACGGCCCTGTACGGGTGTGTCGCCCTGAAAATAGGACACTGGATCGTATCCCGCCATCGCAGCCCCCTCGGGCGCGAAATACACGGGCATGGGCTGCGAAATCGCGGCAGAAGCGAGAATAGTGGCGCTTAGTGCGCCAATGAGAGCGTGGCGGATTGGCATAGTTACAACGGAATCATGGACTCAACATCTCAATCTGCAATGTTTTGCGTGGCGAGACACCCCAGATGACGCGGTTGTGATCAACCCATGGCACGAGGATCAGTCGAAGATATCCTCGATCACATCCCAGGCCTCATCCATCACGCGCGAAAACAGCGTTTTCTTCTTTTTCTTGCGCTTGGATTTTGGCAAGGCGGTGTGGGACACAGCATGTTTCTTAGGCGCGCTTTCGGTCACCTTGCGCTTGGGCAGCATCTTGAGGTCATGCAACGGCGCGCCGCAGTTGGAACAGCTCAGCTCATGCCGTTGCTTTCCCTTCAGGACAAGCGCCGCTCGGGTCCCGCAATAACAACAAGTAGCGATTTTCGATGGGCCAGAAATGATGCGCTCCTATCCTGTGTACCGAGAGGCATATAGGGCAATCGCCGCTGCATTTGAGACGTTCAAGGACCCAAAACCTCCGGCTGCGTCAATTTTCACCAACTTGTCGACGGTTTCCTTGGTCTTTTGTCGAAGCCCGGGGCCTTCTGCACCCAGCACCAACGCAACCGGATGATCGCGTTGATCCCCAATGGCGGCTTCGATCGTATCTTCGGCCTCACCGTCCAGGCCCAGCACCAGAAAGCCCATGTTCTGCAGTTCAACGATCGCATCTGCCAGATTGCGGACCCTCAAATAGGGCTGACGCTCCAAAGCGCCGCTTGCGGTTTTCGCAAGCGCGCCTGTCTCGGGCGCGGAATGGTGCCGTGTGCCAATCACAGCGCTGGCACCCAGCACTTCGGCCGAGCGTAGAATCGCCCCCACATTATGCGGGTCCGTCACCCGATCCAGCAAGATCACACGCGGGTGTTCACGGCCGATACAGTTTTCCGCCAAGCCGCCCCATTCCAGCGGCTTGACCTCAAGCGCTGCGCCCTGATGGACCGATCCCTGATCAATCGGCGCGTTGAACTTGCGCGGGTCGACCATCTCGGCCTCAATCCCTGCAAAAGCAATGGCTTCTGCCAGTTTGTCGCGCGCATTTCGGGTCACAATCAGGCGCAGCTTCTGCCGTTTTGGGTTCATCAGCGCATCGCGCACAGCGTGCAGACCAAACAGCCAAACAGTTTCTGCAGCCGCTGCCTTACGCGCCTGTTCCTTTTCCACGACCCACTTGGGTTTCTTCATTTTATTGACCTCCGGGCCGGGTATTCGATTTCCTGCGTCAAAGCGGTATTTTCCTGTTGACGCTCCTTTGGTGCGCTAGTAATCACGCCTCCACGTCAGGTGCAACGCCTGACAGTGGGCGACAGGCCGCAAGGTGTGGCAGGGGACTGTAACTCCCTCGCGGAGACGCACGCCTGGTTCGATTCCAGGGTCGCCCACCATCTCGTACTTTCGGGATGAAAAATCCGCTAACACCTTGAAGGGAAAGGTGGTTCTAGCGGTTCGATAGCCACTCTTACGGTTATAGCTCAGAGGCTCCGCAAAGGCTAATTTAAGCACTGTTCGCCGCAGGGCTATTCCTCCGTTTTCATAAATATTCTAAGCGGATGGTTTGTCGCGAACGTTCTCGGCCAGCTCATTGAGTGCATCGACACCAGGCTCCCAAGACCATTTCCCTTAAGCAAGGCACATGGGTTTGTCGTCGGTGGGGTGATGAATTGCCCGACTTTCTCAGGGTAGATGCCAAGTATTGCTCTGAGGGTTGTAGAAAGCGGGCAGCACGGGATCGGCGCAAAATCCACAGCCAATGATTTCAATCACATGCTATGTAGCATCATGTTGATTGGCTGTCTTTTGGTCAATCTGCGGGAAAGTCAGGGTGAACGATTTGGGCTACATAGCATGAAATGCGCTTGGATTTCAGCCGTTGGTGGCTTGGCAGGCTTTCACAAGTTTGTTGAAGCGGCAAACGCCTCATAAAAAGCCTCCGAGAACAACAAAACTGGATAACTTGTATCGAGTTTCGACAATAGGTCACCAATTGCAAGGTAAAATCGGCAATTGGTGTCGATATGCACATTTACACTTCGCGAGGGGGCAGTGTTGCTTTGCGCTTGTTGGCTAGGCATGATTGCGAGAGTTGTTGAAAGGTTTGATATGAGACGGTTTTCTATTTGGGCTTGTTTGGCTACCGCTGTGTCTGCACTCCAATTGTCATTGATTGCCTCAACTGTAGATGCTGAAGAGACAATAGTCTGGCGAGACGACGTAAAGGGATGGCACATTGCGGTTGATAGGACTACAGGCGATGGCTGTTTCATGGTTACGGCCTACGAAGGTGGCACCTATCTACGCGGTCAAATACTCCCGTCTGAGCAGGCTTTTGCACTTATGATTGGTAATACAGACTGGCGCTCTATTGAGTCTGGAAAGCTCTATGACCTGACTGCTACCTTTGGTAGCCGAACGCCATGGACAGGTGAGGCGAATGGGTTCTGGATTGGCGAATCCCCATTCCTTTCTTTGCAAGTTCCATTTGAAAATGGACAGGCATCAGAGTTTATTGATGAGTTTATGCGGTTGTCTGTCGTGGACATCGGCTACGAAGGGAAAAGCATAGCAACTTTGAAGCTCAGCGGCACCTATGCTGCGATGTTGGAAGTAATGGAGTGCCAAAAGCAAATGTTTGAGAGCATCCCTGAAATTGATCCATTTGCCTCAAAGAGCGATGATAAGGACCCGTTCGACTAAGAGAGTAATGGTAACGATATCGTTGCGCTCGCATCGCAGACGCCAACAAAGCAAAGGCCCCGCCGAAGCGGGGCCGTATTCAGCACTGGCCTGAGACTTGCTTTCGTCTGAATGGCCAGTTGCCCTTGGTAGGGTCTCAATGCGGATACTTTCCAGCAGCCGTAGCAATCGTGCCCCGCTTGGGGTGGTAGGATATGCTCACTGGTTAGCTTTCTTGACCAATACCACACCCGGCCCTTTTGCTGCGTCTGTCTCGCTGAGAAATTGAACGCCCTCGCCCTCTAGCGTGGCCTGTATCCGTTCGGCTGTTGAAAGCTGTATTCCGCTCTTTTCCGTTTCAAAGCGCGTGATTGTAGCCGGTGCGGTACCCAACCCAGACGGGATAGGCGGAAACAGGCTGCGAAATTCTGGCAGACCTTGCTAATAGGTGGCAGTGTGGATTCAAAACCAACCGTGCGCCGGTTCGAATCCGCAATACAGACTCGAACTTTACGCAATCTTACGTACGCTCTGATCTCGTAAGTTATTGTTTTTCAATGATTTAGTGGTGCCCCCACACGGACTCGAACCGCGGACCTACTGATTACAAATCAGTTGCTCTACCAGCTGAGCTATAGGGGCACTTTTTCAACTTGGTCCTTCGCGACAGAGCCAGATCTTTTTCTCATTCAGATCAAACCACGACGGGCTAAGTTTCCAAAGTTTGGACGCAACCTTGAACATTTAGGTCTATGTTCATCAGGCAACGACCAACTGGATGAGCAGGCGTATAGGGCAAAATTTTTAAGCCCGCAACCCGCTAATTTATCCAGTTTGTAACGTTGTTCCTAAGCTCCGATTTAAACAAGTAGCGCCCAATTGGAATGGTAGAATCCTTGTATCATCGCTTGATCGTATCAGCCTGAAAAACACAGGCGTCCGCTATGAAACATGATGTTTGGCTCAAAGCGCCAGCACGAGGTTCGCGATTGCCGCGATGAGGATGGCCGTGAAGGTCAGTACCATTCCGATCTGGCGCAGAATCACGATCTGAGGGCTGCGACCAAAGCCGTAGGCGTGCAGCAGACGACCGCTCAGCAGGCAGAGCCCCAAAAGGTTCAGCATCAGCGCCCCAGCGCCCTGAAGCTCGACCATGGTGATCAGCAGCAGGGCAAAGGGTGTGTATTCAATAAAGTTGGAATGCGTCCGGATCACCTTGAGCATATCCGGCTTACCCCCATCGCCATAAGAGACCCTGTCGCTGCGGCGCTGGCTGATGACCATGACGCTCAGCGCAAGATAAAGGATCGCCAGCAATGAAGCGTAAACTGGGGTGATGGACAGCATCTTGTTCCTCCTGAGTGGAAAAAAGGCCGCCCGGTTCCCCGAGCGGCGCTTGTGCTTTTGAAAACTAAACTGGTTATTCCAGTTCGACGAGCAGATCCTTTGCGTCAATTTGGCCGCCGGGTTGGACATGAACGCTAGCGACGACCGCGTCGCGTTCGGCGTGGATGCCGGTTTCCATCTTCATCGCCTCGATGGTCAGCAGGAGATCGCCTTCCTTGACTTCCTGGCCTGCGGTGACCGCAACGGTCGCCACAACACCGGGCATCGGCGCGCCGATGTGGTTGGCATTGCCAACTTCGGCCTTTGGTCGGGCCTGTGTGGTGGCCGTTACGAGGCGGTTGGGCACTCGAATGACGCGCGGTTGGCCGTTGAGTTCGAAGAACACTTTGACCTCGCCTTTCTCGTCGGTCTCACCGATGGCCTGACAGCGGATTTCCAGCGTCTTGCCTGGATCTATCTCGGCCGTGATCTCTTCGCCCGGTTCCATGCCATAGAAGAAGGTGCGGGTCGGCAGGGTGCGCACCGGACCATAGGTGCGGTGACGGCCCATATAGTCGAGGAAAACCTTCGGATACATCAGGTAGCCGTTCAGATCCTCGTCATCGACCTCTTTGCCGTCCAGTTGCTTGGACAGGTCGGCGCGGGTGGCCTCGAGATCGACGGCAGGTACGTTCTTGCCCGGACGCTCGGTATTGGGGGCCTCATCCTTGAGAACTTTCTGAAGGATTGCAGGCGGGAAACCACCGGGAGGCTGGCCCAGATTGCCGCGCATCATGTCCACGACCGAGTCGGGGAAGGCCACATCTGTTGCAGGGCTTTCCACTTCTTCGCATGTCAGGCCCTGGCTGACCATCATCAGCGCCATGTCACCGACAACTTTGGACGACGGCGTCACCTTCACGATGTCACCGAACATCTGGTTCACGTCAGCATAGGTCTGGGCGACCTCGTGCCAGCGCTCTTCCAGCCCCAGAGAGCGCGCCTGCGCCTTGAGGTTGGTGAACTGGCCGCCAGGCATCTCGTGCAGATACACTTCCGACGCTGGTGCCTGCAGGCTGGATTCGAAGGCCGCATACTGTCCGCGTACGGCCTCGAAGTAGTCGCTGATTTCGCGGATCGCCTTGATGTCGAGGCCGGTGTCACGTTCGGTATGACGCAGCGCTTCGACCACGGTGCCCAGCGTCGCCTGAGAGGTGTTGCCCGAGAAGCTGTCCATCGCGCAATCAACCGCGTCGACGCCCGCCTCAGACGCCGCCAGAATGGTGGCGCTGGCGATGCCTGCGGTGTCATGCGTGTGGAAGTGGATCGGCAGGCCGACCTCTTCCTTCAGCGCCCGGATCAGGATCTTGGCCGAGGCCGGTTTCAACAGACCCGCCATGTCTTTCAGGCCCAGAACATGCGCACCCGCATCGCGCAGTTCCTTGGCCATGCCGACATAGTATTTCAGGTCGTATTTGGCGCGATCCGGGTCCAGAATGTCTCCGGTATAGCAAACGGTGCCTTCACAAATCTTGCCGCTTTCAACGACCGCATCCATCGCTACGCGCATGTTTTCAACCCAGTTGAGCGAGTCGAAAACGCGGAACACGTCGATATTCTGCGATGCCTGACGCACAAATTCCTGCACCACATTGTCAGGGTAGTTGGTATAGCCAACCCCGTTTGCACCGCGCAGCAGCATCTGGGTCATCAGGTTCGGCATCGCCTCGCGCAGGTCACGCAGGCGCTGCCACGGGCATTCCTGCAAGAAGCGATAGGCCACGTCGAACGTCGCGCCGCCCCAGCATTCCACCGAGAACAGCTGCGGCAGGTTCGCGGCATAGCTGGGCGCGACCTTGATCATGTCGATCGAGCGCATCCGGGTTGCCAGTAGCGACTGGTGACCATCCCGCATCGTGGTGTCGGTGATCAGCAGCTGACGCTGGGCTTTCATCCAGTCAGCCACGGCCTGCGGGCCTTTTTGCTCCAGCAGGTTGCGGGTCCCCATCTGGGGTTCGCCTTTCTGGGCGGGGGCTTTCGCTTCTTTCAGATCAGCGCGCGGCTCGGGGCGATCCTTGGTCTCGGGATGGCCGTTGACGGTGATGTCTGCGATATAGGTCAGAACCTTGGTGCCCCGGTCACGACGCTTTTTGAAGGCGAACAGGTTCGGTGTCTCGTCGATGAATTTGGTGGTGTATTCATTCGACAGGAAGGTCGGGTGCTTCAGCAGGTTTTCCACAAAAGCAATGTTGGTCGAGACGCCGCGCACGCGGAATTCACGCAGGGCACGGTCCATCCGGGCAATCGCCTTTTCGGGGGTTGGCGCCCAGGCGGTGACCTTGGTCAGCAGTGAGTCATAGTAGCGTGTGATCACGCCGCCCGCATAAGCGGTGCCGCCGTCCAGACGGATGCCCATACCGGTGGCCGAACGATAGGCGGTGATGCGGCCATAGTCCGGGATGAAGTTGTTCAGCGGGTCCTCGGTGGTCACACGCGTCTGCAGCGCGTGGCCGTTCAGGCGGATTTCATCTTGGTTGGATTTGCCGGTGGCCTCGGCCAGTGTCTTGCCCTCGGCGATCAGGATCTGAGCCTGAACGATGTCGATGCCCGTGACCTCTTCGGTGACGGTGTGTTCGACCTGTACGCGGGGGTTTACCTCGATGAAGTAGAACTTGTCGGTGTTCATATCCATCAGGAATTCGACGGTGCCCGCGCATTCATAGTTCACATGGGCGCAGATGCGGCGACCCAGATCGCAAATCTCGGTGCGTTGTTCTTCGGTCAGGTACGGGGCAGGGGCGCGTTCAACGACCTTCTGGTTCCGGCGCTGGACCGAACAGTCGCGTTCATAGAGGTGGTAGATCTCGCCATGCTTGTCGCCGAGGATTTGCACTTCGACGTGACGAGCGCGGGTGATCATCTTTTCCAGATAGCCTTCACCGTTACCAAATGCGGCCTCAGCCTCGCGACGGCCTTCCAGAACCTTCTCTTCCAGCTCATCCTCGGACAGGATCGGACGCATCCCGCGCCCACCGCCGCCCCAGCTGGCCTTCAGCATCAAGGGGTAGCCGATCTCGGCCGCCTCTGCCTTGATTGTGGCCATGTCATCACCCAGCACTTCGGTGGCGGGGATAACCGGCACATCGGCGGCGATGGCGACCTTGCGGGCACTGGCCTTGTCGCCCAGGGCGCGCATGGTTTCGGCCTTGGGGCCGATGAAGGTGATGCCGTTCTGAACACAGGCATCTACGAAATCCGGGTTCTCGGACAGCAGGCCGTAGCCGGGGTGGATCGCGTCAGCACCCGATTCCTTGGCAACGCGGATGATCTCGTCAATCGACAGATATGCCGCGACAGGGCCAAGACCTTCGCCAATGCGATAGGCTTCGTCCGCCTTGAAGCGGTGCAGGCCTAACTTGTCTTCTTCGGCAAAGACCGCAACGGTGCGTTTTCCCATCTCGTTGGCTGCGCGCATCACGCGAATGGCTATCTCGCCGCGATTGGCGATCAGGATCTTCTTGAAATCGGTCATTTTGGGCCCCGGTCTTGGTGTTTCAGCCGTGTTGATAGGCAGAGATTACGCGCAGGTGTATCAGTGGTTCTGGGTATAACCGGCATGTTAACGCTCGCAAACGGCCAATATTTGCGTGTTTCTTGCATTGTTGCTGCATTGCAGCATCAGCCTTCGCGGCAATTCGTCTTGATTTGCCCCAGATCGGCAAGACCCATCTGACCCATGTTTGACAATATGTCCTGCTTGAAAACATCGATCACATGGGCCGGCCCCCGCGCGCCAAGTGCCGCTAATCCATACAAAACAGCCCGTCCAAGCATGACGAAATCTGCCCCTTTCGACAAAGCACGCAGGATATCCAGCCCTGTTTCGACGCCGCTGTCGAAGATCAGAGGCAGGCTGGTGGCGCGGCGAATCTCGGGTAAAACCTCGATGCTGGCCGGGGCGCCGTCGAATTGGCGACCTCCGTGGTTCGAGACCCAAAGCGCGTCCACTCCGGCTTGTTCAAGCTTTGCAGCATCGTCGGGGCGCATGATTCCCTTAATCACGAAGGGCCCATCCCACTGATCACGCAACTGTCTGACATAATCCATGTTCGGCGAGGTGCGCAGAAGGTATCCGACATGAGCCGTCAGCGGCATCGATTTCGTGTTGTCGATGTATTTGTCCAGCGTCCGCATTCTGGGCATGCCCTGTCGCATCATCCCAAGCGCCCATGCGGGTCGCCGTGCTACTTGGGCCAGCAATCTCGGCGTTAACCGTGGCGGATGGGCCAGGCCTGAGCGTGTCTGACGCTCTCTGCGGGACGCGACAGGGACATCTGCAGTCAAGACCAACGTTTTAAATCCTGCCTGTCGCGCGCGGGTCAAAAGATCTGCCCGAATCCCCGGGTCCCTGGGCGGGTAAAGCTGGAACCAGGCGTTTTGACCCAGATAGGGGATCAGATCCTCGGGGGATTGGCTGGCTACCGTTGACAAGGTGTAGGGCAAACAGGCCTGCGCAGCCGCCCGCGCCAAAATGCCTTCTGCGTCCGGCCAGATCAGGCCCGACATGCCAATTGGCGCGATGCCGAATGGCAGCGGGCAGTCTTGGCCTAGAAAGCGCGTGCTGGCATCGTATTCCAGTTCACCTTTGAGGATCGCCGGGCGCAGACGCACGGCATCCAGCGCCGCTCGATTTCGAAGCAGGGCCGTTTCGGCCCCGGTTCCGCTGTCTACGTATTCCCACACAAAATGCGGCAGCCGTCGCTTAGCGCGGTGTTTCAGGTCAGCGATGCCGGGATAGGTGCTGTGCAGATCCATGGGGTTTGATCCGACCTGCACTGCGATTCGGCAAGGGCATCACGCTGCATCAGGCTTGGAATTGAGTGGCTTTGGAACCGGACGCTCCTCTATCGTGTCAGTACGGCCACTTGCAACGCGGACCTGATTTCGACCGTTGTCTTTGGCTGAGTAAAGCGCGTCATCGGCTGCTCGCATCAAGTCTTGCGGCATTGTCCCGTGCGCAGGGTAATGCGCCACCCCGACCGAGATCGTGATCCGCGGCAGGGATTTGTCTCCATACCTGACCGACACTGCCTCGACCGATTGGCGCAGAGTTTCCGCCCGCGTCACGGCGTCGTCTGGCCCGTTGTCTGGGAGAATCAGCATGAACTCTTCACCGCCAATGCGGCAGGCGATCTCATCGCGGTCGCACCCTTGTTCCAAGGCGGCGCCCACGGCGCGCAGGACCATATCACCCGCGTCATGTCCATGGGTGTCGTTGAATTTCTTGAAATGGTCCACATCCACCGCGATCAGACTGAGCGGCGCACCGGTTTGCTGGCTGCGGTTGATCCCCCTGCGGAGGCTGTCGGTCATGTGACGCCGGTTGAACAGACCCGTCAGAGGATCGCGTACCGACTGGTCATGCAATTGATCGCGCATCCGCACATTGGCGATTGCCATGCTGATCTGTTCCGCGCAGAGCTGGGCCAGTTTCTTGCTGGCATGGAAGGCCTCGCACTCCCCCTCATGCGCGCGCAGGTGCAACAGGCCGACCGTTTCGCCATGAGCCAGAATCGGAAAGCAGAAATAGGCCCGGCCATCATGGGGTTCGGCATGCTCGCAGACAAAATCAATCTCGGCGGCGCCGAATTCATAGGTCCGTCCACGGCGCAGGCCCCAACAACCCTCGGGGTGGATATGCGCCTTGTGGGTGCCGCCATTCCAGCTGGCGCACCCGTCCAGGACATCGCGCGAGTTTGAATAGACGTAAACGCTACCCTCAGCCTCGGGCAGGATATGCGTCATGAAGCGTGAGACCATGTCGAACAGCTCATCCAGCGAACGGCTGGATTGCAACCATTCATTCAACTCGCCCAGCAACCGGACCTCACGCGCGAGGCGCAGTTGGTCGTCCATCAGTTCTCGTTCTTTCTGCGCGCGCACGCGCAGCACGCCCAACTGTCGTCGATTGTTGCGATGCACAATCAGAATTACAGCGGACAACGCCAGCAGGACCACCGCACTGATCGCGATCAACGACATTCGGACCCGGTCAATGAACAGGTTTCTCACGTCCGTGATATCGGTATAGAACTCAATCGCGCCGAGGAATTTTCCGCTCTGAATCACAGGTGTAAAAATTTCCGCCACGTGGCGGGTGTTGCTGTCCAGATTTTCCAACTGGTCGGCGTTCAGCGAGTCCACCTCGGCGATGGGCTTTTCCTCATGCTTGTAGAACAGGTTGCCCATGGCCACCACGTCCGTGAAATAAGGTTTGGTATTCACCGACCCGGTATCGCTGTCGCGCGTGGACCAGAAAACCTTACCCGAGGAATCGAACAGTTTGAAACGGTAGATATCCGAGGTTTCAGGCAGCAAGCTGAGAAACGCCTCATCATGTTGGTTGAGGATATGCTGCTCGAAACTGGTTTTGACGTCAAATAGTTGACTTTCCACCTTCTTTTCCAGTCGCATTGCGTGATGACGCAGATCCGATTCCAGCATGCGATCTACAAGTGGAGCTGGCAGCGTATATATCCCCCAGCCGGCCAAAGCGGTCAGGGCGATCATAGTTGCCGTGCTGACAAAGACCTTGAGCTTGCCCAAAAGGCGCGCCTTTGCTGACTGTTCCATACCCGTATTCTCCCACAATCTGAGAGACAGCATCGGTGAGAGGTTTTGACAGAGTGTTAACTTCCTTGCATGTGGGGGCGGGAAAGTGATTAAGATTTGCAAGACCAAAGGGAAAAATTCATGCGAACAAGGCGTGAACAAACCCTTTTCCTTTTAGCCCATCCAGCGTAGTTTGCCGATATGAGCAGTTTTGACGAAATGGACGCCTTTGAGGGCGCATCGCTGTCGCAAAGAGCAATGGCTCAGCGCGAAAAGTTTGAATTGGATTTTCTAAATCCAGCGCAACGCGAAGCTGCCGAGCGTCTCAAAGGGCCGGTCTTGATCTTGGCGGGTGCTGGTACTGGGAAAACAAGAACGTTGATGTCGCGAGTAGCGTTTATTGTCAGAAACGGATTGGCTCGATCGAATGAAATTCTAGCGGTTACGTTTACTAACAAAGCCGCCAAAGACATGAAAAAACGGCTTCTAGAGTTGCCGTATGAAGTGCGACATCCAATACCTTGGATGGGTACCTTCCACTCCATATGCGCGCAGTTGTTGCGGCGGCATGCAGAGCTTGTTGATCTAAAGTCTAATTTCACAATTCTGGATGCGGATGATCAACTGCGGCTCCTAAAACAATTGCTCAAGGTCAATAACATCGACGAGAAACGTTGGCCGCCGCGCAACTTGGCGGGTATTATTGACGACTGGAAGAATCGGGCTCTCACGCCTGACAAAATCCCTGCAGCGGATGCTGGGGCCTTTAATCACAAAGGCATAGCACTCTACGCTCAATACCAGACCCGATTGCGCGAGTTGAACGCGGTGGATTTTGGCGATCTGCTGCTACACATGATAGCGATTTTTCGAGCCCACGAGGATCTGCAGAAGCAATATCAACGTTGGTTCAAATACATCGTTGTAGACGAGTACCAAGATACCAACGTTGCACAGTATCTCTGGCTGCGCCTCCTAACCGGTGAAGAAAAAAACATCTGCGTCGTAGGTGATGACGACCAGTCGATCTATGGATGGCGAGGAGCCGAAGTCGACAACATCCTGCGGTTCGAAAAGGACTTTCCCGGCGCCTTCGTAGTGCGGCTGGAACAGAACTACCGCTCGACCCCGCATATTCTGGCGGCTGCGTCGAATGTGATCCGCGGCAACGAAGGCCGTCTGGGCAAAGAGCTTTGGACCGATGCCGAGGATGGCGAGAAGGTGCGTCTGATCGGCCATTGGGATGGTGAGGAAGAGGCGCGCTGGATCGGGGAAGAGATCGACGCGATGCAGGGCGGCACGCGCGGTGTGCGTCCGATGAACCTCGACCAGATCGCGATTCTGGTCCGCGCCTCGCATCAGATGCGCGCGTTTGAGGATCGGTTTCTGACGATTGGCTTGCCTTACAAGGTGATCGGCGGCCCTCGGTTCTATGAGCGGATGGAGATTCGCGATGCCATGGCCTATTTCCGGCTGGTGGTCAGTCTCGAGGACGATCTGGCGTTTGAGCGGATTGTGAACACTCCTAAACGCGGCCTTGGTGACAAGGCGCAGCAGACGATTCAGGTGGTGGCGCGTCAGAACGGGGTATCTCTGGTCGAAGGGGCGCGCATTGTCGTTGAGAACCAGTTGATCAAGGGTAAGGGCGGCAAGGCTCTGCGCGAATTGATCGACGGGCTGGCGCGTTGGAATGCGCTGACGCGGGGGCCTCGGATCGAGGTCGATGACGACTCGGTCATCGACGATGGGGTGTCGCCCATTCGCTACGGCGCGCCGGAGCACACGCATATCGAGCTGGCGCAGATCATCTTGGACGAATCCGGCTATACCGGGCATTGGCAAAACGACAAGACGCCTGAGGCTCCGGGCCGGTTAGAAAACCTCAAGGAGCTGGTGAACCAGCTGGACAATTTCGAGAACCTGCAAGGGTTTTTGGAGCATGTCAGTCTGGTGATGGACAATGAACAAGAGGGTGACGGGGCGAAAGTCTCGATCATGACCCTGCACGCGGCCAAGGGGTTGGAGTTTCCCGCCGTGTTCCTGCCGGGATGGGAAGACGGTTTGTTCCCCTCGCAACGCTCCATGGACGAATCGGGCCTCAAGGGTCTCGAGGAAGAACGGCGGCTGGCTTATGTGGGCATTACCCGCGCTGAGGAGGTTTGCACGATTTCTTTCGCGGCCAATCGGCGGGTGTTCGGGCAATGGCAGAACGCGATGCCATCGCGGTTCATCGACGAATTGCCCGAAGATCATGTGGAGGTTCTGACGCCTCCGGGGCTTTATGGCGGTGGGCAACCTGCTGCGACGATCGAAACCCGCGCGGCCGAGGCGAATGTCTATAACTCTCCGGGCTGGAAGCGGATGCAGGCGCGGCAGGGCCAGTATGGAATGTCCCAGCCGAAAGAAAGCCGGAATACAGTGATTGATGCCACGGCCATTGCCAGCTTCACGTTGGGTGAGCGGGTGTTTCACCAGAAATTCGGCTACGGCGCGGTTACAGGCATCGAAGGTGACAAGGTCGAAGTCGATTTCGACAAGGCAGGCGTTAAAAAGGTTGTTTCCCGTTTCCTGACCTCCAAAGACGACGTTCCGTTCTGACCGCTAGAGGCCTTCGACCAGCACCAGATTAGCTGTTGCGGTCTTGCGCCTGATTTTGGCCAGCTCAACATAGTCCGGGTCGTCTTTCCACGCCCGGGCCGCGGCCATGTCTGGAAACTCCATCAGCACGATGCCTTCTTCGGCCCAACTGCCTTCGACGATCTCGACGGGTTTTGAAGAAATGGTCAGCAGGCGCCCGCCGTGCCGGTCAAAGATAGGCATGAAACCTTCAAGGTATTTCTGATACCCGTCCGGGTCGTGAATGGAAATCTGGGCGATGAAATAGGCGGCCATGACGCACTCCTGAATAATCGTAACTGCGCCGATCTTATTCCGTTTGCCCAAAAAGCAAAAACGGCGGTTTCCCAGGGAGGAGGAAGGGAAACCGCCGTTCTTTTCTACATCAGGGCAGGGAGGAGGAGAGCCCCGATGTATCTGAACCCGGGTTTGAGCCCGGTATGAGGAAGACGCGGCGACGTCAGGGAGGAGGAAGACGTCACCGCGCGCTTTCAACACCGGGCAGGGAGGAGGAGAGCCCGGTGTGTCATGGTCCGGCGTTGCGAGGCCGGTATTTGGTGCGGCGACGTCAGGGAGGAGGAGAGACGTCGCCGCTGATTACAGACCCTAAAGGGAGGAGGAAGGGTCTGATCTCGTGTATTCGTTTGCGCTTAGCGCGCTGTGAAGTTGTCAGTCGCCTGACGTGCCACGCCGCGGATCATTGCGCGGCTCAGGCCGAGATCGGCCAGCTCGCGGTTTGACAGCGCGGACAGCTCGTTCACTGTCTGGCGATACGTGCGGTAGCGGGCGAAACGTGTCTTTGCAGCTTCGATCATGGTGGTGATTCCGCTGACATGCGTGTCTTTGAGTGCCGCTGTGTTTGTCGCTATTGCCATCTATCTATTCCGTTCATTCTTGTCTTGCTGGCCGGTGCCAGCGTCTGCTTGAGATTGAAAATAGGTAAATGCTGCGATTGCACAATAGCCCGCAACGTCAATGCTGCTATGCAGCAAACGCATGGTTATCAGGACCATGTCGGCTTCGATTTGAAATCTCCCATGAAAATTTGGGGTTTGAAGGCCAATGGGGGCAAAGGTTCGGCCGAGGCAGCAGCTTGCCTTGTCTTTCGACCTGCTTGGAGTTTGAGCGCATCTGCGAAAATTTGTGCGCTTGATGGATGATTTGTTTCAAATCGATCACGGGAAAGCACCTTTCGATCCTGGCGTGGGAATTCATGGGCTCCGGCCAAGACTGCCGTATCCCGTGCGGATTGCTTGCGCGTGATTCTGGGTTTTCGCGTTGCAGATGGGCCTCAGTCGATGCAAATTTCGAAAAGTCGACATTTTTTTGGGAAATCGTGGGTAAGTGCGGGAGGTCCTCAAGGTTACCATATATGGGGTCAGCTCCGGTCAAAGTGTCGATATGAGGTGTTGAGGTTCTGATTTTAAGTTGATGCTCGCCTTGATTTCCTGGTCGTTGTGAGCAAGTGGCCAAAAATTCCTATTGATTTCCATGAATTCCCATGTCATCCCTAATGCATCCGATGAGGACGAGGCAGCAGGGGCAGCAAACGACCCCAACCAAAAATAATCAGGTTTCATACAGGCATCTCGCTTTCATCAATCAAGAGATCCGGCGCGCGGGCGAGCAGACATCCCCCCAGGTGGCGCGTGCAGCTGGACATCCCGCAAAGCGGGCCAATGCGGCGGGTTGATCAGTGGCAGCAGATCAACCCGCCGTTTTTCATCCGGGGGGAACGTGACATTCAAGTGGGGCGCAAGCGAAAGGGACAGTCGTCTTGGCGCGCAGGTTTAGAGGTGAAAGCCACCATAAGGTGGACACGAAGGGCAGGGTCTCGATCCCGGCCTCGTTTCGCCGTGTGCTTGAATCGTCCGATCCCAATTGGCAGCCCGGTGACAATCCTGAGCTTGTGATTGTCTATGGCGACCACCGCCGCAAATACCTTGAATGCTATACCATGCAGGCGATTGATGAGGTCGATGAAAAGATCGACGCTCTGCCGCGTGGCTCGATGGAACGTAAGATGCTTCAGCGCATGTTCCATGGCCAGTCCTTTCCCACCAATGTAGATGAAACCGGGCGTCTGGTTTTGCCGGCCAAGCTGCGCACCAAGATCGACCTGGAGAATGAGGCGTTCTTCATAGCCGCCGGTGACACCTTCCAGATCTGGAAGCCCGAGACCTATGAGGTCGAAGAACTGGCCAAGGCCGAAGAATGGATGGACGATCTGCCGGATGATTTCGACCCGATGGTCTACCTTGACGGCGTTGGGGACGCGTAGCGGCATGTCCGGCGCGGTCTCCTCATCTTCTAACCCACATATTCCTGTTTTACTGCGCCCTTTGCTGGCGGCGGTGTCTCCGGTCGCGGGCATTTGGCTGGACGGTACGTTCGGCGCAGGTGGCTATACGCAAGGCCTGCTTGAGGCCGGGGCCGAAACGGTGATTGGTGTGGATCGCGATCCGCTGGCGTTTGAGATGGCCGCAGATTGGGCGGGTGACTATGGTGACCGGTTGGTGATGCAGCCGGGAGTGTTCTCGCGCATGGATGAATACGCGAAGGACCTCGATGGCGTTGTGTTGGACCTTGGGGTTTCGTCCATGCAGCTGGATCTGGCCGAGCGCGGGTTTTCCTTCATGAAAGACGGCCCGCTCGACATGCGGATGAGCCAGGAAGGCGAAAGTGCCGCCGATTTGGTCAATACGGCGACCGAAGCGCAACTGGCCGACATCCTGTTCCACTATGGTGAAGAACGCGCCAGCCGACGTATCGCTCGCGCCATCGTTAAGGCGCGCGCCGAAGAGCCGATCACTACGACCTTGCGTTTGGCCGGGATCATCGAATCCTGCCTGCCGCGTCCCAAGCCGGGGCAATCACACCCTGCAACGCGTAGTTTTCAGGGTCTACGGATTGCGGTGAACGCCGAATATGATGAGCTGTTTCAGGGTCTTATGGCTGCCGAGCGGGCTTTGAAACCCGGCGGGCAACTGGCTGTTGTGACCTTTCATTCCATCGAAGACCGCATGGTCAAACGGTTCTTCCAATCTCGGGCTGGCAAGACCGGGCGGGCCAACCGATATGCGCCCGAGATGGAACAGGAACTGCCGCAATTCACGCTCAAGACCCGCAAGGCCGTTGGGCCGGATGAGCAGGAACTGCAGGAAAACCCGCGTGCGCGCTCGGCCAAGCTGCGTGTCGCGATTCGTACCGAGGCTCCGGCGGGGGAAATTGAGGCCCGCGCCATCGGGATGCCGCAACTTGGGGGAAGGGCAAGATGAAGAGTATTCTGTATGTGTTGACCGCTCTGTCCGTGTTCGGATTGGCCCTGTGGGCCTATCAAGAGAACTACCGGACCCAGCAAGTTGTAAAGGAAATGCAGGCGCTGCAGGGTGAGATCGGCGTGGCGCAGGTTAAGCTGGCGGTTCTCAATGCCGAATGGGCCTATCTGAACCGCCCGGATCGTCTGCGTGAGCTGGCCGATTTGAACTTCGAACGCATGGGCCTGCTGCCCTTGCGGGCCGAGCAATTCGGACGTGCGGACCAGATCGCCTATGCCGAGGACCCCGACCTGCCGGTTGTCGACCCGATCGAGCTGCAGGCGATCACCGATATTCAGGCTTTGGGTGAGGTACAGGTTCCATGACCCGCACCCCCCTCCGCCCTCTGGCCCGCGTTCTGGATGCCCGCGCGAAGGGTGAAAACCCAAAAGTCATCGAGCGCGAAAATATCCGCCAACGCCATGAAAAGATGAAAGACCGCGCCCGTGCTCGTGCCGAGGGGCGTCTTCTGGTTTTGGGCCTGTTCTTCTTTTGCGCCTTCTCGGTTGTAGGTGTCCGCATGGGCATGCTGGCCACGTCCGAGGCACAAGAGCCGCTGGCCAGCGCGCCCGGTGCTTCGATTGCCATGCAGCGCGCCAATATCGTTGACCGCGAAGGCCGCATTCTGGCGACCAATCTGGATACATACTCGGTCTACGCGCAGCCGCCGTTGATGATTGATCCGATTGCGGCAGCAGATCAGTTGGTCGCGATCTTTCCGGATCTGGAAAAAGAGCGTCTGGTCAAGGACTTCACCGGCAAGCGCAAGTTCCTTTGGATCAAGAAACGCATCTCGCCCGAGCAGAAACAGGCAGTGCATGACATCGGCGATCCGGGCATCCTGTTCGGCCCGCGTGAAATGCGCCTATATCCCAACGGCAAGCTGGCGGCACATATTCTTGGCGGCTCGGGTTTTGGCCGCGAAGGCGTAAGCGCTGCCGAGGTAATCGGTGTTGCTGGGGTTGAGAAAAAGTTCGACGACTACCTGCGTGACCCAGCCAATGGCAACAAGCCGCTGCAACTGTCGCTGGACCTGACAATTCAGGCAGCGGTCGAGCAGGTTTTGTATGGCGGCATGAAAATCATGAACGCCAAAGGGGCCTCGGCGGTTCTGATGAATGCACATACGGGTGAGGTGGTCTCGGCCGCGTCTCTGCCGTCGTTTGACCCCAATGACCGTCCGCGCCCGCCGACCTCGGGCTTTGATCCGTCCGACAGCCCTCTGTTCAATCGCTATGTGCAGGGTGTCTATGAGCTGGGGTCGGTTTTCAAAATCTTCACCGCCGCACAGGCGGTACAGCTTGGATTGGTGAATTCGGACACCATCATCGACACTTCTGGCCCGATGAAGATCGGCCGTTTCCCAATTGGTGAGTTTAACGGCAAGAACTATGGCAAGATTAGCGTGGCGGATGTGATCGTCCACAGCTCGAACCGGGGCACGGGGCGACTGGCCTTGCAGATCGGCGCAAAAAGACAGCAGAGCTTTCTGGATACCATGGGCATGTTCGAACCCACCCCGTTCGAGATTGTCGAAGCCGCAGGCGGTGTGCCGCTCAAACCCAAGAAATGGGGTGAGTTGAGCACCGTCACCATTTCCTACGGTCACGGCCTGTCGACCAGCCCGATGCATCTGGCGGCGGGGTACGCTGCGATTGCCAATGGCGGGCACTATGTCAGCCCGACGATCTTGCGCCGCAATGGCCCTCAGTACGGGCCACGTGTGATGTCGGAAGACACCGCGCGTCAGGCGCAGAAGATGCTGCGCAAAGTGGTGACCGACGGTACGGCCAGTTTTGCTGAGGTCAAAGGCTATGATGTCGCGGGCAAAACCGGTACCGCCGACAAGCCCAAACCGCGTGGCGGGTATTATGATGACAAGGTGATCGCCACTTTTGCCACGATCTTCCCGGCTTACGACCCGAAATATGTGCTGGTCGTCACTTTGGACGAACCCTCTATCCTGGCTTATGGCGAAAAGCGCCGCACGGCGGGCTGGACTGCTGTGCCAGTGGCGGCTGAGTTGATCGGTCGGGTCGCGCCGCTTTTGGGCCTGCGTCCGCGGCTTGAGCCTGAGGCGAGCGCTGCTATAACCCTGACCTCGAATTAGGGTGCCAGAGAACAGGTGGGTCATGGGCGCAAGGACAAAGAAACTCAGCCAACTGGCCCTGACAGCACGCGGAGGCGCGAATCCTGATATCACGGGGCTGGCCGTCGATAGCCGCGAGGTCAAAGATGGTTTCCTGTTCGCAGCGCTTCCCGGTACGCGTGTCCATGGCGGTGAGTTCATTCAATACGCCCTGCGCATGGGGGCCGCCGCCATTCTGACCGATGCCCAAGGCGCGCAGATCGCTGAGGCCGAATTGGCCGCATCCGACGCTGCCCTTATCGTGGTTGAGGACCCGCGTCAGGCACTGGCCGGGTCGGCAGCACTTTGGTTCGGGGCGCAACCGCAGACGATTGTTGCGGTCACCGGAACCAATGGCAAAACCTCGGTTGCTACATTCGTTCGCCAGATCTGGGCTGAGCTCGGCCACGCCGCCGTCAATCTCGGCACTACCGGGGTCGAAGGCGCATGGACCGCGCCGCTGGCCCATACCACGCCCGAACCGATCACCTTGCATCGCTGCCTGTCCGAGGCCGCCGAGAATGGCGTGACCCACGCTGCGATGGAGGCATCCTCGCACGGGCTGGAACAGCGGCGACTGGATGGGGTGCAACTGGCCGCTGCGGGTTTCTCGAACTTCACGCAGGATCATCTGGACTATCACGAGACGTTTGAGGCGTATTTTGCCGCCAAGATGGGCTTGTTCGACCGGGTTTTGCCGCAGGACGGCACCGCAGTCATCAACCTGAGCGACCCGAAGGGTGCGCAGGTGCGAAAGATCACTGAGGCGCGGGGTCAGTCTGTGCTGACCGTTGGGCTGGGTGAGGCTGACCTGTGCCTGATGAACCAACGGTTTGACTCGACCGGGCAGGATTTGCGGTTCTCGTGGCAGGGCAAGACCTTCCAGACGCGCCTGAACCTGATCGGAGGGTTTCAGGCCGAAAACATCCTGCTGGCCTGTGGGCTGGTCATCGCTGCAGGTGACGACCCCGAGCGCGTGTTCGAGACCCTGCCGCATCTGACAACGGTCCGGGGTCGCATGCAGCTAGCCGCCACCCGCGACAATGGCGCGGCGGTGTTTGTGGACTATGCCCACACGCCGGATGCGGTCGCCACGGCTTTGAAAGCGCTGCGCCCGCATGTGATGGGCCGTCTGATCGCAATCGTCGGCGCAGGCGGAGATCGCGACGCCACCAAGCGCCCGCTGATGGGAAAGGCTGCCGCCAACCACGCGGATATCGTCTTTGTCACCGACGACAACCCGCGCAGCGAAGACCCGGCCTCTATCCGCGCCGCCGTGATGAAGGGCGCGGCAGAGGCGACCGAAGTCGGTGATCGGGCCGAAGCTATTCTGCGGGGTATTGACGCCTTGCAACCCGGCGATGCGCTGCTGATTGCAGGCAAAGGTCACGAAACTGGCCAGATCGTAGGTGATCAGGTGCTACCCTTTGATGATGTGGAGCAGGCAAGCATTTCCGTGGCCGCTCTGGACGGGAGGGTCGCATGACGCTCTGGACTGCGGCAGAGGCCGCCTCGGCGACGGGCGGGCGCGCCACTAGTGATTGGACTGTGAATGGCGTCTCGATTGACACGCGCACTTTGCAACCGGGCGACCTGTTTGTCGCGTTGAAGGCCGCGCGGGATGGCCATGATTTTGTAGCTCAGGCGCTGGAGAAGGGCGCCGGAGCAGCTTTGGTGTCTTGCGTCCCTGAAGGGGTGTCCGAAGATGCACCTTTGCTGATTGTCGACGATGTACAATCCGGACTGGAAGCACTCGGACAGGCCGCTCGTGCCCGGACCGAGGCGCGTGTGGTGGGCGTGACAGGGAGTGTTGGCAAGACCTCAACCAAAGAGATGTTGGCCACCATTCTGGAAACGCAGGGAAGAACCCATGCCAGTGTCGCCAGCTACAACAACCATTGGGGCGTGCCGCTAACGCTGGCGCGGATGCCGCGCGACACGGAATATGCCGTGATCGAGATCGGAATGAACCACCCCGGCGAAATCGCGCCGCTGGCCCGACAAGCCCGCCCGCATGTGGCACTGGTAACCACCGTGGCGGCCGTGCATCTGGAGGCATTCGAGTCGGTTGCAGGCATCGCCCATGAAAAGGCCGCGATTTTCGAAGGGCTGGAACCCGGTGGGGCAGCCATCGTGAACGCTGATATCGAACATGCGGGTATCTTGCGCCAGACAGCACAAGACCTTGGCGCTGGAATCGTTGAATTCGGTCGGCAGGCTGAAGATTACAAGCTGACCGACGTGACTGCCGGGCCCGAAACCGTTCACGCACGGGCTGAGATTGGTGACACCGCATTTACCTTCGACGTCCAATCGGCAGGCACGCATTTTGCGATGAATGCGCTGGGCGCGTTGGCGGCCTGTGTCGAGATGGGTGTCGACCTGGATCAGGCAATACAAGGTTTAAGCCGATGGTCCCCGGTCAAGGGGCGTGGGGTTCGGGAAACTCTGCCGCTGGCGCACGGCGGTCAGATCGAACTGCTGGATGACAGCTACAATGCGAACCCAACTTCGATGGAGGCGGCACTGGACGTGTTGGCTGCCTCGAACGGAACGCGCCGCATCGCCTTTTTGGGCGATATGAAAGAGCTGGGCGCACAAGAGGTCGTAATGCATGCGGGCATGGCCGAGGTCAGCGCGATGGCGCAGGTCGATCAGGTTCACTGCATCGGCCCGTTGATGAAAGCGCTGCACGAGGCTTTGCCGGATACAAAGAGGGGCCTGTGGTTTGAAACCAGCGCCGAGATGGCTGAACACCTGCCGGAATTGATCGAAAGCGGCGATACCGTGCTGGCGAAAGGCTCGCTCAGCATGGCTTTGGCCCGGATTGTTGACGGTCTGCGGAAAATGGGGCAAGGGGGCGCGCTTGACGGGTAACGCGCCCGTGCGCTGCGTGTGAGAAAGGTACTGTAATGCTGTATTGGTTGACTGCCCTGTCGGACGGAGGGGACTTTTGGAACCTCTTCCGCTATATCACGTTCCGCGCGGGTGGGGCCTTTTTGACGGCGCTGATCTTTGGGTTTCTATTTGGCAAACCTCTGATCAACGTGCTGCGACGCAAGCAGGGCAAAGGCCAGCCGATCCGCGATGATGGGCCTGAGGGCCATTTTTCCAAGGCTGGAACGCCCACCATGGGAGGCTTGCTTATCGTGGGGGCGCTGGTGACGTCGACGTTGCTCTGGGCGCGCTGGGACAATCCTTACGTCTGGATGGTTTTGTTCGTGACGCTGGCTTACGCGGCCATCGGGTTTGCCGATGACTATGCGAAAGTGTCCAAGCAAAACACCAAGGGCGTATCAGGTAAAATGCGCCTGGCGCTGGGGATCATCATTGCCGTTTTAGCTGCCTTCTGGGCGTCTTTGCATCATCCGGAGGCTTTGCAGAACCAACTCGCGGTACCGATCTTCAAGGATACATTGGTCAATCTTGGGATCCTCTACATCCCGTTTGCCATCATCGTGATTGTGGGTTCCGCAAATGCCGTGAACCTGACCGATGGGCTTGATGGTTTGGCGATCATGCCCGCGATGATTGCCGCGACGACTCTGGGGATCATCGCCTATGCGGTGGGTCGGGTCGACTTTACCGAATATCTGGACGTGCATTATGTACCGGGGACGGGCGAGATTTTGATCTTTACATCTGCCCTGTTTGGCGGTGGCCTCGGGTTCTTGTGGTACAATGCACCGCCTGCGGCCGTGTTCATGGGTGATACCGGATCACTGGCTTTGGGCGGGGCGCTGGGCGCGATAGCCGTGGCGACCAAGCACGAGCTTGTGCTGGCCATCGTCGGTGGCCTGTTCGTGGTGGAGGCGCTGAGTGTGATCATTCAGGTTCTGTATTTCAAGCGCACCGGCAAGCGGGTGTTCCTGATGGCGCCAATCCATCATCACTATGAGAAAAAAGGCTGGGCCGAACCGACCATCGTGATCCGGTTCTGGATCATTTCGCTGATCCTCGCAATGATCGGTCTGGCGACGCTGAAAGTTCGATAGCCCTCCCGCCAGGTTCAGAGGGCCTGCGGCCCCTTTGCCACCTGTTGGGCATGGCTCGCGCTGGCGCGCGAGCCTGAAAGCGCCCTTGCCATCGGGATTTTCTTTGGTGCAGTGTGGCGCGCATTCAAGTTGAAAGAAGGGGGGCGGCATGATCCCGGTCAAAGGTTTCTCAGGGCAGAAGGTCGCCGTTTTGGGGCTTGGTCGGTCGGGCTTAGCGACCGCGCGTGCGTTGCTTGCGGGTGGGGTCGAGGCGATCTGTTGGGACGACAATCCGGCCGCGCGTGAGACCGCTGAAGGGGAGGGGTTTCAATGCCTCGACCTGCGCCGCCACGGGGCATTTGATGAGATCGCCACGCTTATCGTCTCACCCGGTATTCCGCATCTCTACCCTCAACCAAACCCGGTTGTTGCCGCCGCGTTGGAGGCCGGCGTGCCGGTGGACAACGATATCGGCCTGTTCTTTCGATCCTTCGCGGGGCCGGAGTGGAACAACTACGACACGCCTCCACGCGTGATCGCGGTGACCGGGTCGAACGGCAAATCAACCACGGCGGCCTTGATCCATCACATCCTGTCCGAGGCGGGACGTGAGGCGCAGTTGGCGGGCAATATCGGGCGTGGCGTGTTGGATATAGACCCCGGCGGCGATGGATCGGTCGTTGTGCTGGAGCTGTCGAGCTATCAGACCGAGCTGGCCCGCGCCTTGACGCCAGATGTAGCGGTGTTCACCAACCTGTCGCCGGACCATCTGGATCGCCACGGCGGAATGGGTGGCTATTTCGCAGCCAAAAGACGCCTTTTTGCCGAGGGCGGGCCGGACCGTGCCGTGATTGGTATTGATGAGTCCGAAGGCGCATTCCTGGCCGGACAATTGGCCGAGGGTCCGGCGGATGATCGGGTGATCCGGATCTCGGTTGAGCGCAAACTGACCGGTCCGGGATGGCAGGTTTTTGCCCGCAAAGGCTTCCTTTCGGAGTATCGCAAAGGGCGGCAGACCGGATCGATTGATCTGCGCGGCATCAAGGGGCTGCCGGGAACACATAATCATCAGAACGCGTGCGCTGCCTATGCGGCATGCCGGTCTCTGGGTCTTGCGCCGCGCGTGATCGAGGATGCCTTGCACAGCTATCCGGGGCTGCCACATCGCAGTCAGATCATCGCCGAGACGGGCGGGGTGACTTTCGTCAACGACTCCAAGGCAACGAATGTGGACAGTGCTATGAAAGCCCTCAGTGCGTTCAAGAAGATCCGCTGGATTTGCGGCGGGTTGGAGAAAGAAGGCGGCATCGACGCCCTGAACGGTGTCTCGGATCAGGTGATCAAGGCCTACGTGATTGGGCGCGAGGCGGCGGGTTTCGCCATGCAGCTAAAGGTCGAGGCGCAGGTTTGCACCACGATGGCGGCCGCCGTTGAACAGGCCGTTGCCGATAGTGAAGCAGGAGAAACCGTTTTGTTGGCCCCTGCAGCCGCCAGTTTTGATCAATATGACAATTTTGAGCAACGCGGGGATGACTTTGCGGCGCAGGTTCAAAAGCACCTTAACGCCTAGCCTGTTTGCAATTCCTTGCCGATTGGGCGACAGTTTGCGGGTATCGGCTTGAAGCCGTTTAAGAATTTGCTTTTCTGCTCGGAAATTAGACAAGAGGTCATGGATATGCCTAACCCGAAATCCCTTCTGATCGTCCCGGCTCTGCTGCTGGCCGGTGCTTGCACGAATACCGGTGCAAACTACGTGCCCGTCATTGATGGCCCGGTTGGGCCGAACTACCAGTCGGACCTGCTGCAATGTCAGCAACTTGCGGCGTCGCAGGCGGCGGTTGATGGGTCGACCGCTGGGAATGCGGCGATCGGTGCGGCGGGTGCCGCGGCGACCACGGCCATCATTCAGGACAGCAGCGACAATCTGGGTCGCGCAGCGGCGGCGGGTGCGCTGATCGGGGCTGGTGCTGATGTGATTGCCAAGAACCAGAACAAGGAAGTCATCGTGCGCAACTGCATGCGCGGACGCGGCTATAACGTCGTCGGCTAGGGCCGCGCAATCAATCGTGTCGGCTGAGGCCGCGCGATCAATCGTGTCGGCTAACGCGCGGATATGGCCTTTCCGGCGGCATGGCCCGAGGACCACGCCCATTGGAAATTATAGCCGCCAAGCCAACCGGTGACATCTACCGCTTCACCAATCGCATAGAGGCCGGGGACATCCCTGGCCTCCATCGTTTTTGACGATAGGTCATCTGTGTCGATCCCGCCCAGAGTGACCTCGGCGGTGCGATACCCTTCGGTCCCCGTGGGGGTCAGTTGCCATTCTGACAGTGCCGAGGTCAGATCGTTCAGCGCTGCATCCGATTGATCGGCCAGATTGCCTTTCATCGGGATATGCTGGGCGAGGTGATCCACCAACCGCGATGGCAAGTGCCGGGCGAGTTCGGTGGTCAGAGCCTTGCGCCCTCCGGCTTGTCGCTGATCGCGCAGAAGATCGAACAAGGGCAGGTCCGGTATCAGATTGACGCAGATCGCTTCGCCCTCACGCCAATATGACGAGAGTTGCAGTACTGACGGCCCGCTGAGGCCGCGATGGGTGAACAGCAGGGCTTCGTCAAAACTGGTGCGATCGTTGGACAGGCGCGCGGGCAGAGAAACACCGGACAGATCCTTGAACCTCCCGTCCGAGAAGGTGAATGGGACCAACGCAGCGCGGGTATCTGTGACGCGTAGGCTGAATTGCCGCGCGATGTCATAGGCCAGACCGGTCGCGCCCATTTTGGGGATCGACTTGCCGCCTGTTGCCAACACAAGGTTGCGGCAGGTCAGGCTGTGCCGCGCACCTTCGCGGTCCACCTCAAGCGCGAAGCCGGCATCAGACTTGCGCAATGCTTTGACCTCGGTCCGTAGCCATAAGTCAGCCCCTGCGCGGGTCATCTCATCCAGCAGCATCTGAACGATCTGCTTCGAGGAATCGTCACAAAACAACTGCCCCAGCGTTTTCTCATGCCATGCGATGCCGTGACGCCCGACCAGATCGATGAAATCCCATTGCGTATAGCGCGCCAGAGCAGATTTGCAGAAATGCGGGTTTTGCGACAGGAAATTGGCAGGCCCCGCATACATATTGGTAAAGTTGCAGCGCCCACCCCCAGAGATGCGGATCTTTTCACCCGGCGCTTTTGCGTGGTCGACCACCAGAACCCGCCCGCCGCAATGCGTCGCGCACATCATGCCAGCTGCACCGGCCCCAAGGATAATCGTGTCGAAGGTCATGCGCTGCGCATGGCGCGGATTGACGCTGATGGCAAGGGCCAGTGAGGCTTTTGCTCAATGGTTCGATGCGGATCCAAGGGCGTGAGTTTTCCATGCGACAGGCATTGATTGCGATATCGCGCGCCTGAACAGCAACAGAATAATGTATTTTGAACCGGTGTGAGGCCTACCACCTGTTACCTTGGCCTAAGTGACGGTAGAAAAGTGCCAAGTTCCGAGTTGTTTCCCGTTTTGCGGAGTGTAATCACTATGCCGACCAATGTTTTCGGTGCGTTCCGAACCGATACCGATCTGTCTGCGAATGACGTTACCTTCGATCCAACAGGCGTTGTCTTCGAGATTTCGGCCTACAGCCAGATCACTATCGAGGATGGGGCCGACGCTACAATCATCGATGGGGATGACCAGAACAACGAATTTCCAAACGATCCAACGCAGACCTTCGATGGCAATGCGATCTTCTGGGACTTTACCATCGAAGTCACCGACGGCACCAATACATACCAGATCGGTATCTTCGACTACGACATCGACGGCAATGGAAACTCGAACGTTATCAACGCGGAATCCGGGTTCTTCATTGGGTTTCTTGATGGCTCTGTTCCTCCGCTGAACACACCTCTGACCGTCAACGGTGTTATCGACAACGGCCCCGATATCGATGTCGATACGGTGGTACCTTGTTTCGTTTCGGGCACCTTGATCGATACACCTGATGGTCCGCGATTGATTGACGATCTGAACCCGGGTGATTTGGTTCTCACTCAGGATCACGGCGCTCAACCGATCCGTTGGATTGGCAGGCAAGATCTCGACAAAATCGATCTGACGTTGAAACCCAAGCTAAGGCCGATCCATATCGCGCAGGGCGCTTTGGGGCAGGGGGTGCCTGCGCGTGATCTTTGCGTCTCACCACAACATCGCATGCTGGTTAGGTCAGCCATTGCTGAGCGCATGTTCGCCAAAGATGAAGTCTTCGTTCCAGCTTGCAAACTGCTCGATTTGCCCGGTGTTTCAGTGCAGACAAGCGGCGAAACATTCACCTATATCCATCTTCTTCTAGACCACCATGAGGTCATCTTTGCTGAGGGCGCGCCAACGGAAAGCCTGTTCACCGGTCCCGAAGCGCTTAGGGCGATCGGAAAGGATGGGGTCGAAGAATTACGGCAAATTTTCCCGCAATTGTTTTTAGACACCCACAAGCCTGAACCCGCGCGACTGGTCCCGAGGAGGGGGAGGCAAATGCGCAATCTCGTTCAGCGTCACGTGAAAAACGGCAAGCCAGTGGTTCAAAGAAAAGCTCAGGCCAACAGGGGGGGATGACATTTCGCTAAGGCGCCGTTTTTCGTTTGCACGGTTCATTTTCCTAGCCCAAACGCCAATTTCCCTGTAGACTCTCAAACAGATCCCGAAAACGGGACGCGAGTGAGGCAGTAAGTGGCGGTATCTCATGACTGAGATGGTGTATGGCGCGGTCCAGGACCAGCGCGGGGAACCGATTCTACCAAAGTGGTGGCGGACGATTGATCGCTGGACGATGTCCTGCGTTCTGATTCTGTTTGTCATCGGGTTGTTGCTGGGGCTGGCCTCATCGCCACCTCTGGCCGGGCGTAACGGGTTTGATCCGTTCCACTATGTCGAACGACAGGCGCTCTTCGGCGGATTGGCGCTGATCGCGATGCTGCTGACCTCGATGATGTCGCCGACACTGGTGCGTCGTCTGGCGGTGTTGGGCTTTTTGGGGGCCTTCGTGGCGCTGGCGTTCCTGCCGGTCTTCGGGACGGATTTTGGTAAAGGCGCTGTGCGCTGGTACTCTCTGGGGTTCGCCTCATTGCAACCGTCCGAGTTTCTCAAGCCCGGATTTGTGGTCGTTGCGGCGTGGCTGCTGGCGGCTTCGCAAGAGATCAATGGCCCTCCGGGGCGGTTGTGGTCCTTTGCGCTGTGTATGGCGATTGTCGGCATGCTGGTCATGCAGCCTGATTTCGGGCAAGCCTGCCTGATCCTGTTTGGCTGGGGCGTGATGTATTTCGTGGCCGGTGCGCCGATGCTTCTGCTGGTTGGTATGGCCGGAGTGGTCGTTCTGGGCGGGATGTTCGCCTACTCCAACTCGGACCACTTTGCCCGCCGCATTGACGGCTTTCTGAACCAAGAGGTCGATCCGACGACCCAGCTGGGCTACGCCACTAACGCTATCCGCGAGGGCGGCTTGTTCGGTGTCGGCGTGGGGGAGGGGCAGGTCAAATGGTCTCTGCCTGATGCGCATACGGATTTCATCATCGCCGTGGCGGCCGAGGAATACGGGCTGATCCTTGTGCTGATCATCATCGCGCTCTATTCGATCATCGTTGTGCGCTCGCTGATGCGCCTGATGCGTGAGCGGGATTTGTTCATCCGTCTGGCTGGCACCGGGCTGGCCTGCATGTTTGGCGTACAAGCGATGATCAATATGGGTGTGGCCGTGCGCCTGTTGCCTGCAAAGGGCATGACGCTGCCCTTTGTCAGCTATGGCGGTTCATCCCTGATTGCGGGCGGTATCGCGGTCGGCATGTTGCTGGCCTTCACACGCTCGCGCCCACAGGGTGAGCTTGGCGATATTCTGCGCGGACGAGGCTGATGGGCAAACCTTACCTGTTGATTGCGGCTGGCGGCACTGGGGGCCACATGTTCCCGGCGCAGGCTCTGGCCGAAGCGATGTTGCAAAAAGGCTGGCGCGTGCGCCTGTCGACCGATCCCCGGGGCGCTCGCTATACCGGGGGCTTCCCGCACGCGACCGAGATTGTCGAGGCGTCATCGGCCACTTTCGCACGCGGCGGTCTGGCCGCAAAAGCGCTGGTGGGGCCGAAGATTGTGGGCGGTGTGACCAGCATGGCGATGCAGATGTTGCGCGACCGTCCGGACGTGGTTGTGGGCTTTGGCGGCTATCCGTCGATCCCGGCGCTGGGCGCGGCAACGCTGTTGAAACTGCCGCGTATGATCCATGAACAGAACGGCGTTTTGGGGCGTGTGAACCAGCTCTTCGCCAAACGCGTGGCCCAAGTGGCCTGCGGTGTTTGGCCGACCGATCTGCCCGAAGGGTCCAGCGGCATTCACACCGGCAATCCGGTCCGCGCCTCGGTGCTGGAGCGCGCGGGTGCGCCCTATATACCACCCGGCGAGTATCCGATGTCGGTACTGGTGATGGGCGGCAGTCAGGGTGCGCGTATCCTCAGCGATGTGGTGCCCGAGGCAATTGCCGCTCTGCCCGAACTTCTGCGCGGTTTCATCCGCGTCTCGCATCAAGCCCGCGATGAGGATGGTGAGAGGGTTAGGGCCTTTTACGCCGATCACGGCATTCGCGCCGATGTGCAACCGTTCTTTGACGACGTTCCGCGCCGGATGTCGGATGCGCAACTGGTGATCAGCCGTTCGGGCGCATCAAGCGTGGCCGATATCTCGGTCATCGGTCGCCCATCGATCCTGATCCCGTTTGCCGCCGCCGCAGGCGATCACCAAACCGCCAACGCCCGAGGGCTGGTGCAGGCAGGCGGGGCGATCATGATCCCCGAAAAGGCGCTTGACGTTCCCTCACTGACCGAGCAAATGACCACGGTTTTGACCAACCCCGAAGCCGCACAGAAAATGGCCCATGCCGCCCTCTCGACCGGAGCCCCCGACGCCACCGAGCGTCTGGTAGCCCTGGTCGAACAACTGGCGCAGAAGGAGACCACATGACCCCCGCAACCAAACTGCCGCAGGACGTAGGACCGATCCATTTCGTTGGGATCGGAGGGATCGGGATGTCGGGGATCGCCGAGGTGTTGCTGAACCTTGGCTACCAAGTGCAGGGATCGGACCTGAAAGCGTCGAAGATCACGGATCGGTTGGCGTCTTTCGGAGCCGAGATTTTTGTCGGGCAGAAGGCCGAAAACCTGCAAAATGCCGCCGTGGTCGTCACCTCAACTGCGATCAAAGCGGGCAACCCGGAACTGGACGAGGCTCGCGCGCAAGGCCTGCCGGTTGTCCGTCGCGCGGACATGCTGGCGGAACTGATGCGCCTGCGCTCGAACATCGCTATCGCCGGGACGCATGGCAAAACCACCACGACCACGATGATGGCCGAACTGATGGTCGCGGGTGATTTCGATCCTACTGTCATCAATGGCGGTATCATCCACGCCTATGGCTCGAACGCGCGCATGGGGCAGGGCGAATGGATGGTGGTCGAGGCTGACGAGTCCGACGGCTCGTTCAACCGCCTGCCAGCAACCATCGCCATTGTCACCAATATCGACCCCGAGCATATGGAGCATTGGGGTGATTTCGACAGGTTGCGCGATGGGTTCTATGAGTTCGTCTCAAACCTGCCCTTCTACGGTCTGGCGGTGTGCTGCACGGATCATGCCGAGGTTCAGGCTTTGGTCGGGCGCATCACCGACCGCCGCGTGCGCACCTATGGCTTCAACGCGCAGGCTGATGTGCGGGCGGTGAACCTGACATACAAGGGCGGTGTTGCTCATTTCGATATCCACCTGCAATACGAAGACAAGGTGATCGAAGGCTGCACCCTGCCGATGCCGGGTGACCACAATGTCTCGAACGCGTTGTCGGCTGTGGCCGTGGCGCGCCATCTGGGCATGAAAACCACTCAAATCCGCGAGGCTTTGGCGAATTTCGGCGGCGTCAACCGCCGCTTCACCAAGGTCGGAGAGGTCGATGGCGTCACAATCATCGACGACTACGGTCATCACCCGGTCGAAATCGCCGCCGTCCTGAAAGCCGCCCGCCAGGCGACCGAGGGCCGCGTTATCGCCGTTCACCAACCGCACCGTTATTCGCGCCTGTCCAACCTGTTCGACGATTTCTGCACCTGCTTCAACGACGCAGATGTGGTCGCCATCGCCGATATCTTTGCCGCCGGAGAGGACCCGATCGAAGGTGCGTCGCGCGATGATCTGGTGCAGGGCCTTATCCGTCACGGCCACCGCCACGCGCGCGCCTTGCTGGACGAGAATGATCTGGAGCGTCTTGTTCGCGAACAGGCCCGTCCCGGCGACATGGTTGTCTGCCTTGGGGCCGGGACGATCAGCGCGTGGGCGAATGGTTTGCCAGAGCGGCTGCAACGAAAACAGGCTGTTTGACTGCCGATTTCAATTGTTGCACAACCTGAAGGTGTGTGACCCCTTATCAAGACCACGCCCCAGGAAGGGACAATGGACTATTCGACCATCTTTGCCGCCCTTTGGGTGATCAGCGCCACGATCGTGGCCTTGCTACCGATGCGGATGCAATTCCCTCCGGGGGTTTTCCTGTTGCTCTGCGCGCCGGTGATGATCATCTGGCTGGGCTATGAACATGGGTGGGTCTGGTCGGTTTTGGCCTTCGGAGGTTTCGTATCTATGTTCCGCAACCCGATCCGTTATTACTGGCGCAAATGGGTGCGCGGGGAGGTGATGGAATGAGCATTTCTCTTGCCCTCGCGGCCCTGTGGGGCATCGTTGCGAATCTGCTTGCGATGATCCCCAGCAAGGACAACCACTGGACCCGCGCCTATACCCTGATCGCGGTCGGCATTCCGTTGCTTGGATATGTCACCTATGAGAATGGCCCCTGGGTCGGGCTGGTTGTACTGGCGATGGGCATGTCGATGCTGCGCTGGCCGGTGATCTATCTGGGGCGGTGGCTGCGTCGGCGTATTTGACCGTTTCACTGCGGATACTGGTTGCCATATCCCTCTGAATCCGCGAGTTAGCAGCTATGACTGTTCTTCCTGTGCCTCGTGGCAAACTGTCCGAAAACCGAAGCCTCAGCGACCTGACATGGTTGCGTGTCGGCGGTCCGGCTGACTATTTGTTCCAACCTGCCGATGTCGAGGACCTGCAGGGCTTTTTGCGCGAACTTCCTGATGATGTCGTGATTTTCCCGATGGGCGTCGGCTCGAACCTCATCGTGCGTGATGGCGGTTTGCGCGCAGTGGTGATCCGGCTGGGCCGGGGCTTCAACGGGATTGAGGTCGAGGGCAACACGGTCACTGCAGGCGCGGCGGCATTGGACGCGCATGTGGCGCGTAAGGCGGCGGATGCCGGTGTGGATCTGACCTTCTTGCGTACAATTCCGGGCTCGGTCGGTGGTGCTGTGCGCATGAACGCAGGGTGTTATGGCAGCTACACAGCGGATGTTCTGAAAAAGGCCACCATCGTGACGCGGCAGGGTGAGGTGATGGACCTTGACCCCGAGGACCTGAACTTTCGCTACCGTCAATCCGATCTGCCTGACGGCGCAGTGCTGATCTCGGCAACCTTCGAATGTCCCATAGGCGACCCCGACGCACTTCATGCCCGAATGGCGGCGCAGCTGCAAAAGCGCGACGAGACCCAGCCCACCAAAGACCGCAGCGCCGGATCGACCTTTCGCAATCCGGCCGGGTTCTCGTCCACCGGGAAGGCGGATGATGTGCATGACCTCAAGGCATGGAAGGTGATCGACGATGCGGGCATGCGCGGGGCCACGAAAGGTGGCGCACAGATGAGCCCCAAACACTCGAATTTCCTGATCAACACGGGCGAGGCGACCGCCGCAGACCTCGAAGGCCTGGGCGAAGAGGTGCGAAAAAAGGTTTACGAAACAAGCGGCATCACGCTAGAGTGGGAAATCATGCGGGTCGGTGATCCGCTGAAAGAATAAAGCCCCAACCGTCAGACCATAACAGGCAATTAACGGCGACGGATCAAAGGCATAAACGCAGTACGGACCACCACATAAGGTCCGGGGACATTGAGGCGCACGTTGGGTATGTCGAGCAGGACAAACCCCAAAGTGGCGGTATTGATGGGCGGCCCCTCGGCGGAACGCGAGGTGTCTCTCAGCTCTGGGCGCGAATGCGCAGCCGCCCTTGTGGGAGAAGGCTTTGAAGTGGTTGAGGTGGACGCAGGTCCCGACCTCTACGCGCGCCTTTTGGATATCAAACCGGATGTGGTTTTCAACGCCCTGCATGGTCGCTGGGGTGAGGATGGCTGCGTGCAGGGCCTGCTGGAGTGGATGCGCATTCCCTACACCCATTCGGGGGTGCTGGCCTCGGCGCTTGCCATGGACAAGCAACGCAGCAAAGAGGCGTTTCGCGTCGCTGGCCTGCCCATTGCCGACAGCGTGATCCTGCCCAAGGACGATGTCATGGCCGATCACGCCATGGCCCCGCCATATGTGGTCAAACCGAACAACGAAGGGTCCAGTGTCGGCATCTATCTGGTGCATGAGGCTGCCAACGGCCCGCCTCAACTGGCCGAGGATATGCCCGTTCAGGTGATGGTCGAGCAATATGTGGCCGGGCGCGAGTTGACCGTGACTGTGATGGGTGGCCGCGCCCTGACCGTGACCGAGATCATGACCGATGGCTGGTACGACTATGACGCCAAATACAAGCCCGGCGGGTCGTGGCATGTCCTGCCTGCCGAGGTGCCGTCTGAGATTTTCGATCTGTGTATGGAATACTCATTGCGCGCCCATGATGTGTTGGGGTGCAAAGGGGTCAGCCGTACCGACTTCCGCTGGGATGACAGCAAGGGCCGGGATGGGTTGTTCCTGCTGGAAACCAATACCCAGCCCGGCATGACGCCGACCTCCCTGGTGCCCGAACAGGCAGAACACTGCGGGATGAGTTTCGGCCAGCTCTGCGCCTGGATGGTGGAGGACGCCTCATGCGACCGCTAAGAGCCTCCCGCGCGCCAGTGATCCATCGCACCAAACCTCTGGCCGGGCCGGATGCCGATTTCGAATCCGCCGATACCGAAGCCCATGATGCGCAGCCAGTCTTGCGGCTGGGCGGTGTAAGGCTGTTCAATCGCACCGCGCGCCGATCTGACCCGGCGCCGTCGCGCCTCAGCTATCGGTTCCAGCGTTGGATGCTGACGCCGGGTATTCGCATGGGCGTCAAACTGGGGTTGCCGATCTGTGCTGTTGCGGCTGCCGTCGGCCTCTACTTTGCCTCGGAAGACCGGCGCGAGGCGCTCAATACCTATATCGCCGACATCCGCACCTCGATTCAGGAACGTCCTGAATTCATGGTCAATCTGATGGCCATTGATGGCGCGGGTTCGGGTCTTTCGGACGACATTCGCGAAGTGGTGCCGTTGGATTTTCCGATCAGCTCATGGGATCTGGATGTCGAACAGATGCGTGACACGATCACCGGTCTGGACCCGGTGAAATCGGCCACCGTGCGCATTCGACCGGGTGGAATTCTTCAGGTAGACGTTGTTGAGCGCCAGCCTGTCATCGTCTGGCGTACCCGAGAATCTATCGAGCTTCTGGATGAGACCGGCGTGCATGTGGACCTGATCGCATCACGCAAGGATCACGGCGATCTGCCTTTGATCGCGGGTAAGGGCGCGGATGAGCATGTCGCCGAAGCGCTTGAGATTTTCCGCACCTCGCGCAGCCTTGGTACCCGCGTTCGGGGCCTCGTGCGCATTGGCGAGCGGCGCTGGGATCTGGTGCTGGATCGCGGCCAGCGCATCATGCTGCCCACGGATCGCCCGGTGCGCGCGCTTGAGCGGGTGCTGGCGGTAAACGAAGTGCAGGACCTGTTGGAACGTGACGTGGCCGTCGTGGATATGCGCCTTGGGCAGCGACCAACAATCAGAATGACCAAAGCCGCCAGCGAAGACTGGTGGAATACAAAAGTGACAGTGGGTAACGGGCAGTAACGACCATGATGACCGATCTTTATCAGTCCCAACGCGCCATGCGGCAGATGCGCAGACAAGCAATGCAGCGGGGCGTCATCGCCATTCTCGACGTAGGTAGCTCGAAAATCTCGTGTCTTGTGCTGCGCTTTGATGGCACCGGGCGGCTGAGCGAGGATAACACCATCGGTTCGATGGCCGGGCAAACCGGGTTCCGGGTTATTGGCGCGGCGACCACCCGCTCGCGCGGGGTGCAGTTTGGCGAAGTCACGGCCATGCAGGAAACCGAGCGTGCGATCCGCACTGCCCTGCAAGCCGCGCAGAAGATGGCCGATATCCGGGTCGATCACGTGATCGCCTGTTTCTCGGGCGCGAACCCGCGCTCCTACGGTTTGGACGCGCAGGTCGATCTGGAAGGTCAGCTTGTGACCGAGGCCGAGGTTGGCCGTGTTCTGAACGCCTGCGATGTGCCCGACTACGGCGCAGGGCGCGAGGTTCTGCATGCGCAGCCGGTGAACTTTGCTTTGGACAATCGCTCGGGCCTGATCGACCCACGGGGGCAGATGGGGCAGTCTCTGGCTGTCGACATGCATATGCTGACCGTCGACGCGATTGCGATCCAGAACATCGTCCGTTGCATCAAGCGATGCGATCTGGAGCTCGCGGGGATTGCGAACTCGGCCTATGTGTCGGGCATCTCGGCGCTGGTCGAGGATGAGCAGGAGCTGGGCGCGGCCTGTATCGACATGGGCGGCGGGACCACCAGCGTGTCGATCTTCATGAAGAAACACATGATCTATGCCGATTGCGTGCGTATGGGCGGGGACCACGTCACGCAGGATATCTCGATGGGCCTTGGCGTGCCAACCGCCGTGGCCGAGCGGATCAAGACATTCAATGGCGGTGTCCACGCGACCGGAGCCGACGATCGCGATCTGATCGACATCGGCGGCGATACCGGCGATTGGGAGCATGATCGCCGCACCGTCAGCCGGGCCGAGCTAATCGGGATTATGCGCCCTCGGGTCGAAGAGATTCTGGAAGAGGTGCGCGTCCGTCTGGATGCGGCTGGATTCGAACATATGCCCAGTCAGCAGATCGTTTTGACGGGTGGAGGTAGCCAGATCATGGGGCTCGACGGCCTTGCGACCCGCATTCTGGGTCAGCGCGTCCGCCTGGGCCGCCCGCTGCGCGTTCACGGCCTGCCGCAATCTGCGACCGGTCCGGGCTTTTCCTCGGCCGTTGGTCTCAGCCTGTTTGCGGCGCATCCGCAGGACGAGTGGTGGGATTTCGAAATACCCGTCGACACCTATGCCGCGCGCCCGTTCAAGCGCGCCGTTCGGTGGTTCCGTGACAATTGGTAAAGCCCTGCGCTGCGCCTTGTGCGTGGCGCTGGCACCCGGCCTCGCCTCGGCGCAGTCTGTCATTGCACCCGAGACGTTTCTGGATGCTGTGCTGGGCAAAACGGTGCAGTTTCACGAAATCCGCAGTGGTGATCTGGTAGGAACCGAACAGTTCCTGAACCGCAAAACCTCGGTCTGGCAGATCGAGGGTGGCGGATGCGTCTACGGTCAGATCACGACACCGAATGGGCAGATATGTTTTCTCTATGATGATGATACCGACGGCATTCCGGTCTGCTGGTGGCCATTCGAATATCAGGGCCGTTTGATGGTTCGGCTGGCAGAGCTGAGCAATGGTGAGATTCAAGAAGTGCGCAGCATGACCGAACACAGCCTGAATTGTCCAAGTGCCCCGATCAGTTGAAAAACACCTTGCGGAGCCCTGATTTATCCCTAAAGATATCCACAGGACCCGTCAGAGGTCTTGCGGCAGGACATTGAGCAGTTTTCCGCAATAGTTTTGGTTCGAATTCAGGGCGTGGCGCATGAGTCGTTCATCGCTCGGATATCCCGTGTCTAGTAGTGATCCGCGTTGTTTCCGCTATATTTGGCGAGACCTGCGAAATGCCGCCGGTCATTGCCATATTTCGTCCATATTTTGTGGAATCGCGTGATTTTTGACGTGACCTTTACGCATCACATCGCTAAAATCGAAGTCGGATAGGTAAAGAAAAACACCGCTTTGGCGGAACAAAAATACAGGCGGACAGAGCATGACATTGAATCTTTCGATGCCCGGGCACGACGAACTGAAGCCTCGGATTACAGTATTTGGCGTTGGCGGTGCGGGCGGCAACGCAGTCAATAACATGATTGAAAAGCAGCTGGACGGCGTTGATTTCGTTGTCGCGAATACCGATGCGCAGGCGCTGCAGCAAAGCCAGTCCTCGGCGCGGGTGCAGCTGGGCGTGAAGGTCACTGAAGGGTTGGGGGCAGGGGCCCGTCCGACCGTTGGGGCGGCCGCCGCCGAAGAAAGCATCGAACAGATTGTTGACCACCTGGCGGGTGCGCATATGTGCTTTATCACCGCTGGTATGGGCGGCGGCACCGGCACGGGCGCCGCACCGATCATCGCGCAGGCCGCGCGTGAACTGGGTGTGCTGACCGTCGGCGTTGTCACCAAACCCTTCCAGTTCGAAGGGGCCAAACGCATGCGTCAGGCCGAAGACGGTGTTGAAGCGCTGCAAAAGGTCGTCGACACGCTGATCATCATTCCAAACCAGAACCTGTTCCGTCTGGCCAATGAGAAAACCACCTTTACCGAGGCGTTCTCGATGGCGGATGACGTGTTGCATCAGGGCGTCAAGGGTGTGACCGACCTGATGGTCCGCCCGGGTTTGATCAACCTCGACTTTGCGGACGTGCGCGCCGTGATGGACGAGATGGGCAAGGCGATGATGGGTACCGGCGAAGCCACAGGCGAAGATCGCGCCATTCAGGCGGCAGAGAAGGCCATAGCCAACCCGCTGCTGGACGAAATCAGCCTCAAGGGTGCGAAGGGCGTGTTGATTAACATCACCGGTTCGCATGACCTGACCCTGTTCGAGTTGGACGAAGCCGCCAACCGCATCCGCGAGGAAGTAGACCCCGAGGCGAACATCATCGTTGGCTCGACACTGGATACCGCGATGGAAGGTGCGATGCGCGTTTCGGTCGTCGCCACCGGCATCGACGCAAGCGAGAAAGCCTCGGAAGAGCCAGTCGCGCGCCGTTCGATGTCCGAACCTCTGACACGCACTGTTTCCGCTGAAGAGCCGGTTCAGGAAGAGGCGCCCGTCGCAGCCGAGGCCGCGACGGTGCAGACCGAAAACCGCGAACCGTCTCTGTTCGAAGCCGCAGAAGAACCGGCCCCGAGCCAGTTCCAGCCGCGGGTAGAACAGGATGATGATGGTCTTCCGCCCCCGGCCTATCAGCCGCGCGTGGCCGAGTTCGAGCCGCAGCCGGAACCAGTGGAAGAGACCCCTGAAACCTATACCGCGCCACATCAGCATTCTGCCGGCACCCCCTCGCCCGAGGCACTGCAACGCCTTCAGGCTGCCGTTCAGAATGTCCCCTCGGCGGCGCAGCGCCTGACGGCCACCCGGCCACAGGAACCGGCGCCTCAGTCGCAGGCAGAACACGAAGAGCGCCCCCGCTTCGGGTTCAATCGCCTGATCGACCGGATGACCGGCCACGCGGCGGATACGCCTGCGCAACCGCCGCGTCATCAGCCGCAAATGCGCCAGGCTGACGCTACGGCACCTGCACAGGAAGAGGCTGATCCGGATCAGGATCGTATCGAAATTCCGGCCTTCCTGCGCCGTCAAGCCAACTGATCACGGTAACAAAATCATCGCAAAGGGTCGCCAAACGGCGGCCCTTTTTTCATTATTTACAGTGACTTAAATACCCCTGAGCAGGGTTTTGCCGATCTGTCACATACATGTTTCATTCAGTTGCAAAGAGTGAGTTGAGCCTGCGGGGCCTCTTCCTTAACTCAGGGTCCAACACAGCCCGCATAGGCTGGACATCACGCTCTGAGGCCCAATTTGCAACATACGCTCAAATCTCCGGTTACGTTCAACGGCGTTGGACTGCATGGCGGTCAGCCTGCGGTCATGGTTCTGAAACCGGCGGCTGCCGGTCACGGGATCTGGTTCAAACGGACGGATATTGAGCTGGGCAATGCGTTGATCCCTGCAGCCTACGACATGGTCGAGCGCACACAGCTTTGCACCCGTCTGGTGAATGAGGCCGGTGTTTCGGTCTCGACCATTGAACACATTATGGCAGCGCTTGCCGGGTGCGGAGTTCACAACGCCCTGATCGAAATTGATGGGCCCGAGGTTCCGATCATGGACGGATCCTCGATCGACTTTGTGCGCAGCATCATGGCGAAAGGCGTTCGCCGTCAGGCCAGCCCGGTTCTGGCCTACGAAGTGCTGAAGCCTGTGACGGCGTCTCGTGAAGGGGCCAGTGCCTCGATCAAGCCTGCGGACGGGCTGATCATCGACTTCCATATTGATTTCGAAGACGCAGCCATCGGCAACCAGACAAAAACGCTGGACATGCGCAATGGGTCCTTCGTGCGCGAACTCAGTGATTGCCGCACCTTCTGCCGCCGGATCGACGTTGAGACCATGCGCGAGAACGGTTTGGCTTTGGGCGGGACGCTGGAAAACGCTGTGGTCGTTCAGGGCACCGAGGTCCTGACCCCGGGCGGTTTCCGCCACGCGGATGAGGCGGTGCGCCACAAGATGCTGGACGCGCTGGGTGATCTCTATCTGGCAGGCGGTCCGATTCTGGGCCACTTCACCGGTGATAAGTCGGGCCATTCCATGACCAACACGCTGCTGCGCACACTGTTCGAGACGCCCGGCGCCGTTCGTCCGATCCTGTGTACCCCCGAGCAGGCCGCCCGTCTGCCCGGCCAAGGCCTGATTGCCGCCGAAATCCCTGCTGTCGCCTGATCTGATCAACTCTGACGACATTTCCGCCAGCGGGTGGATAAGGCGTTTTGCACCGGAATTTTCTGTGCTAGACCAAGGCTCGATCCGGTTTGGATCCTGTAAGTAAGACGACAAGGATGAGCGGTATGGTTGGCAGCAAAGCGGCAGTCAGATTCGCAAGCGCGATTCTTCTGGCAGCAGTTTTGAGCGCCTGCGGCAACGCAGGGGGCCTGTTCGGTAACAAAGGCGCGGACCGGGATCAAAACCTGGAAGGGTTCACGCCGGAACAGATCTACACGCGCGGTGAATATGAACTATCGCAGAATCGCTCGGACGATGCGGCGTGGTATTTCTCGGAAGTCGAGCGTCTGTATCCCTATTCCGATTGGGCCAAACGCGCGTTGATCATGCAGGCGTTTTCGTTCCACGCCGACAAGAATTACGAAGAAAGCCGTGCCGCGGCACAGCGGTATATCGACTTTTATCCGACAGACGAAGACGCGGCCTACGCGCAGTATCTTCTGGCGCTCAGCTATTATGACCAGATTGACGAAGTTGGCCGCGATCAGGGTCTGACCTTTCAGGCTTTGCAAGCATTGCGTACCGTGATCGAGGTTTATCCGGACAGCGAATACACCACTTCGGCCGTGTTGAAATTCGATCTGGCGTTTGACCATCTGGCTGGCAAAGAGATGGAGATCGGGCGCTACTACCTGCGTCAGGATCATTATGTTGCGGCCATCAACCGGTTCCGCGTCGTGGTTGAGGATTTCCAGACCACCTCTCATACCGCCGAGGCGCTGTATCGCCTGATCGAGGCCTACCTGTCGCTCGGCCTGTTTGATGAGGCGCAGACAGCGGGCGCGATCCTAGGGTACAACTACCAGTCTTCGGAATGGTATGATAGCGGGTACCAGCTGCTGACATCGCGCGGGTTGGATCTGAAGAGCCGTGGCAACAACTGGCTCAGCACGATCTATCGTCAGACGATCAAAGGTCAGTGGTTGTAGTCGCCATGTCATCAGGCTTGGGACGTTAAAGACCCGATGCTGCGCGCCCTCGATATTCGCGACATGCTGATCATCGACCGGTTGGAACTGACCTTCCAACCGGGTCTGAACGCGTTGACCGGTGAAACCGGGGCGGGCAAGTCCATCCTTCTGGATTCGCTGGGTTTCGTATTGGGCTGGCGCGGGCGGGCCGAGCTGGTCCGCCAAGGTGCTGCGCAGGGCGAGGTCGTGGCCGAGTTCGAACTGCCCGAAGGGCACCCCGCCCATGCCGTTCTATCTGAGGCCGGTTTGCCGGGTGGCGAAGAGCTGATCCTGCGTCGGGTCAACACGGCAGAGGGCCGAAAAACCGCTTGGGTCAATGATCGCCGCTGTTCTGGCGAAGTCCTCCGCGCTTTGTCGGAAACACTGATCGAATTGCATGGGCAGCATGATGACCGGGGGCTTTTGAACCCGCGCGGGCATCGTGTTCTTCTGGATGACTATGCTCAGGTCTCGGGCCAATTGGTCACGGTCCGTCAGGCATGGTCCGAGATGTCGCGCAGCCGCAAGGCACTGGCCGAGACCGAGGCCGCTTTGGCCGCCATGCGCGCAGAAGAGGAATTCCTGCGCCATTCCGTGGCTGAGTTGGACAAGCTTGATCCACAACCCGGCGAGGACGCAGACCTCGATGCCCGCCGCCGCATGATGCAGGGGGCCGAGCGTATTCGTGACGATGTCGCCCGTGCGTTTGACCTGCTGGGCGGTGACGGGGCTGAGGGGGCGATGTCGGACGCGGTACGCTGGCTTGAAGGCGTCTCAGACAACGCAGGCGGACAGTTAGAAGAACCTATCGCTGCGCTTGGCCGGGCCATGATCGAACTGGGCGAGGCGCAGGACGGTGTGAACGCCTGCCTTCAGGCGCTGGATTTCAACCCCGCCGAACTGGAAGCCGCCGAGGAACGTTTGTTCGCCATCCGTGCGCTGGCCCGCAAACATGATGTGGCACCGGATGATTTGGGCACCTTTGCCGATACGTTGCGTGATCGTTTAGGCAAGCTGGATGCAGGCGATGCCGATCTGGCTGACCAACGTGCCGCGGTCGAGGCGGCTCAGTCTGCTTATGATGCAGCAGCAGGAGACCTCAGCGCAGCGCGTCAAGCGGCGGCAGGGCAGTTGGATCAGGCTGTCATGGCCGAGCTTGCACCGCTGAAAATGGAACGCGCGGTGTTTCGGACCGAAATCACCACATCTGATCCCGGCCCCGAGGGTATCGATGCAGTGGCCTTTACAGTTGCCACCAATCCCGGCGCTCCGTCGGGGCCGTTGAACAAGATTGCCTCGGGCGGGGAACTCAGCCGCTTTCTGCTGGCGTTGAAGGTTTGCCTGTCCGGCGATGACAGCGCCCGAACCATGATCTTTGACGAGATCGACCGGGGTGTTGGCGGTGCGACAGCCGATGCGGTGGGCCGCAGGCTGGCGTCTCTGGCGCATGGCGGGCAGGTTCTGGTCGTTACGCACTCGCCTCAGGTTGCGGCGCGCGCGGCGCATCACTGGCGCGTGCAGAAGCAGGTTACCGATGGGCAGACGCTGTCCACGGTTGTGCCGCTGGCTGATACGGATCGTGTGGATGAAATCGCCCGCATGGTCTCGGGCGATACGATCACGGACGAGGCCCGTGCGGCAGCACGTGCTTTGTTGGAGGCTTAGCGCGTCTTTCGCGCAATCAGCGATGCTGATCGTCGCTATCTTGCTTTTCTCAGGTCGCGCCGTGGCTTACTAAGGGTTAAATGATGATCCCCGAGGGCCAATGACCCAATCAACCCGCACCATTTTGCGCAACCAGCTCAATCAGGCTCTGGCCGCGATCAAGGATGCATGGCGGGTGATGCGCCGCCGGGGGCCAAGCCAGATCCAGTTCTGGTTTATCGCTCTGGCGATCGGGATTGCCGCCGGGTTCATGGCCCTTGGGTTCCGCAAGGCGATCCGTGCGCTGCAGGCATATTTCTACGATACCGATGATATTCTGCTGTTGCACAGCCACGTCGAGACTCTGCCTTGGTTCATCGTGCTTATCCTTCCGATCATTGGCGGGGTAATCGTGGGGCTGATCCTTACGCGTTTCACCGATGATGGTCGGGTGCGTTCGGTCGCGGATGTGATCGAAGGGGCAGCGGTCAGCGATGGCCGGGTTGAGGCCAAGGCCGGAATCGCCTCGTTTTTCGCCTCGCTGATCACACTCAGCACGGGTGGATCCACCGGGCGGGAAGGGCCGGTCGTGCATATGGCCGGGGTCATTTCGACCTGGGTCAGTGACCGCATCCACGCGGACGGAATCACCGGGCGTGACCTTTTGGGCTGCGCGGTTGCAGCTGCGGTTTCGGCCAGTTTCAACGCTCCTATCGCTGGTGCGCTGTTCGCGCTTGAGGTCGTACTACGCCATTTCGCAGTCCACGCCTTCGCGCCCATCGTCATTGCCTCGGTCGCGGGGACGGTCATCAACCGGCTGGAATATGGCGACGTCACCGAGTTCACGCTGGACACGCCCGGTTCGCTGCAATTCTACGTCGAGCTGCCCGCCTTCCTGATCCTCGGGTTGATCTGCGGGCTGGTCTCGTTGCTTCTGATGCGCTCGATCTTTTTTGCCGAGGATATCGGTAATCACGTTCAAAGCCGTCTGTCCCTGCCGGGATGGCTGCGCCCGGCGGTTTCGGGTGCGATGCTGGGCCTTCTGGCGATCTGGTTCCCGCATATCATTGGCGTGGGGTATGAAACAACAATCCGGGCCCTGACCGGCGATCTGGTCCTGACCACGGCGATTCTGTTCGCGGTTCTCAAGACGGTGGCCGTTGCGATCACCATGGGTGGGCGCATGGGGGGCGGGGTTTTCTCACCAGCGCTGATGATTGGGGCACTGACAGGATTGGCCTTTGGGCTGATCGCGACCGGCTTGCTGCCGGAGGTTTCGGGCACTCACACGCTTTATGCCTTTGCCGGTATGGGCGCCGTGGCGGCGGCGGTTCTGGGCGCGCCGATCTCGACCACTTTGATCGTGTTCGAACTGACCGGAGACTGGCAGATCGGTCTGGCGGTGATGGTGTCAGTGTCGATGTCCACGGCCTTGGCCTCGCGCCTTGTGGACCGGTCTTTCTTCCTGACCCAGTTGGAACGTCGCAACGTGCATCTGGCGGCGGGACCACAGGCCTATCTTCTGGCCATGCTGCGCGCCGGGGCGGTGATGCGACCAATTGGCGCTGCGCGCTCGATCACCAAGGAGGAAGCGCGGGCACTGATCCAAAAAGGTCTCTGCGTCAAGGCAAGCGCGACGCTTGAGGCGGCGATGCCCTATTTCGACCGCGATGACATTCCGTGTATCCCGGTGATCGTCATGGACGAAAACGGGTCGGAAACGCCGGTTGGCGCGCTCTATCACATCGACGTTCTAAAAGCCTACAATCGGGCGCTGGCGGCGACAGCGGCCGAAGAACACTCCTAGCCGCGATACACGCTGGCCGCGTCGCCCAGATAGTTGTCCCAGGCAAACCAGTACGAGATATGCCCGGCCACGCGCGGCAATTGCGTGCCATCCGGCCCGATCAGCTTCTCTTCGGACAAGGTCCATTTGCGACCGCTCTCGTCGATCAGGCCACTGTCTGATGCTGTGAAGCGGTGGCCTGCACGCTCGTAAGCGCGCACTGTCCGGCGGTCCGGGTTGCCGATCAGAACCAAGGGTCGATCCGAAATCGCATCGTTGATCACGCGGGTCCGGTCGAAAGCGTCCAGCGGCCAGGCCCGCGCAGCGCCGAACTGGCGGATGGTGAAGATATAGTCCTTCTGGCGATGTTCAGACTGATCCACCAAAGCCGGGAACATCAACTCGGGCGAGGCAAAATATTCGTTGTACACCACACCCGAGCCATAATTGCGCCGGTGCCCAGTGCTGAGAGACAAGACACGCGTGTCAGGGTGCGAGGTTTTCCAGCTGTCCCAGGTCGTGATCACCACGGGGCGCTGCTTCAGCTCGATCCCGCTGTCCACCAGAGGGCCGACCACGGGTTTGCCGGTATACTGGTTCCACAGCGAATGTGTCTCGCGATCGAACATCAGTTTGTTCGAGCGATACAGGAACCCCGAGGAACCGAAGACAAACGGTTTCCGCCGCCCCGGCACTTGCGTCTCAAACAAGATGCCCGACCCGCACAGGGTGCAATAGGCCAGCGCCACCGGCACGCCGCCGATCACCTCGTTGAACATCTCGTGCCAGCCCATGATCCGCAGCGGGTAGGCACGCACGTCACCATTGATCGAGACCCCAAAGACCAGGTCATCCTCTTTCAGATAGTCGGCGTCCGAGGCCGAGATCAGCGTCGGATTGTCCAGCGAAGGGATGCCATCCTTGCGCACGCCGCCCCAGGTGATCTCCTCCAGCCGGATCTTCATCCGCTCGCGCTGCAGGTATTCGGGACGCAGGAACAGGTCGAAATTGTCGTCGATCCGCAGCAGGACCTCGCGCTTGAACGGGATCAATGAGGGGTGGGGGACGATCTGAGGGTTCTGCTCTTGCCAGAGCATCCAGTCGAACCAGTCGGTGCCAAGTTGCTCGCCGGTCAGGGTCTCCATCACCTCGACAATGTCGTCTCGCCGCCGGTCGGTGAAACGCATGGCGGTCAACAGGGCCGGGACCACGTCCGGGTTCCCGCGCTGAACCAGAAAGGCCATCTTGGCCTCGAAATCGGTGCGACCGCCGCGCAACGTGCTGTGCAACGCGTCCAGCACAGGGTCTTCCTGCGCCCAGCTTGCGGCAGGTGCCAGCGCGTTGGCACCGACCATTCCGACAAATTGGCGACGAGAAACAGACATGGAACCCTCCGATCTTTTTCCCGCATAGTATGAGGGCAAACGCACCGCCATGCATGAAACAGCTGCGTGATTGGCACGTGATCACCCTCAACCGTTGACTTGAGGCGCAACGTTTTGAAAACCGACAGGGTATTTTCCAAGCAGCTTCGCCATGGCAAATCCCAAGACCCTGTGTGCCGGCCGTGTCTGCTCTTGCTGTTTTACGGAACCCTCTGCAATTTGATGATCAACTCGCTCAGGGGTTTTTCCTAGTCGTCGGACTGGGATGATGTTCATGGGTGATCAGCGTCTACCCGATGCTTTCCGTCAGCCTGACTTTGACGATCAACAGGCTGCTTGGCAGCCCTATGGATACCGGGGCACGTGTTTTTCTGCTGACCGGAATGGCCCTTGCCGACTGTCTGCCGGCGACCTCAGCTTTGTCAGTATTGCTTTGGTTGCGGTGACCGTTCTGGTCGCTAGCCGTCCACGGCCTGGTGCGACCTGATTTTGCGCGAACGGTCCTAGATCTGTTCGACCTTGACCGAATCAACCGGATAGAAAGCCAGATAGTCCTTGAGTTCCGCCGCTTCTTTGCCGGGTGCCTCAAAGCTCCAGGCCGCGTTTTCGGTGACCGAGGATTTGTTCACGATCGAAAAATGCGTGGCATCGCCTTTGTGCGGGCAGTGGATCACCTTGTCCGTGCGGTCAAGGAAGGCCATCGCAATATCCGATCGGGGAAAGTAGATCACGGGTTCCAGATCACCTTCGCGCAACTCAAGCGCGTTCGAGCTCTCGCCCAGAATGGCTCCGCCGGAACGGATGCTCCATTTGCCGGGTGCTGCGGTGATCGTGATTTCAACCATGTCTTTTCCTTCGATTTTTTGTCAGGGCCTCTCCTTTGCCCAATTTATGTGACAGTCTGATGTCAGACCGGCGCAGTTGCGGCATCCAACCACAGTTGCGCGGCTTCGCCCAGCCTTGGCCTGATTTTTTCCGCAACTTTGCGGTGATAGCTGTTTAGCCAATCCCGTTCCTGTGCGGTCAGCATGTCGACCAGTATCAGGCGACGGTCAATGGGTACATAGGTCAGCGTGCGCCACTGCAACATGGCCCGTTCCGCATCGCCGTCGGGCAGAGATGGGGCCTCTTCAACGACAATCAGGTTCTCGATCCGAATGCCAAACGCGCCCTCGCGGTAATAGCCGGGTTCGTTCGACAGGATCATGCCCGGCTCCAACGGCACATGGCTGACCCGCGACAGGCGCTGCGGGCCTTCATGCACGCTCAGATACGCGCCGACCCCGTGACCGACGCCGTGATTGAAATCCTGACCCGCCTGCCACAGAGGCGCGCGCGCCACACATTCGATATCGCGCCCGGCCAATCCAATCGGCCAGCGCAGCATCGACATGGCGATCATGCCCTTCAACACTCGCGTGAAACAGGCCTTCTCGGCCTCACCAACCTCACCGATCGCAACAGTTCGCGTGATGTCGGTGGTCCCGTCCAGATATTGCCCGCCGCTGTCCAGTACCAGCAGATGACCATCCTGCAGGACGCTGTCGGTCTCTTCGGTCACGCGGTAATGCATGATCGCCCCGTTGGGACCTGTTCCTGCGATGGTGTCGAATGAGATATCCTGCAGGGCATTGTCGCGCCTGCGGGCCTCCTCCAAACGGGTCACGACCTGCGTTTCGCTAACCTGTCCGGGCGTTTGCTGATCCAGCCAGAACAAGGTTTCGACAACGGCAACAGCATCGCGTAAATGCGCCTCGGCGCTGCCTGCGATCTCGGCCGGGTTCTTGCGTGACTTGGGCAGAGCGCAGGGGTCGCCACCGTCAACCATCCGGTCGCCAAGTGCGTCCGCCACAATCTGAGGCACAGTGCCCGGATCGACTTGAACCTTACCTTCTAGGGCAGCAACGGCGTCCAGAAACCCATCAGGCTCATGAACCGAAACCTGAGGACCCAGATGTTCTCCCACTTCGCCTAGTTTTGCTGCAGCCATGAACAGATCGACACGCCCATCCGAATGCAAAATGGCAAAGCCATGGGCGACCGGGTTGTAAGCAATGTCCGAGCCGCGAATGTTCAACACCCACATGATCGAGTCGGGTAGCGTGACAACGGCAGCGCTTCGTCCACCGTCACGCAGGCCCGCAGCCAGACGAGCAATCTTGCTTTCAGCGGTTTCCCCGGCAAATTCAATGGGATGTGCCTTGACCGGGTTCATCGGAGGGGCGGGCTGATCTTGCCAGATACGATCCACCAGGTTGGCACAGCGCACCAGCTCAATCCCGCTTCCCTCAAGGTCTTTCTGCACGGCTTTGACCTGCCCTGCAGCATGAAGCCAAGGGTCAAAACCGACCGATCCTCCGTTCGGTAGCTGCTGCTTCAACCAGTTCCCCAGGCTCACATCAGGCCACGGTACCGGAGTGTAGTCATCGGCCACCTGAGCCTTGACCTGTGTGCGGTAACGTCCGTCAATGAAAACCCCGGCCACACCCCGCAGCACGGCACAAAACCCGGCCGAGCCGGTGAATCCGGTCAGCCATGACAGCCGTTCGTCCCGAGGGGCCACATACTCACCCTGATGCGCGTCCGCACGCGGCACCAGAAACCCGTCCAAACCTTCGCGCTCCAACTCCTGCCGTAAAGCAGCCAATCGCGGTGGTCCTTGTTCGGGCCGCGCTGTAACCTCAAAAGACTGGAACATGTCTGCCTCCCTCAAGCCAAAGTGTGGTGCTACGCCACCTCTTCATCTTTTTGAAAATACTCCCGCCGGAGGCAAGGCCAGCCTCAGCTGGCCTTTTTCATCCCCATCACTCGGGCCCGCGCGCGTGGATCACTGTCGAACAAAGCCGCCAACTGTTCGGTCATGGCACCAGCCAGCTGTTCCACATCGGTGATCGTGACCGCACGATCATAATACCGGGTCACGTCATGCCCGATCCCGATGGCCAGTAGTTCCACCATCTTGCGCTTTTCGACCATGGCGATCACGTCGCGCAGGTGTTTCTCCAGATAGTTCGCCGGGTTCACGCTCAGCGTGGAATCATCGACCGGAGCGCCATCCGAAATCACCATCAGGATCTTACGCTGTTCGCGCCGCGCCAGCATCCTGCGATGGGCCCATTCCAGCGCCTCACCGTCGATGTTTTCTTTCAACAGCCCTTCTTTCATCATCAGGCCCAGATTGGGCCGCGCCCGCCGCCATGGGGCATCCGCGCCCTTGTAGATGATATGACGCAGGTCGTTCAGACGTCCGGGTTGCTGCGGGCGACCCGCATTCAACCATGCTTCACGCGCCTGACCGCCTTTCCAGGCGCGGGTCGTAAAGCCAAGGATTTCGACCTTCACATTGCAACGCTCCAGCGTCCGGGCCAGAACATCCGCGCAGATCGCCGCAATCGAAATCGGGCGCCCCCGCATCGATCCCGAGTTGTCCAGAAGCAGAGTCACCACGGTATCGCGGAATTCAGTATCTTTTTCGACCTTGAAGCTTAGCGGCGTGGTCGGGTTCGCCACCACGCGCGCCAGACGACCGGCATCGAGGATACCTTCCTCGCGATCAAACTCCCACGATCGGTTCTGTTGCGCCTGCAAGCGACGCTGCAACTTGTTGGCCAAGCGGCTGACCGCACCCTTCAATGGCTCAAGCTGCTGATCCAGATAAGCGCGCAAGCGCTCCAATTCAGCAGGTTCTGCCAAATCTTCCGCGGCGATTTCCTCGTCATGGGTGTTCAGATAGACTTGGTACTCCGGATCAGCCTCGGACGCAGGCGGAGGGGCAGGCGGCTCCAGCGGGGCCTCCCCCTCGGGCATCTCGGCCTCATCGCCCATCTCATCCTCGGCCATCTCGTCCATCGAGACCTGAGCCTGCGATTGATCCTGCTGTTCTTCCTGCGATTGCTCGGGCGTGGCGTCAGGATCCTGTTCCTCCTGATCATCCTGCCCGGTGCTGTCGGGATCGGGCTGCTCCTCGGCGTTTTCCTCGGCCTGATCTTCCTGTTCTTCGTCCAGCTCATCAGGGTCATCGCCCAGTTGGTCGCCGTATCCCAGATCCTTGATCACCTGACGGGTAAACTTGGCAAATTCTGCCTGATCCGAGAGGATTTCTTCGAGCTTCTCAAGCGTGCCACCGGCCTGTTCCTCGATATAGCCACGCCAAAGGTTCATGACATTCTCGGCCGCCTGCGGCAGATCACGCCCCGTGGCCAGATGCCGGATCAGATAGCCCGCAGCAACGGACAAAGGCGCATCGGCTGGCTGCTTGCACTGGTCATAGCCGCGCCGCAGGGCCTCGTGACTGATCTTGACATCAATGTTTGAGGCCGTGCCGGGCATATCCCGCGCGCCCATTGCCTCGCACCGTGCGGTTTCCATCGCTTCATAGAGGTCCCGCGCCATATCTCCGGGCGGGGCATAGCGCATATGGGTCGCGTCATCGTGGTAGCGGCGCTGCAAGGCCAAGGCATCGGCAGTTCCGCGCGCCAGCAAAACCTCTTCGCGCGTCATCCGGCGCGACACCTGAGGCAACCGCATAGCCTCGCCCGAAAGGCCCGAGGGATCGACGGTATAGCTTACCGAAAGCTCGGGATCATCGGCCATGACCTTGGTGGCCTCGGCCAGAGCCTTCTTGAACGGATCAGCAGGGTTGTCGTTCTTTTGTGCCATGTCCCCAAGCCTTTCACATTGCCGTCCCGATTTCCACCAAACAGGGAATCGGATCCGCCTTCATCTGGCTAAAAATACCTCCGCCGGAGGCATTGCGCCCGAAACCGGGCGCAATTCGGCGTCAGCCCAAGCTCACGCTCGCTGCGCTTTCCGGCAGTTCTTCGTCAAAGCAGCGCTGATAGAACTCCGCCACGGTCTGGCGCTCAAGCTCATCGCACTTGTTCAAGAAGGACAGGCGGAACGCATAACCCACGTCGCGGAAGATCTCGGCGTTTTGCGCCCAGTTGATCACGGTCCGGGGGCTCATCACGGTGGACAGGTCGCCGTTCATGAAAGCGGTCCGGGTCAGATCGGCCACGGTGACCATCTGGCTGACGGTCTTGCGGCCTTCAGCTGTGTTGTACAGCGGTGCTTTCGACAGCACGATCATCGTCTCGGCATCGTGACTGAGGTAGTTCAGCGTCGATACCAGCGACCAGCGGTCCATCTGCGCCTGGTTGATCTGCTGCGTGCCGTGATAGAGGCCGGTCGTATCGCCCAGACCCACGGTGTTTGCCGTGGCGAACAGGCGGAAATTCGGGTTCGGAGTGATAATCTCGTTCTGGTCCAGCAGGGTCAGCTTGCCGTCATGCTCCAGCACACGCTGGATCACGAACATCACGTCTGCGCGGCCCGCGTCGTATTCATCAAATACGATGGCAACGGGGTTGCGCAGGGCCCAGGGCAGGATGCCTTCGTGGAATTCGGTGACCTGCTTGCCGTCGCGCAGCTTGATCGCATCCTTGCCGATCAAGTCGATCCGGCTGATGTGGCTGTCCAGGTTCACACGCACGGCGGGCCAGTTCAGGCGGGCGGCAACCTGTTCGATATGGGTCGATTTACCCGTGCCGTGATAGCCTTGGATCATCACGCGCCGGTTATGCGTAAACCCTGCCAAAATCGCCAGAGTCGTCTCAGGATCGAACTTGTAAGTAGGATCGATCGCAGGCACGCGGTCGCTGTGTTCCGCAAAACCTTTGACGGCCATGTCGGTATCAATGCCGAACACGTCACGGACCGAGATCTCTTCGGTGGGTTTTGCGTTGATATCAATTGATCCGTCAGCCATGCGCTTCGTCCTTATCCTTTCGCCCGTCTCGCCGGGTTTGAACCTGTGTTTGGTGCAACATATTCCGACCAAGGGCAAGGGAAAGAGATGCCCGCGTCAGGCTGAGCGGATGTTTCTTTCAAACTGGCCTTACAGCGACAGTTGCAGTTTGCCAGCCTTGAATTCTCCAGTGACCAAAGCACTGCCCAACATGTCGGAATAGTCGTCGCTCCAGTCCCTGTAGCGGTCATTGGTCAGGATGCGCGCATTGTGATCTTTGGCTGCACGCAGAATCAACGGATCGGCAGGCGTGCCCTTGGGGGCGATCAGAATATGGTCGACCGGCAGGTTGAGGAGTTTTGCAAAAGCCCGATCATTCAGATATCTGCCTGCAAGCTTGTACCCTGCGTTCGCATCAAAAACGACGGCGGGTTTCAGCCCCTGCGCCTGAACCGCCGCAAGTGCCTCGCGCAGGGTCTCGATACGTGGCTCGCCTCCGTTCCAGAACATCACGTTCGACCCATCCAGCACGATCCAGTTCCGGGCCTCTTTCCGGCGTTGAAGCCACGCCTTCAACAGCACAATGGCACTGGATATCAGGCATAACAGGGCCAGAAACAGCCAGTCCGACTGCAATGCAAATGTCGTCAGAAGGCAGGCGAAAGAAATCAGTGTCAGAAAAAGTGGGACCCGCAAGAAATTACCTCAAGGAATGACCGATAGAAATTTCTTGTGACTATCGGCCATATCCCCGTATTTCGCCAGCTTGATATTCAGGGCGGAAGCGGGGCAAAGGATCACTTGAAGTTCCGGCTGTCCTTGATCTGATCCCAGGCCCAGACGACCTCTTGCAGCTGCTCTTCTTGCGAGCGGTCGCCGCCGTTCATATCCGGGTGCAGGACCTTGATCAGTTTCTTGTAAGCCTTGCGAACCTCGGCCTTGGACCAGCTGTCATTGGCTTCGAGGATTTCGATGGCCCGGCGTTCAGTGGGGGGCAGACGGCGGCCACCACCGCCCGAGGTGCGGCCCTTGTTCTGGGTGCTGTTTGCCCCCAGAACCTGATGCGGGTCCTCGATGCCCAGACGCGCCCAGGCGCGGGCTTCGGGGTCGCCCATGGGCTTGGTTTCACGCTCCCAGACCTTGTCCTTGGTGCGTTGCGCGTTCAGTTCGGCCTCGGTCGTGCCGTCGAAGAAGTTCCACTTCTGATTGTACTCGCGCACATGCTGCTGGCAGAACCAGAAAAAGTCATCCAAAACGTCCGGAGCCTTGGGCGCGCGGTACTTGCCCGCTTCTTCACAGCCCGGATGGTCGCAGATTCGCACTGAGGTTTCAGATGCGCCCGACATACCCCGACGCCCGCGCGGGTTCTTTTTCTTGGCGCTGGAGACGGACATATCGAATCCGAAAGGGTCTGATTTCGTCATGCTGTGATCCTTAAGAACGCATCTTCTCGACTCGGAGGCAGCAGTTTAGTCTAAGCAGCCGAAAGTAGAAGAGGGGAGCGGCAAATTTTTTGCCGATGAGCATAAATATGACCGTGAAAGAAGAAATCCAAACCCGGCTGCAAGCCGCCTTTGATCCGCGTGAACTTGAGGTGGTCGACGACAGCGAAAGCCACCGGGGCCATGCCGGATTTCAGGAAGGCGGCGAGAGCCATTTCAACGTCCGTATCCGTTCTTCCGCGTTCGAAGGTCAATCCCGCGTTGCCCGCCACCGCGCGGTTCACAAGGCGCTGGGCGACGTGGTGCCGCGCATCCATGCGCTGGCGCTGGATATTGGGGTTTGAAACAGTCTTTTGACAGGCTGGTATGGGCGCAAGCGTATCTGTTCTCCAAATCCTGAAAACATGTTACCCTGATTGCAGTTTATTGGGCGCGGATGAAGGTTTCCGGGCTGCGCCATGAATTGTTTTCAGGGGTTGTGTATGCCCAAATTTGACAAGACCTCCAAATTCGGAGTCGATGGAAAACAGAAATATATGGACGACCGGCACCCCGTCCTGAACGAGGATGGGTCAGGCGTTCGTAAATGCCAGTGCTGTGACAGCTGGCTTGCGCATTGGCAGAACAACTCAAAATCCAGCCGGGCGAAATGCGTTTATCTCGGGTGCAGTGCCAGTGCGGTTCACGGTGCGCACATCAAGTTCTATGAAATAGACAAAGGCCGGAAATTTCCGAAATCCTGGCTGATCCCACTTTGCGCCAAGCACAACAATCCCAATCACAAGAATCCGTTCTATATTAGCGTCAGATGCGAGTTGGTTGCCGAGAAGGCACAAAGAAAATGTGGCAAGACCGAAAAGACATCGAACCGGAATAATAACTTTGAAATCAAAGTTATAAAGAAAGCGCCCAAGCCAAAATGCAAATGCAAAGATGCTTTGGAACATTATCGGATCAATACCAATTCCAAACGCGAACGGTGTGCCATTACCCCGTGTGGGAAGCCAGCAAAAGAGGCGTATCTGGTGAAATCCGTTGACGGGCGAACCGACAAAAAGCTCTGGCTGGCACCGATCTGTTCAAAACATGCGTCTGCCAAAGAACCCATGTTCATCGAAAGCTTGGCCTCGCTGGTGTTGCCGGACAGGTGCAACGCCAAATAGCCACGCCAGCGTAGCGGACAGGGATACCCGATCCCGGCCCTCATGGTGCACCGATCAATCCGAGGGTTTGGACGTTTCGACATCCTGTTCCGGTTTCAAGGTAAGCGGTGGCTCATTTGCGTCTTCTGCAATCGCCTCCGGGGCCTTCACGTCTTGCGGTCCCGGAATGGGTTGAGCCTGCGCCACATCCTCATCCATTGGGGCCGCGGGGGCCGCTGCCTCAGTGGCCTCGGCCTCAATCACCCGACGAAACACCAGCACATTGCGCCAGTTCGTGGTCGATCCGGTCAGGCCCGAGCGTTCCTCGCTGGGCAGCAACTCGGCGCGCTGGTATTCCCATCCCTGTTGGCCCATCTCGTTCAGCACCTGCTCGACCGAGGTGGCAAAGCGGCCCTCGGGCGTTTTGACGCCTTTGGCCTTCGCGCCCTTTTGCGGGGCCGGGATGACTTTGTATTCGTAGCGCGGCATCGACTGTTCCCTTGTACCTTTGACCGTCAACTTATCACGCAGGTCGCCGGGTGAAAGAGACGTTACGCACGTGGCGCAAATCAGCCGGTCTTCTGCGCCGCCTTGGCCACAACCGACAAGCACAGTTCAGTCGCCAGCGCCATGTCCTGGACCGAGATCCATTCCAGAGGCCCGTGAATGCACTGCATGCCGGTGAACAGGTTGGGGCAGGGCGTGCCGAACTCGGTCAGGCGCGACCCGTCGGTGCCGCCGCGGATCGGAACGGAGACGGGTTCGATCCCAAGTTCGCAGCAGGCCTCATGCGCCAGCTCGACCGGTGTCATGTCCTGTTCCAGCCAATAGCGCATGTTGCGGTATTGGTGGCTGATCTCGCAGGTGATGGTCGCGCGCGGTTCGGTCGCCTGCACGGCCGCGCAGACCTGACGCACGATGTCGCGTTGGGCCTCAAGCCCCTCCATCTCGAAATCCCGCAGGATCAACTTGATTTCCATCTCGGACGAGCCGCCATTCATGTCGGTGACATGAATGAACCCTTCGCGCCCGTCGGTGACCTCGGGGGTAAGTGTGGCCTGCGGCAGAGTCTGTACGATCTTTGCGGCCAGATGGGTGGCATTGACCATCTTTTCCTTGGCTAAACCGGGATGGATCGACACGCCGGTGATCTTGATCACCGCGCGGTCGGCCGAGAAGCTTTCATATTCGATCTCGCCCACTTCCTGCCCGTCCAGTGTATAGGCGAAATCAGCCTTGAGGTCCTTGGGCAGTTGCTCGGTCACGCCGCGCCCGATTTCTTCGTCCGGGGTGAAGGCAATGCGGATGGGCCCGTGTGGAATGTCTGGATTTTCGATCAGGTGCCGCGCCATGGTCATCAGGATCGACACGCCAGCCTTGTCATCGGCCCCCAACAGGGTGGTGCCTGAAGCGGTGATCAGATCATGGCCAATCTTTTCGGCCAGATAGGGATTTTCGTCCGGGGACAGAACCAGATCGGGATCGTCGGGAAAGGTGATCTCACCGCCGTTATAGCCTTTGATGACGCGCGGTTTAACGCCGGTTGCGTTGAATTGCGGGGCGGTGTCGACATGGGCGAGGAACCCCACGGTCGGCCCGTCAGTGGTGCCGGGAATGGTCGCCACAACGACGCTGTCGCCGGTCATCTCGACATCCTGCGCGCCGATCTCGGTCAGTTCCTGCTGCAACAGGTTCAGCATGTCGAACTGAATGGGCGTACTGGGGGTCGAAGGCGATGTCTCGTCGCTTTGGCTGTCGATGGCCGCGTAGCGCATCAGCCGGTCTTCAAGTTCCTGATCGAATTCTCTGGTCATGGCAGCTCTCCTGCGCGGAAGAAAGGGCACAAAAGAAAACGGAGTCAAGCGGATGGCCTGACTCCGTCGCATAACTTTGAAAACGGGCTTACGAACCCAGCTTTTGGGCGACCAGCTCGTTGACGGCCTTGGGGTTGGCTTTGCCGCCGGTGGCTTTCATTACTTGACCGACAAACCAGCCTGCCAGCTTGGGGTTCACCTTGGCCTTTTCAACCTGCGCCGGGTTGGCGGCGATGATCTCGTCCAGGGCGGCCTCGATGGCGCCGGTGTCGGTGACCTGCTTCATGCCACGCTCTTCAACGATCTGCGCCGGGTCACCGCCTTCGGTGTAGACGATCTCGAACAGGTCCTTGGCAATCTTGCCCGAGATGGCATCCGAGGCGATCAGATCGATGATGCCAGCCAACTGCGCGGGCGAAACCGGCGAGTCGGTGATGTCATGATCTTCTTTCTTCAGGCGGCCAAACAGTTCGTTGATGACCCAGTTGGCGGCCAGTTTACCATTGCGGCCTTTTGCGACCTCTTCGAAATAGGCGGCGCTCTCGACTTCGGCGGTCAGGACTGAGGCGTCATAGTCCGTCAGGCCAAACTCGCTGATAAAACGTGCCTTTTTGGCGTCGGGCAGTTCGGGCAGTTTGGACGCGATGTCATCGACCCATGCCTGTTCTATCTCCAAGGGCAGCAGGTCAGGGTCCGGGAAATAGCGGTAATCATGCGCTTCTTCCTTGGACCGCATCGAACGTGTCTCGCCCTTGTCTGGATCGTATAGGCGGGTTTCCTGATCGACCTTGCCACCACCTTCGACGATGGCGATTTGACGGCGGGCCTCGACCTCAATCGCCTGCTGGATAAACCGCATCGAGTTCATGTTCTTGATCTCGCAGCGCGTGCCCAGATGCGAGAAGTCCTGCGTTTCCTGATACTTCTCATACGCGCCCGGCAAACAGATCGAGACGTTCACGTCCGCCCGCAAGTTGCCGTTCTGCATATTGCCGTCACAGGTCCCCAGATAGCGCAGAATCTGGCGCAGCTTGGCGACATACGCGGCGGCCTCTTCGGGGCCACGGATGTCGGGGCGGCTGACGATCTCCATCAGGCAGACGCCCGTCCGATTCAGGTCGACGAAGGACATGTTCGGGTCCATGTCGTGGATCGATTTGCCGGCATCCTGTTCCATGTGGATGCGTTCGATGCGCACCATGCGCGCCGTGCCATCGCCCATCTCAACCAGCACTTCACCTTCGCCCACAATGGGGTGGTACAGCTGGGAAATTTGGTAGCCCTGCGGCAGGTCGGGGTAGAAATAGTTTTTGCGGTCAAAGGCCGATTTCAGGTTGATATCCGCCTTCAGGCCCAGACCGGTGCGCACGGCCTGTTCCACGCAATATTCGTTGATCACCGGCAGCATGCCAGGCATCGCCGCATCCACGAAGGCCACGTTCGAGTTCGGCTCGGCCCCGAATTGGGTCGAGGCGCCCGAGAACAACTTGGCATTGGACGAGACCTGAGCGTGAACCTCCATCCCGATCACCAGTTCCCAATCGTGCTTGGCCCCGGCAATGGTTTTGGGTTTGGGCATTTCGTATGTCAGGTCGAGCATGGCGCGCCTCTAATTTCCGCAGAAGTCTAAGCTTGCGTATTAGGCCCGGCGCGCCAAAGGGGCAAGGGGTTAGTTCCCTGTAACCTGCAACCCAGTCGGCGTGAAGGTCACGCTTTGGCCATTGCGCAGTTCGTCGCGCAATTGATCGGCGATCGCACGCAGGGCATCCCGGCGGCCACGGGCGGCGAAGCGCTCGGTCGAGTTGATGCTCAGGCTGTTGCTGAACCCGTTCGCCGCATGGGCCCAGATCAGGGGATGCAGCTCGGTCAGGTGATCGCGGATCAACCAGTTTGCGGCCTCGCAAATCTGTTTGCGGGCGATGTCGACCTTTGGGCTGCGACCCATCCCGTTTTGCAACGTGACCGAGCAATAGGCCGCCAGCATGTTGATCGTCTGCTGGTCGGGGCGGCGCTCAACGATGTCATGTAGACCTTCCAGAAAATACTCGACATCCACCCGCGCGCAGGCTTCGTCATCCAGTGCGATGGCGTCGAACTGGACCCAGGTATAGCCGCCAGCACCCCATGTTTTCTGAGTGCGCGCGGCGTTGCGCAGGGCCTGAATCTCTAGCTGGTCATAGGTCCCGAACCAGCGTGGTAGCAAGTGGCTGCCCATGGCGCGCATATGGCGATGGTTCTGCGGGTCCAGCGTGATCAGCGCCTCGTATTTGTCCGCCACGCGGGTGCGTGGGCTGACATGGCCCGCCAGTAGGGCGCAATCCGCAGCGGCAATCGCTGGGCTATTCGGCATGTCAGAGCGGCAATCCTTCAACAAGGCGGCTGCGCGGTCGAAATGCGCGGCGCAACGGGATTGATGCAGCGCGGGCAGATTTTTAGGGTCTGCTGTCCCACGCCATGCCCAGGCCAGATCAATATGCGCCAACGCGACCACAAGGGCGATCATCGGGTCATCGGGGTGATTCTGAAACTCAACTTCCAGTTCAGAGATGCCCGCCAGAAAGTCATAGTCTGAAAGGGATCTGCCGTCCGATAGGGCGTGTTCCGCGGCCAACACAACATCCGAACGGGCCCCGAAACCCAACAGATCGGCAACCGGTTGCCCGCAGGGGGTCGTTTCGCGCGCCTCGTCCGCTTTGCGCATCTCTTGCGACAGCTCGGCCCACATGTCCTGACGCGCCAGATGGCGACCGCGTTCAACTATCTGATGTCCAGCGGTATCATCGGTTTCCGCAACAGGGATATTCAACTGCCCCGAGGCGACAAGCCACGCCGTTGCATCCGCGACGGACGCAGGCAAAGGCGTTGAGGTAGGATTAGAAGAGCCGAAAAGACGGGCGGCGACCGCCCTGAAAGACCGAAACATGGCAAAACTCAAACTGGAACAAACGTGTAACCCACCCAGTTTGCCAAAAACTGTGTGCAATTCAAGGAGTCGCTTCGCCTGCCGGTGTTTGGCGTGGTCAATAGGTGGAAATCCTGCGCACTGTTTCAAAATACCGTGAAATGATGGCGTTCAACGGCAAATCCCGCCTGCTGAAGCACGGTTTCGAAATGTTTGTGTGGGGGCAGCGACTCATCCGGCAGGCGGAGTCGCTTGTCCGTTTTCAACACCGCCGAGACGCGAACCGAGAAATCCCAGCGGGTGTCAAATCTAAATCGGTCAACCTCGGTCAGGTCCAGTTCACCGCTACGCTGGCCGGTGAACCAGCGCAGTTTTTCAGCGGTTAGTTCGACCCCGGCGCTGGTGTCCTTTACGATATCCCAAACCGCAGGCAGTGTCGCCAGCGCCAGCAACGCCATCAACCACCAGGCCGCATTCAGGAATAGGATTAACCCGATCAGCACTGCGTAGATACAAATCAGCAAGACCACCACACGCGGGTTCCGGTTCTGCCGGGTGAAACGGAACGGGGTCATGCGCCGAGGATGCGTGAGACCATCTCGGTCGTGTCGCGCGATAGCTCGGGTGTGTCGGCGATCCGGCGCAGTTGCGCGCGCATCAGCGCCTGCCGATCGGTGTCATAACGTTTCCATGTCTGGAATGCCGAACACATGCGCGCCGTGGTTTGCGGGTTCACCGGGTCCAGCCGGATCAACCAATCGGCAAGCAGGGTATAGCCCGTTCCGTCGGCCTGATGAAAGCCTGCGTGGTTCATGGCCAGTGATCCCATCAGGGCGCGGAATCGGTTGGGGTTTTTCCAATTGAAATCAGGATGCTCGGTCAGCGCTTGCGCGACCTCGACTGTTCTCGGAGGGGCAGCCATCGAGACCTGCAGGCCAAACCATTTGTCGACCACCAGCCGGTCATGCTGCCACTGGTCATAGAAGGCGCTCAGTTCCGCCTCACCTTTGCCCGCACGCAGCAGGCAGGACAGGGCGGTCAGTTGCAGGGTCATATTGTCGGCAGTTTGATACGCGTCTGCAGCCTTGCTGCCGCCGTCCAAGCGCGAGGTGAGAGCAAGCGCCGCTCCGCCCAATGCACGTTTGCCCGATTGCGCTGCATCCGGTTGATAGGGGGCGTCCACCAGCGTTTCGCTGTGCAGTTTCGGTAGAAGGTCCTGAATATGTTGGGCCGCGGCCTGACGGAGAGTCTCAACCGTAGTCCAGATGGCCATCGGGTCGGGCGTGACGCCTTTGTCATACAGGGCGGCGGCCAGTTCGGATTGGGTCGGAAGGCCCAACATCAAGGCCCGATAGGCCGGGTCCAGTGTTTCATCGCGCAGCACGGCCAACAGGCCATCCAGATAGTCGGAATCCGGCGTCGCCTCATCGGTGATCATGCGCAGCAGAGTGTCCTCGGCCAGCGAGCGCCCCGCTTGCCAGCGGTTGAACGGATCGGTGTCATGGGCCAGCAGAAAGGCCCGCTCGGCATTCGACGTGTCATGTTCAAGGATCACAGGGGCCGAGAAATCGCGCAGGATCGAGGGCACGGGTTTGGCTGCAAGCCCGGTGAAGGAAAAGCTCTGCTCGGCCTCGGTCAACTCCAGCACTTGGGTCGCATGAACCTCGTCGCCGTTCGGGCCCAGCAAGCCGACAGCGACGGGAATGACCTGAGGCTGCTTATCCTCTTGTCCCGGCGTTGGTTCGGTGCGTTGGCTTAGCGTCAGCGTGTAGGTGCCATCCGCCCATTCCTCTGCCACGGAAACGCGCGGGGTGCCGGACTGGCTGTACCAGCGTTTGAACTGGCTCAGATCGCGGCCTGTTGTGTCCTCGAAGACTTGCAGCCAATCCTCGATCGTGCAGGCCTGCCCGTCATGGCGGTCAAAATAGAGATCCAGCGCCTTGCCATAAGCCTCATCCCCGACCAGACGTTTCAACATGCCAATGACCTCGGCACCTTTCTCATAGACGGTCGAGGTGTAGAAGTTGTTGATTTCCTGAAAACTCTCGGGCCGAACCGGGTGTGATAACGGGCCATTGTCCTCAGGGAACTGCCGAGCGCGCAGGTCGATGGCGTCGTGGATGCGCTTGACCGGGGCCGAGCGCATGTCCGAAGTGAACTGCGCGTCGCGGAAAACGGTCAGCCCCTCTTTGAGGCACAGCTGAAACCAGTCGCGGCAGGTGATGCGGTTGCCGGTCCAGTTGTGGAAATACTCATGCGCGATGATCGCCTCGATCCGTTCGAAGTTCACATCGGTCGAGGTTTCGGGGCTGGCCAGAACGGCGGAAGAGTTGAAGATGTTCAGCCCTTTATTCTCCATCGCGCCCATGTTGAAATCGTCCACGGCCACGATATTGAACACGTCCAGATCGTATTCGCGGCCATAGACGTCCTCGTCCCATTTCATGGACTTCTTCAGCGCATCCATCCCGAAGGCACATTTGCCTTCATCACCGGGGCGAACCCAGAGGTTCAGTTCGACATCGCGACCGGACATGGTAGTGAACTGGCCCGGATGCGCGATGAGGTCTCCGGCGACCAGAGCGAACAGATAGGCGGGTTTAGGCCATGGGTCCGTCCATTCGGCCCAGCCTTCGCCTTTGCCCGACGGGTTGCCGTTGGACAGCAGCACCGGAAGGTCGCCATTGATACGCACCGTGAAGGTCGACATCACGTCGGGGCGGTCCGGGTAGTAGGTGATCTTGCGGAACCCTTCAGCCTCGCATTGGGTGCAATACATGCCGTTCGACATATACAGCCCTTCCAGCGCGGTGTTGTTGCCGGGGTCGATCTCGACTTCGGCCTCCCAGATAAAGGGGGCGTCGGGGGCGGCAACCGTCAGCCCTTCGGGTGTCAGGTCGGGCGACACCTCAGTACCGTCGATGGAGGCGCGGATCAGCTTCAGTTGCTCGCCATGCAGGAAAAAGGTGCGATCCGTGGCTTCAGGATTCGGACGAAATGCGATGCGCGATGTGACGCGCGTGGCATTTGCTGCCAGATCAAAGGTCAGATGCAAATTGTCCACCAGAAACCCGAACGGGGTGTAGTCTTTCAGATAGATCGTGGTGGGGGCGGCATCGCGCATCGGTGGCCTCGTATCGCTTGGTTCGGGGGCGACGTTATGGGCATCGCCGCGGGGCTGCAAGCCACGCCGATTGGACCTGATCGATCTTCTTGCAGTTTTTGAAACAGCCTTCGGAAAATTGGACTATCTGAAACCGGGGTGAAAAAGTTGCCTATCGGAAACTTTCGGCCTAAGTGGTTGCTGCATACAACGGCACACAAGGCGGAGAGACGGATTATGAACGGTAGAGACGCACGCAGCGGGTTGCAGGTGGCCAGCGAGCTTACGGATTTCATAGAAAACCGGGCGTTGCCGGGCACTGGCGTTCAGGCGGAGGCGTTCTGGGACGGTCTGGCCCGGATGATCCGCGAACTTGGGCCGAAGAACCGGGCTCTGCTGGCCAAACGCGCTGATATTCAAAGCCGCATTGATAGCTGGCACCTTGATCGGACGGGACAGCCCGAGGACCCCGCTGCCTATCAGGCGTTTCTGCGCGAAATTGGCTACCTTGTCGCGGAAGGGCCGGATTTCGCCATTGAGACGGTCAATGTCGATCCCGAAATCGCCCTGATCCCCGGCCCTCAGCTGGTTGTGCCGATCACCAATGCGCGCTTTGCACTGAATGCTGCCAATGCCCGTTGGGGCAGCTTGTATGATGCGCTTTACGGCACGGATGTATTGGGCGATCTGCCTGCAGGCGGAGGTTACGATGCCGCACGCGGCGCGCGCGTGATTGCGTGGGCCAAGGCGTTTCTGGATGATGCTGTTCCATTGGCCAGCGGATCCTGGGCGGACGTCACGAAGCTGAGTGTTGAGGCTGGTGCTTTGGTTCCTGCGCTGGCGGATGCTGCAAGCTTTGTTGGCTATGGCGGCGCTGCTGAAAAGCCCGAGTTCATCCTGTTGAAAAACAACGGTCTTCACATTCAGATCATGATCGACCCGATCAGCGCGATTGGCGCTGCTGATCCGGCCAACATCTCGGACCTGCGGCTCGAGTCCGCGTTGTCGACGATCATGGATTGTGAGGATTCCGTGGCCTGCGTGGACGCCGCCGACAAGGTTGTTGCCTATGGCAATTGGCTGGGCCTGATGAAAGGCGACTTGACCGAAGAGGTCAGCAAATCTGGCAAGACATTTACCCGCCGGTTGTCGGCTGATCTGGACTTCACGGACGTGACCGGTGCCGAAGCACGTCTGAAGGGCCGCTCGCTGATGCTGGTGCGCAACGTGGGTCATCTGATGACCAACCCGGCCGTGCTGGATGCCGAGGGCAACGAGATCGGCGAGGGCCTCATGGATGCGCTCTGCACCGCGTTGATCGCCATGCATGATCTGGCGCGCGACGGTGGCAATTCGGTCACGGGGTCGGTCTATGTGGTGAAACCCAAAATGCATGGCCCGGAAGAGGTCGCGTTCTCGGTCGAGATTTTCGACATGGTCGAAGATATCCTTGGCCTGCCGCGCAACACTGTGAAGCTGGGTATCATGGATGAGGAACGCCGCACTTCGGCCAACCTTAAGGAGTGTATCCGCGCCGCGAAATCGCGCGTGGCCTTCATCAACACCGGCTTCCTTGACCGGACCGGGGATGAGATTCACACCTCGATGGAAGCAGGCCCGATGTTGCCGAAGGGCGACATCAAGAACACGCCATGGATCGCGTCCTACGAGGATCGCAATGTCGATATCGGTCTGGCCTGTGGTCTCAAAGGCAAGGCACAGATCGGCAAAGGCATGTGGGCCATGCCCGACCGCATGGGCGATATGCTGGAGGCCAAGATCGGCCATCCGCAATCCGGGGCCACCTGCGCATGGGTTCCCTCTCCAACCGCTGCAACGCTGCACGCCACGCATTACCACAAGGTCGACGTTCTGGCCCGTCAGGATGAGTTGGCCGCCGGTGGCGCGCGCGGCACGTTGGAGGACCTGCTGACCGTGCCCTTGTTGGGTGGACGCAACCTCAGCGATGAAGAGATCACCCGTGAGGTCGAGAACAACGCACAAGGTATTCTGGGCTACGTCGTGCGTTGGGTCGATCAGGGTGTTGGATGCTCGAAAGTGCCGGACCTGAACGACATTGGCCTGATGGAAGATCGTGCGACCTGCCGGATTTCCAGCCAGGCGCTGGCCAACTGGTTACACCACGGCGTCGTCAGCGAAGAACAGGTGATGGCGGCGATGCAGAAGATGGCAGCCGTTGTGGATCGTCAGAACGAAAGTGACGCTGCCTATCATCCGATGGCACCCGGTTTTGACGGCATTGCCTTTCAGGCGGCCTGCGATTTGGTGTTCAAGGGTCGTGTGCAACCGTCTGGCTATACTGAGCCGGTTCTGCATGCCCGCCGTTTGGAGTTGAAAGCCAGCTTGGGTTAAGTGGATAGGACGGGACCAAGGGGGCTGTCTGCCCCCATCGCGCCAGAGGCGCGACTCCTCCGAGGATATTTTTGGCCAGATGAAAGGGATCAGCGATGGCAATTTCCTTGCGCAAGGCGCGCACCATCATTCGTAAGACACTGGAAGAGGGGCGCCGGTTGGAATTGAAACCGCTTTCGGTTGTGGTTCTGGATGCAGGGGGTCATGTCATCGCATTCGAGCGCGAAGATGGCGCAGCCCCCGGTCGTTTTGGAATTGCACAGGGCAAGGCCTATGGCTCAGTCATGTTGGGCATGGCCGGAACGGCCCAGATGCAACGGGCCGAGGCGCAGGCCTATTTCATGGCGGCCGTGAACGGCGTCTATGGCGGGCAGGTTGTTCCGGTGCCGGGTGGTGTACTGTTGCGCGACAAGAAAGGCGCCGTGATTGGCGCCGTTGGCGTGACCGGCGACACCTCGGACAATGACGTGCTTGCCGCGATGGCTGGGATCGAAGGCGCGGGCCTTGTTGGCGAAAGCTGATTTCTTTGAAGATGGGGGGAGCCTGCGTAGGCTCTCTCTGCGACATGGAGCTTTTGTGTTGCACGTTTAACGGGCAATAGGCGCTGGTTTTTGGACAGTGTTCCAGCCGTTGATCCGGTGTGCGGTATTGAACAAGTACCTGCGCTGACACACAGGGCCTGTGCTATTGCGCGCTTTTGTCCCTGCCGATAGCTTTCCCTCAAGATTTGAAAACAATTTGGGAAAGCAGAATGTCTCGACCCATCGTCGGTATCATCGGCAACTCTTACTTGATGAATGACAACTACCCGACCCATGCCGGTGGCACGATGAATTCGGATGCCGTTGCGAATGTTTCAGGATGTTTGCCACTGCTGATCCCGGCTGATCCACGTTACGTGTCGGTAGAGGAATTGCTGGACGCGTGCGACGGGTTTCTTCTGACGGGCGGTCGCCCCAATGTGCACCCCGAGGAATACGGTGAGCCACCGACCGACGCGCATGGCGATTTCGACCGGGCGCGCGATGCGATTACTTTGCCCCTGGTACGCGCTTGTGTTGAGCGTGGCCAGCCGTTCTTTGGTATTTGCCGTGGCTTTCAGGAGGTCAACGTGGCGATGGGCGGGACGCTCTATCCCGAAATCCGCGACCTTCCGGGGCGACAGAACCACCGAATGCCACCGGATGGAACGCTTGAGGAGAAGTTTGCCCTTCGTCATGTCGTAACTCTGAACGAAGGCGGTGTGTTCCACAGGTTGTTCGGCGCACGCGAGGTGATGACCAACACGCTGCACGGTCAGGGGATCAAGGCCGTCGGGCAGAAGGTCGTGATTGACGGGCTTGCGCCGGATGGCACGCCCGAGGCGATTTACGTGAAGGATGCGCCGGGCTTTACCCTGTCGGTTCAATGGCACCCGGAATGGGATGCTGCAAATGACCCGGTTTCACGCCCCTTGTTCGAAGCATTTGGGGCCGCTGTCCGCGCCTGGTCTGCAGGAACCACTGCGCCGGGTTTGCAACGAACCGCGTGAGTTTGGGCACCGGCCCGGCCGTAAGGGGTGCCGGACCGGTGCGTCGCGATCAAATCAGAAGGTCGAACTGATTGATCAACGGCAGGGTGCGCGCGCGTTCTCCGGTCAGATCAAACAGCGCATTGCCCAAGGCCGGCATCGAAGGCGGAGTGCCGGGCTCGCCCGCACCGCCCAAATGGCGATTGGTCTCGAGAACGCGCACTTCGACCTGCGGGGCCGTGTGCATGCGAATTGCGTCATAGTCGGGAAAGTTGAACTGTTCGACTTCGCCCTCGGCAAAGGTGATCTCGCCATAGCAAGCGGCGCTCAGGCCATACATCATCCCGCCGAACATCTGTGCCTTGACGTTTTCAGGGTCTAGCGCAATGCCCATGTCACAAGCGATCCACGCCTTGTTGATGCGAATGGTGCCGTCTTCGTCGACCACCTCGATCACCTGCGCGACCGGAGTTCCGAAGCTGTAGGTAAAGGCCACACCTCGCCCGATGCCAGCCGGAGTTTGACCCGTCCAGCCCGACATCTCTTTCACGGCCTCAAGGCAACCCGCCGAGGGGGCGTGTTCGGTCTTCATCAACTCCAGCCGGAATTCCAGCGGGTCGCGGCCTGCGGCGTGGGCCATCTCATCCATGAAGGTTTCATGGAAAAAACCGTTATGGCTGTTGCCGACCGAGCGCCAGAAGCCAACAGGCACGTCGAGCTTCGCGATATGGCCGCTCATGCGGTAGTTCGGAACCGTATAGGGTTGGTTGAAGAAGCCCTCGACCAGAACCTTGTCAGGGCCCGCGCCGGGCATACCGGTATAGCGCTCAACCGCTTGCTGCGTGGGGGATTGCGAGGCAACCGCGCCGTCGATCAGCACCGCCTTGCCATCCTTCACAGCGCCGCGCATCCGGGCGATTGCACCGGGGCGGTAGTAGTCGTGGCGCATGTCTTCTTCCCGGCTCCAGGTCGTCTGGACCGGAGTGCCGGGCATGGCCATTGCAACCTTGGTGGCGATTTCGCCGAAATCCAGTTCCCCCCGGCGACCAAACCCACCGCCCAGATAGGTGGTGTGGACTTGCACCGCATCCGTATCCAGACCGGCAGTGTTGGCCACGCGGAATTGGATCAGAGTGGGGGCCTGATTGCCGCACCACAATTCCAGCGCGTCGCCGGTATATAGTGCGGTGGCGTTCATCGGCTCCATCGTGGCGTGGGCCAGATAGGGCAGGCGGTATTCGGCTGTGATCTCGGTCGCGCCCTCGGGCGTGATGCTGACGTCGCCGTCATCGCGCATGGTCGAGTTCGGGGCATCGTCAAACGCCTCAGTGATCTTGGCGAAGATGCCGTCGGTTTCCGGCGGGTAGGGGGCATCCCCCCAATCCACGTCGATCGCCTCAACCGCTTGGTTGGCAAGCCACGTATTGTTGGCGATGACCGCAACGCCGGTGCCCAGATCGACGATCTGTTCGACCCCCGGCATGTCCTTTGCAGCGCTGTCTTCATAGCCGTTCATCGCGCCGCCCAGCTTGGGGTTCATGCGCACGGCTGCAAATTTCATGCCGGGCAAGCGGACATCGACGCCGAATTCAGCGGTGCCTGTCGCTTTGCCAACCATGTCCAGACGCGGTTGGGTCTGGCCCAGATACCGCCATTCGGACGGGTCACGCAGTGGAACCTCGACCGGCTCAAGACCGGCGGCATCCATCGCGAGGTCGGTATAGGCGATCTTGTCGCCATTGGGCGCGATGACATGCCCTGACGCCGTCTGCAATTGCGACGGGTCAACCCCCAGACGGTCGGCAGCGGTCCGTTTCAGCGTCTCGCGCGCTGATGCTCCGGCTTGGCGCATCCTCTCGAACCCGTCCTTCATCGAGGTCGAGCCACCGGTGACCTGAAGGCTCAGCGCCTTGCCAAGGACACCCAGCGTCTCACCCAGATTGTGCTGAAAGTTCGAGATGTCATAGCCCTTGTTCGGCAGCCCTTCGCCAACCAGAGCGGAATTGTAGTAAGCCGCCGCAGCGGGGCCATGCAGCACATTGATCTGGTCAAGATCGACGTCCAGTTCTTCTGCGATCAAAGCAGCCCAGGTCGTCTTTACGCCTTGCCCCATTTCGGCACGCGGCGCAAACAGGGTCACGCCATTCTGGTCGATCAGAATGAACGGGTTCAGTGCGGCCTCACCCTCGCCGGGTTTCAGAGGGTTCGGGGCGGGACGGGTGACGTAGTAACCGCCGAAGGCTACACCGCCGACAATAGCGGCCGAGCCGACCAGGAAGGTGCGGCGCAGAATTTTTCCAACTTTTCCCATGGATTAAGCCTCCTGCAACTTGCCAGCGGCGTCTTGGATCGCGGCGCGGATGCGGGGGTAGGTGCCACAGCGGCACAGGTTGCCCTGCATCGCGTCATCTATATCCGCGTCGGTTGGGGCGGGGTTTTCGGCCAACAAAGCCGCCGCCTGCATGATCTGACCGGACTGGCAGTAACCACATTGCGCCACCTGATGATCCACCCAGGCCTGCTGGATCACGGCCATCGCCTCGGGCGAGCCGATGCCTTCGATTGTGGTGACATCTCCCCAGACATCGGAAAGAGACACCTGGCACGAGCGTACTGCCTCTCCGTCGATATGCACGGTGCAGGCACCGCAGGCGGCCACACCGCAGCCAAATTTGGTTCCGGTCAGGCCGACCTCATCCCTCAGGACCCAAAGCAGGGGAACGTCATCGGGCAGATCAACCTGATGTTGCTTGCCGTTGATCTTCAACGCAATTGCCATGGCGCACCTCTCGTAGCTGTGGCGGTTTCTGACATAATTGTCTAAAAGTGTCAGTGTGTCAATTGACAAATTTCGCAGAAAATGTCAGTTCGGTTTCATGAACGAAAAACAGGACGATCCGCGGCAACAGGCCATTCTTGCGTCGGCGCTTGAGGCGTTTGCGACCTATGGGGTCCGCAAGACTTCGATGGATGACATTGCTAAGGGGGCGGGCATGTCACGCCCGGCCGTGTATTTGCATTATAAGAACAAAGAGGCGATCGTTCGCAGCCTGACCCGCGCGCACTACGCCGAAAAAACCGAAAACGTATCGCGGGCTTTGTCGGCCAATGGCAGGGTATCCCAGCGGCTGACGCGCGCGATTGCAGGGCAGACCAAGGGTTTGGCTGAAATACTCACCTCACCCCACGGTCGGGAAATGCTGGATACCAGCAAGTCGACCGCCTCGGACATTCTGGCCGAGGGTGAGGGCGCGTTGACTGCGCTTTATGCCGATTGGTTGCGCCGCGAAGACAGCGCCGGACGCGTCCGCCTGCCCAATGGCCCAGAAGAGACGGCGAAGACCATCACCGCAACCCTGATGGGCGTAAAGATGACCGCAAACAGCGCCGATGAGTTCGAGACGCGCATCTCGCAATTGGCCGAATTGCTGGGCGCCGGGCTGGAAGTCAGGTAACCGGCTGGCGGACTTTGTGTTCCGGTTGGGTCCCGCCGGTGAACTTTGTTTGCATCCTTTGGCGAACGGATGCGCCACGCGCTGTCTTCCAATACATATCTTTGAGATCTATTGCCGCGACCTTTTGATGTTTTGATCTTGATGTCGGAAAGCGATAGACAATCGGTCGAAAGCGACTTTGTCTTCGAGAAAACCCGACAGGTAGTCAGCGCGAATGCAAAAAATCGACATCCCACCATTCTGGTTGCTGGGGACGGCCTGCCTTGCGTGGTTGCAAGCGCAATACTTTTCATTTGGGCTGTCTCTTGAAGGGTGGCTGACTGATCTTGCCAGCGGCGTTCTCATCGGCGGCGGTATTGTTCTGGCGGTTCTGGCCGTTGTTGAATTCCGCCGCCATCAGACGACTGTGTTGCCGCACCAGACCCCATCCAGCATGGTGCAAAGCGGAATTTTCAAACGCAGCCGAAACCCGATCTATCTAGGGGACGTCCTTATCCTGACAGGGTTGATCCTGCGCTTCGATGCGGTTCTGTCGCTGGTTCTGGTGCCGATTTTTGTCTGGACCCTTGAACGCCGCTTTATCGAGCCGGAAGAGGATCGCTTGCGCCGCAAATTCCGCGCTGACTTTGCCCGTTATGCGCAAAAGACGCGACGGTGGATCTGAAGATATGCGGCCAATGACACAACGTAACAAATGCTGCGGTTGCGAAATAATCTTTCGCATTGTAGTTGAGGATTGAACGAAAGATGCAAAAAATTCGCGCGAACACATCGAAAGTAGAGGAGGCTCTCCGTTGAAGATAGGAACGCCAAAAGAGGTTTTTGACGGTGAGAACCGGGTGGCGATGACGCCGGACTCGGCGCGCCAGCTGCAAAAACTGGGCTATGACTGCCTGATCGAAAAGGGTGCCGGTGCTGCGGCGGGCTTTTCTGATGCGGCTTACGAAGAGGCCGGTGTCGAGGTTGCGAAAACCGCGGCATCGCTTTGGAAAGCTGCGGATATCGTCGCCAAGGTGCGCCAGCCCAATGAGACCGAGCTGAAGCGTCTGACCAAAGGCAAGACGCTGATCTCATTCTTCAACCCGGCCGGGAACGAAGAAGGGATGGAGGCTGCCAAGTCCAAAGGCGCGAATGTCATCGCGATGGAGATGGTTCCGCGTATTTCCCGTGCGCAAAAGATGGATGCGTTGTCCTCGATGGCGAACATCGCTGGGTACCGCGCGGTAATCGAAGCCGGCAACAACTTTGGCCGGTTCTTCACCGGTCAGGTGACGGCGGCCGGTAAGGTGCCGCCTGCCAAGGTGCTGATCGTGGGGGCCGGTGTTGCCGGTCTGGCGGCGATTGGTACGTCCACGTCGCTGGGCGCGATCACCTATGCGTTCGACGTGCGCCCTGAAGTGGCCGAACAGGTCGAATCGATGGGGGCCGAGTTTGTCTATCTGGACTTTGAAGAAGACCAGCAGGACGGCGCGGCCACCGGCGGCTATGCCTCGGTTCAGTCGGAAGAGTTCCGCGAAGCGCAGCTGGCCAAGTTCCGGGAACTGGCGCCCGAGATGGACATCGTGATCACCACCGCGCTGATCCCGAACCGCGAAGCGCCCGAGCTTTGGACCAAGGATATGGTCGAAGCGATGAAGCCGGGCTCGGTCATCGTTGACCTTGCGGCGGAAAAGGGCGGCAACTGCAAACTGACCGTCGCGGATGAGAAGATCGTGACCGAAAATGGCGTGACCATCATCGGCTATACCGACTTCCCCAGCCGGATGGCGGCGCAGGCCTCGTCGCTGTATGCCACCAACATCCGCCATATGATGACTGACCTGACGCCTGAAAAGGACGGGCAGATCAACCACGACATGGAAGATGACGTGATCCGCGGCGCGACCGTGACCCATGAGGGCGAGATCACCTTCCCGCCGCCACCGCCCAAGGTGCAGGCGATTGCGGCGCAGAAAAAGCCTGAGGTCAAGGAGTTGACCCCGGAAGAGAAAAAGGCACAGGAGATTGCGGCCTTCAAGGCGCAGACCAAGCAGCAGTTCACCCTGCTGGGTGTCGGTGGCGCGCTGATGTTGCTGGTGGGGCTGATCGCTCCGGCCAGCTTCATGCAGCACTTCATCGTCTTTGTGCTGGCGATCTTTGTGGGCTTCCAGGTGATCTGGGGCGTCGCGCACAGCTTGCACACGCCGCTGATGGCGATCACCAATGCGATCTCGTCGATCATTATCGTCGGGGCCTTGATGCAGATCGGATCGGGATCGTTCCTGGTTATTCTGCTGGCGGCATTGTCCGTGTTCATGGCCGGGATCAATATCTTCGGCGGCTTCCTCGTAACCCGGCGCATGCTCGCCATGTTCCAGAAATCCTAAGGAGGTCGGGCATATGATTGGCTTCACTTCTGCCGCTTATGTTGTTGCGGCTGTCCTTTTCATCCTGTCCTTGGGTGGTTTGTCGAACCAGGAAAGCGCCAAGCGCGCGGTCTGGTACGGTATCGTCGGTATGGCGCTGGCTGTCTTTGCCACGCTGGTTGGCCCGGGTTCGGGCCTGTGGCTGCTGTCGCTGCTGCTGATCGCGGGCGGTGGTCTGATCGGTCAATACGTGGCGCAGCGCGTCCAGATGACCGAGATGCCCCAGCTGGTCGCTGCGATGCACTCGCTCGTCGGTCTGGCGGCGGTGTTCGTCGGCTTCAACGCGCATTTCGAGATCGGCAACGTGGCTCAGGTCATGGCGATCAAGGATAGCGCCGGTCAGGCGGACCTGTCCGACCTTGGTGCATTCGCCAAGCTGATCGCCAAGAAGACCCCGGCGGAACTGGCGATCCTGCATGTTGAGCTGTTCCTCGGCATCTTCATCGGTGCGATCACCTTTACCGGCTCGGTCGTGGCCTATGGCAAGCTGGCGGGCAAAGTTACCTCGGTCGCGACCAAGCTGCCCGGTGGTCATATGCTGAATGCAGCAGCGGCGGGTCTCTCGCTGATCTGTCTGATCTGGTACACCAGCTCAGGCGGTCTATTCCCGCTGTTCCTGATGACACTGGCGGCACTGTTCATTGGCTATCACCTGATCATGGGTATCGGTGGTGCTGACATGCCGGTGGTTGTGTCGATGCTGAACTCGTATTCGGGTTGGGCGGCTGCGGCGATTGGCTTCAGCCTTGGCAACGACCTGCTGATTGTGGTCGGCGCGCTGGTCGGCTCGTCGGGTGCGATCCTGTCCTACATCATGTGCAAGGCGATGAACCGTCATTTTGTCAGCGTGATCCTGGGTGGCTTTGGTGGCCCGCAGGGCGAGCAGATGGCCGTCGAAGGCGAACAGATCGCGATTGAGGCCGACGGTGTGGCCGCTGCGCTGAACGATGCCGACAGCATTGTCATCATCCCGGGCTATGGCATGGCCGTGGCGCAAGCACAGCAATCGGTGTCCGAACTGGTCCGCAAGCTGCGCGCCAAAGGCAAGAATGTGCGCTTTGCGATCCACCCTGTTGCGGGTCGTCTGCCGGGCCATATGAACGTTCTGCTGGCCGAAGCGAAGGTGCCTTACGATATCGTGCTTGAGATGGACGAGATCAACGACGATTTCCCGGACACGGATGTGGCCATCGTCATCGGATCGAACGACATCGTGAACCCTGCGGCGCAGGAAGATCCCAACAGCCCCATCGCCGGCATGCCGGTTCTGGAATGCTGGAAGGCCAAGCAGGTATTCGTCTCAAAACGCGGTCAGGGAACCGGCTATTCGGGCATCGAGAACCCGCTGTTTTTCAAGGAAAATACGCGCATGTTCTATGGCGACGCCAAGCAATCGCTGGACAAACTGCTGCCGATGATCGACTGATCATCAATTCCAACCTAGTTGCAAAGGGCGCCCTCGGGCGCCCTTTTCTTTGTTGGCTTGTTCAGGGTCATGCCCGTGCGGTGGTTTTGATCAGCCGGGGTGTATACTGTGGTATTCCTGTAAATTATTGAAATAAAATGGGAATTGATGTGTTTCTGCGATTTCGTATAGTGCAGCGCAAGAAACGGAGGCCCATATGACGCCGATTGATGACCACCCCTTGCGCTACAGGCTTGCCAATGAATTGCACGCCCGGCCTTTTCCGGTTGCGCAGGCGCCATGTACCGTGGCCTTTCTGGCGATCAAGAAACCCGCCACCTCTCTTGAAGGCGACCGGCAGGATGATATTGCGCATCTGGTCAATCTGCTGGATCGCCACGGCGCGCCGCACCCTCAGCCCGATGCGACGCATTATGCGGGGCAGATCGGACGTCATTGGCTCAAGTGGGAGCAGCACACCGAGTTTGTGACCTTCACCGCGATCTCTCAGAATGTGAGTGATCGGGCGTTCAACCCCGCCGATTTTGAGGTCTTTCCCCCGGATTGGATCATGGCCAGTCCCGGTCAACGGATCACCTCGGCCCTGTTGCGGGTTGTTCCCCGGCCCGGGGATGACGAGGTCAGGGACCTGCTGCCGGACTGGTTCGAACCCGAAAGTCTGGCTGTTTCTTGTATGCTAGACAATGCCGCGATCTGTGCCAGCGACTTTCGCATAGATCCGGCGGGGCATATGCGGTTTGCGCTGTTCGTCTCGGAAGGAACGGGACAGCGCCGGGTTGGACGGATCATCCAGCGCCTGTGCGAGATCGAGACCTACAAGGCCATGTCCATGCTGGGGTTTGCACGGGTCAAATCGCTGACCCCGCGTATCGGCGAGTTGGATCAGAAGCTGACCGCGCTGATGGGCGAAATGACCGATGGGGACAAGCATCCCGATGATATGCTGCCGCAATTGCTGAAGACCTCGACCGAGTTGGAAACCATCTCGGCGCGCTGCTCTTTTCGGTTTGGGGCCACAGGTGCCTATGAGGCCATCGTCAATCAGCGGATCACGGTCTTGCGTGAGGAGCGGTTCATGGGACGGCAGAGCTTTGCCGACTTCATGATGCGCCGCTATGACCCGGCGATGCGGACCGTGAAATCAACGGAACAGCGTCTGCAGGCCTTGTCCGACCGGGCCATCCGCGCCGGAGATCTTCTGCGAACACGAGTGGACGTGGAACGCAGCGCACAGAATCAAGCCTTGCTGGAAAGCATGGACCGCCGCGCTGATCAGGCCCTGCGCCTGCAGCACACGGTCGAGGGGCTGTCGGTGGTTGCCATCAGCTACTACGCCGTTTCGCTGGTCAGCTATCTGCTGTATCCTCTGACGTCGACGGGGATCAGCAAAGGGATGTTGACGGCCTTGGTAACGGTTCCGGTCATTCTGGCTGTTTGGATGGGCGTTCGCAGAATTCGGCGTCGGCTGGAGTGAGCGGCACTTGCCTCGGTTTGGTAGCATTGTACTAGTAAAGGACGAAGCGCATCAAACAAGCGGGGCCTTGATATGATCAGTGTCGCTGCTGCGTGGCGCGCCGTCACCGCGATGTTCGCGCTGAACGGTGCCCTGTTCGGTATCTGGGCCTCTCGCATTCCGGCGGTGCGCGATCACCTGAACCTAAGCCATGACGCGCTTGGCTATGGCCTTTTGTTCATGGCGGCGGGTGCTGTCTGTTCCTTCCCAGTGACCGGTCGATTGACCGACCGGTTTGGGGCCGTGTCGATCACACGGATTATCGCGGTTCTCTACACCCTCTCGCTGGTTTTGCTGGCGCTTGCCGACAGCTTCACCATGCTCGCGGCGTTCCTGTTTCTGTTCGGTGCCTTTCATGGCTCGATGGACGTGGCGATGAACGCATGGGCTGCCGAGGTTGAGCAGGCTTACGACAAACCGCTCATGTCCTCGTTTCATGCGATGTGGAGCCTTGGTGCCGGTCTAGGTGCGGTCACTGGATTTGCGGCCGTCCGATGGGATGCGACCGTCCTGCAGCATTTTCTGGTTGCAGGAGGTGTTGTTGTGGTCTTCGCACTGGCGATGTCACGGGTGCATTGGACGTCGCGCCGCGCGGAGCAGTCTCAAGGTGCCGTGTTTGCGTTCCCGTCCGGGGTGTTGATCCTTGTTGGCTTCACGGCGCTGTGCGGTTCGTTGGGGGAAGGTGCCGTCGCAGATTGGAGCGCCCTCTTTCTGCGCGACGTCACTGGTTCCGCTGAAAGCGTCTCGGCCTTGGGCTATGCGGTTTTTTCGGTCGCGATGGTGGTGTGCCGCTTGGCAGGCGGCTTCCTCGTCGCGCGCGTCGGCCCGGTTGTGGCGGCGCGGGGCGGCGGTGTCCTTGCGGCGATAGGGGTGTTCTGCGTGGTATCCGCAGGTGCTGCGCCATTGGCGCTGGTTGGGTTCACGCTGATGGGGGTCGGTTATGCGGTGATCATGCCCTTGGCGTTCAGCCGCGCAGCCAACGACCCAAACATCCCACCGGGACAGGCCATCGCCAGTGTCGCAACGCTCGGATACGGAGGGTTGTTGATCGGACCGCCGCTGATCGGGTTTCTGGCCGAATTGCTGACGCTGCGGATGGCATTTGGTGTCTTGCTGCCGCTTGCGGTGCTGATCGTGGTCTGTGCCGGCGCGCTGAAGCGCGCCGACTGAGTTTGATTACCGACCGCGAATGCGCGGATCCAGCGCGTCGCGCAGGCCATCGCCCAGATAGTTCACGCTGAGAACAGTCAGCGAGATCGCAAGGCCGGGCCAGAACACACGCTCGGGGTATTGTTGCAGATAGTCGACGCCATCAAACAGCAGGCGGCCCCAGGTCGGGAAATCCGGCGGGAAACCAAGCCCGAGGAAGGACAGCGCGCTTTCGGTGATGATCGCCGTCGCAATCCCCAGCGTCGCCGACACCATGATCGGAGACAGCACGTTCGGCAGGATGTGCCGCGTGATGATCTGCCGGTTGCTGGTGCCGATGGAGCGTGCAGCCAGAACGAACTCACGCTCTTTGATGGCCAGCACGTCGCCGCGCACGATCCGCGCCGTGGGCATCCACGATGTAATGCCGATGGCGCAGACGATCAGGATGAAAATCCCACGCTCCAACCCGAATGCTGCGGACAGAGGCTCGCGGAACAGCAGCATCATGACCAGCAGCAGCGGCAGCAAGGGCAGGGCAAGGAACAGATCGGTCAGGCGCATCAGCGGCCCGTCAAGCCGTTTGAAGAATCCCGCGACCACACCGATGAACGATCCCAGAAACAACGCCAGCAACATGGCCGTGATGCCCACCGAGACCGAGGTCTGCCCACCCGACATCATCCGCGCCAGAATATCCCGGCCCAGCTGATCGGTGCCGAAAGGATGCGCCCAGCTTGGGCCCTGATTGCGCGAGCGGATGTCGATCTGGGTGGGATCGATCCCCCACAGGAACGGCCCTAGATAGACACCGGCGACGATGAAGATGAACAGGATCGCCCCGATCATCGCGCCTTTGTGCGTTTTGAACTGGTCCCACACATCGCGCCACTGGCTGCGGGGCGGGGTGGCCAGATCGTCCATCACACCTGCTGTCGGCAGCGCGGTCGATGCCGGGGCCAGTCCTTCGTCGGGGACCAGCGTGTCTGATTTGTCGGTATCAGTCATAGCGAATCCTCGGGTCCAGAATGCCGTAGAGCACGTCAGCAATCAGGTTGAACAGAACGATCAACACGGCAAAGATGAAGGTCAGCGTCTGCACCATCGGCAGGTCATTGGCTTGGATCGCGCCGATCAGCAACTGGCCGATACCGTTCACCTTGAAGACCTGCTCGGTGATGATGGCGCCGCCGAAGATGGCCGGAATACCCAGCGCAATAACGGTAACCACAGGGATCATCGAGTTGCGCAGAACGTGGACCATGACTACGGTGTATTCGCTGAGGCCCTTGGCGCGGGCGGTGCGGACGTAGTCTTGGTTCAGGTTGTCCAGCATCGAAGCGCGCATGAAGCGGCTCAGCTGCGCGGTGATCTGCAGCGCCAGAACCATGACCGGCATGATCATCTGTTTCAGCTGCAACATGAAACTGTCCCAACTGTTCACAACAAGGGTGGTGTCATAGATCGACGGGAACCAGCCCAGTTGAACCGAGAAGATCACGATCACCAGCACGCCCGAGAAAAACGGCGGGACCGAAAAGCCGACCATCGACACGAAGGTGCCCATCTGGTCGAACCAGGAATACTGGCGATATGCGGAATAGATGCCGATGGGCAGGGCGATCAGGATGGCGACTACATAGGCGGTGCCGACAACCCACAGGGTCTGCGGGATACGCTGAACAACGATGTCCATGACGGGCGAGCGGGTCTGCCACGAAATCACACGCAGGTCGCCCTCGGAGAAGGTGGTGCCGAACATTGCGTCGATCAGAACCTGCGGCTCGATCCAGAAGAACTGCACGATCCATTTCCAGAACCGGATATGCATCGGTTGGCCAAGGCCAAGCGCCTCGCGCATCTTCTCTTTGACTTCGGGGGGAACAGTGAGCGGAACCTGCGCCATCGGATCGCCGGGTGCGAGTTCGAGGAGCAGGAAGATGACGAGGCTGATGAACAGCAGTGTGGGAACGGCCAGCACCAGTCGTCTGATTGTAAAATTGAGCATTAAGAGGCGCCTTTATATGCGTCTTCTTGTTGGGGTGTGTGCAAATGGCCGCGCCCCGAGGGTCGGGGCGCGGCCTTGCAGAATCAGACCTTAGGAACCGGTCTTGCGGTACCAGTCCGCAATGTTCCACAGCTCGCTGTCCCAAACGTTCAGGACAACACCACCCAGGGTGTTTGCATGCGCTGACAGACGGCCACGGTGCACCAGTGGGATCATGCCGCCATTCTGGACGATGATATCGTTCAGCTGCTTGGCGATTTCCGCACGGGCCTCAAGACCTGCGGTTTCAGCCAGTTTGGCGTGCAAGGCATCAAACTCTTCGTTGCAGAAGCGGCTGATATTCTCACCTTGCCACTGCGATTCCGGCTTGGGTGCCTTGTCGCACAGACCGTTGCCCAGATAGGATTGCGGGTCGGTGCCGTTGAAGGTGTTGGCGTACATCTCAACGTCTGCATAGAACTTCTGGAAGGTGTCAGGCGAACCCGGATCACCGCCGAAGAAGACCGACGCGTTGATGTTGCGCAGTTCGGATTCGATGCCGATCTGGCTCCACCATTCCTTGATCAGCGCCTGAAAGTCCTGACGCACAGCGTTGGTCGAGGTTTGGTAGACGATTTTCAGCGGAACGCCGTCTTTTTCACGAACGCCGTCGCCATCGGTGTCAACGATGCCTGCGTCATCCAGCAGTTTCTTCGCGCCTTCGATATCCTGTGTGTCACAGGTCATCGAGGTTGAGTTGAACGCAGCAGGGGCCGGGACCCAGTTGCAAGTCACTTTGCCTGCCTGACCATAACCGATCTCGACCAGCAGCGGGCGGTCGATGGCCATGGACATGGCTTTGTAAACGGCCGGGTCTTGCAGGAACGGGTGCGGATGCGCGGCTGTCGAGCGCTCACCTTCCGGCAGGTCGGGCGACGGGTTGGTCTGGTTCAGCATGATACGCTCGACCAGCGGGCCAAAACCTGCGACCGGGGTTCCTTTGCCGCCTTCCTGCATCTGCGCGATGACCTCAGGGGCCAACTGCAGGTTCCAGGCATAGTCGAACTCACCGGTTTCCATAACCGCGCGGCCAGCAGCAGTTGCGTCGCCGCCCCCTTTGAAGGTCACGCTTGCGAATGCGGGTTTTGCCGGATCACGATAGTTTTCGTTGGCCGCAAATGTGATCACGTCGTTCGGCTTGAACTCGGTGACGACGAACGGGCCGGTGCCGATCGGGTTGAAGTTCTGATCGGTGCATTCTGGGGCTCTTGCGCCCATGCAGTCAGCGAACTGAGCGGCCTGAATGATCGGGCTTTCACCACCCACAAACGGTCCGTAGGGGAAGGGCGTCGGCGCGTCGAATGTGACCTTAACGGTCAGGTCATCGACAGCCTCGACATCGGTGACACCTTCAAACTTGGTCACCTGTGCGCAACCGCCTTCGGGGTCCATGCAGTAGTTTGCGGTAAATACCACATCGGCCGAGGTGAACGGAGAACCGTCCGACCATGTGAGGCCAGGCGCAATCTTCCAGGTGATGGTGGTCAGGTCTTCGCTGACGCCGCCATTTTCAACGGTCGGGATTTCAGCGGCCAGATATGGCACCATGTTCCCGTCTTGGTCGTAGCGCGCAAGTGGTTCGATCACCAGCGAGGCTGCCTCAACATCTTTTGTACCACCCGACAGAAACGGGTTCATGATTGACGGAGCCTGCCAATAAATGATGCTGACATTTCCGTCCGATCCACGCTCGGCAAAGGCCGCCGGGGCCATCGCTGTGCTTGCAATCGCACCAAGCAAAAGGGTTTTGATCTTCATAAGTCACTCCCGAATTGGACACTTGCGTGTCTCGATTATCTCCGCAATGCCTGCGGATTTGGCGTTGTCGCATGGGGGTAAGATTTTGGTAAAACACGAAAATAGCGCTAACATTGTTTCTCTGCACGCCATCTCCCCAAGGCGCATACGCGGGTATCGAAACAGAACTTGAGAAAAAAGCAAGTGGTGCCGTGGCGAAATTGTGTAATGGTTTGACTTTTCCTGATCGGCGGCCTTAGCGTTTGGCATTCAGAACAAAAAACAATGACGACAAGGGGAGTGCGCAGGTGCTGGATCAGCCGATTGCACAGATCAAAAAACTGCGGGTTGAGTTTCAAACCAAGGATGGCCCTGTCGTTGGCGTCGAGGACGTCTCGTTCGAGGTCAGGCCGGGTGAAACCGTTTGTATTGTTGGCGAATCGGGATCGGGAAAGTCCGTCTCATCGCTGTCGCTGATGCGTCTGGTCGAGTTCGGTGGCGGCGAAATCGCGGGCGGAGAACTGCTGTTCGATCGGCGGGACGGGGGCGAAATGGACCTGTCTGCAGCCGATCAGGATCTGATGAAACAGATTCGTGGCAATGAGATCGGAATGATCTTTCAGGAGCCGATGACAGCCCTGAACCCGGTTTTCACCGTTGGCCGGCAGCTGACCGAAGGGCTTCGCATTCACAAGAAAATGTCCAAGGTGCAGGCCGAAGAACGCGCGTTGGAGCTGCTGCGACAAGTGCGCATCCCTGAACCCGAGCGTCGGTTGCAACAATACCCGCACGAACTGTCTGGCGGGATGCGCCAGCGCGTCGTGATTGCGATGGCGATGGCGTGCGAGCCGCGTCTGCTGATCGCGGACGAGCCGACAACCGCGTTGGACGTGACCATTCAGGCCGAGATTTTGGCTCTGATGGACCGTTTGAAGCGCGAAACCGGTACTGCGGTGATGTTCATTACTCATGACATGGCCGTGGTGGCGCAGATGGCCGACCGCGTGGTGGTCATGTTCCGCGGCAACAAGGTCGAAGAGGGCACGGTCACCGAAATTTTCGAAAACCCGCAGCACGATTACACCAAGGCGCTGCTGGCTGCGGTGCCGAAATTGGGTGAGATGCAGGGCAAATCCGCACCCGAGCCGATGAAGCTGCTGGGGGTTGAAGGGCAGAACATCGCTCCGATTCCCGGTACGGAAGAGCCGTTGCTGACGGTGAAAAACCTGACAACGCGCTTCCCGGTCAAAGGCGGCTTGTTGCGCCGGACAATCTCGAACGTGCATGCGGTCGAGGATGTATCGTTCACGCTGAACAAGGGTCAGACGCTAAGCCTTGTGGGTGAATCGGGGTGCGGCAAGTCCTCGGCGGGGCGCTCGATCCTGCGGTTGGTCGAACCGATGGCGGGTGAGGTCGATCTGGATGGCGTTGACATCATGAAGTTGGATCAGTCCGGCCTTCGCAAGGCGCGGCTGGATATGCAGATGATCTTTCAAGACCCGTTCGCCTCGCTCAACCCGCAGATGCAGTTGATCGACCAAGTGGCCGAACCGATGCGCAACTACGGTGTGGCCTCGGGGGCGGAATTGCAGGACCGGGTGGCGCAGTTGTTCGACAAGGTGCAACTGCCGCGCAGCTTCATGCGCCGCTTCCCGCATGAGATGTCCGGCGGTCAACGTCAGCGCATCGCAATCGCCCGTGCCTTGGCCCTGAACCCCAAGCTGATCATCGCGGATGAGGCCGTCTCGGCGCTGGATGTGTCGGTACAGGCGCAGGTTTTGAACCTGATGATGGAGCTGCAATCCGAGCTGGGCCTGTCTTATCTCTTCATCAGCCACGATATGGCCGTTGTGGAACGGGTCAGCCACCATGTGGGTGTGATGTATCTGGGCCGGATTGTTGAGCTTGGCCCGCGCGCGCGGGTGTTCGAAAACCCGCAGCACCCGTATACGCAGGCGCTGATGAAGGCGGTTCCGATTGCTGATCCAAACAAGCGGAAGTCGGAAAAAGACTTGAATTTCAAACCGATCCCGTCGCCCATTCATCCAATCGACTACACGCCGGAACCTTCGGAATACAAAGAGGTTGAGCCGGGCCATTTCGTCCTGACCACGGATAGCGGGTACTAATAAATATGGCACAGCGTCTGACGCCGCTTGAGATCATGACCAAACTGATCTCATTCCCGACTGTAAGCCGTGACACAAACTTGCCACTGGTGGACTGGGTTGAAGGTTATCTGAACGAACACGGTATCGAAGCCCATCGCTGGCCGGACCCGGATCAGCCGCACAAGGCGGCGATCTTTGCCCATGTCGGCCCGTTGGAAGAGGGGGCCGTTGTCCTTTCGGGTCATACGGATGTGGTGCCGGTGGACGGGCAGCCCTGGGACACGGACCCGTTCACCGTGACCGAGAAGGACGGCAAATATTACGGACGCGGCACCTGCGACATGAAGGGCTTTGACGCGCTCGCGATCTGGGCGCTGGTCGAGGCGCGCGAAGCGGGTCTCAAGCGTCCTTTGCAATTGGCGCTGAGCTTCGATGAAGAGGTCGGGTGCACTGGCGCTCCGCCAATGATCGAGGCGATGAACAAAGTGCTGCCAAAAGGCTCGGCCGTGATCGTGGGGGAACCTTCGACAATGCAGGCTGTCACCGGCCATAAGGGCGGTTTTGGCTATGACACGCATATGATCGGGTTCGAGGTTCATAGCTCGATCATGCACACCGGCGTGAATGCCATCATGGAGGCCGCGCCGCTGATCAATTGGGCGAACGAACAGAACGCCCGCAATCAGGCGACCACGCCCAGCGAAACGGCTGCGGTGTTCGATCCGCCCTGGACCACGGTGCATGTAGGTAAGATCGAAGGCGGCACCGCGCATAACATCACCGCCAAGGATTGCCACTTTATGCTCGATTTCCGCACGGTGCCGGATGAGAGCAAAGCCGCGTGGCGCGATGTCTATTTCGAACAGGTGCGCGCGGTCGAGGCGCGGATGCAGGCGGTTCGCCCCGAAGCACGGATCGAAATCTCTGAAAATTTCTCGATCCCCGGCTTGGTCCCCGAACAGGATGGTGAGGCCGAAGCTTTGGTACGCGCCCTGACCGGCGACAATGCCAGCCATGTGGTCAGCTATGGCACCGAGGCGGGGCAGTTTCAGGAAGCAGGTTATTCGGCAGTGATCTGCGGGCCGGGAGACATCGCGCAGGCGCATCAGCCGAACGAGTTCATCTCGGTCGCGCAGTTTGAAGCGGGCCATGCGTTCATGCAGCGGTTGGTCGAGAAACTGTCCACCTGACCCTGAGGAGGTCCAATATGCCGGTGAAAAACAGACTTGCCGAAATGCAGGCAGAGATCATCAAATGGCGCCGCCATCTGCATGCTCATCCCGAGCTGATGTATGACGTTCACGAGACCGCCGCCTTTGTTGTGGAACGGTTGAATGCCTTCGGTGTCGATGAAATCACCGAGGGCGTCGGCAAGACGGGTGTTGTGGCTGTGATCAAGGGCCGCTCGGACACCAAAGGTCGGGTGATCGGGCTGAGGGCAGATATGGACGCTCTGCCGATCGAAGAGGCGACGGGTTTGGACTATGCCTCGACCGTTCCGGGCAAGATGCATGCCTGTGGGCATGACGGGCATACCTCGATGCTGCTTGGGGCTGCGCAGTATTTGGCCGAGACGCGGAATTTCGATGGCACCGCCGTGCTGATCTTTCAACCCGCCGAAGAGGGCGGCGCCGGAGGTCTCGCCATGTGTCAGGACGGGTTGATGGAGCGCTGGGGTATTCAGGAAGTCTACGGCATGCACAACATGCCCGGCCTGCCAGTTGGCGAATTTGCGATCCGGCCCGGAGCCTTGCTGGCCTCGTCGGATGAGTTCGAGATTACCGTCACCGGCAAGGGTGGCCATGCGGCCGCCCCGCATGAGGCGGTGGATACAACGCTTGTCGCTTCACATATTGTTGTTTCTTTGCAATCCGTTGTGGCCCGTACCGTCGATCCGATCAAACGGGTTGTTCTGACCGTGGGTACGTTCGAGACGGACAGCGTCGCCTCGAACGTGATTGCGCATACGGTCCGTCTGAAAGGCACGGTACGAACGCTTGACCCCGAGTACCGCGCAATCGCGGAACAGCGTGTTCGCCGGATTGCCGAAGATACGGCCTCGGCCTTTGATGCGTCGGCCATGGTAGAATGGACTCCGGGCTATCCGGTGACGGTGAATTCCGAGGCCGAGACCGGCTATGCCGCCGAGGCCGCCGCAGCCGTGGCTGGAAAGGTAAACGATGGAACCGATCCGATCATGCCGTCGGAAGATTTCGCCTACATGCTTGAAGAAAGGCCCGGAGCCTACATCTTTCTAGGGAACGGAGACACGGCCATGTGTCACCACCCGGAATACAATTTCGATGATGACGCCATACCTGCCGGTTGTAGCTGGTTCGCTGAGATGGTCGAACGCCGGATGCCGGCGGAATAGTTTAGGAGAGACAAGATATGCCAGTCAAAAACCGCTTTGCGGAACTGCAGGACGAGATCACAACGTGGCGACGTGACCTGCACGAAAACCCTGAAATCCTGTTTGAAACCCACCGCACCAGTGCTTTGGTGGCCGAAAAGCTGGCAGAGTTCGGTTGCGATGAGGTTGTTACCGGTATTGGCCGCACCGGCGTTGTGGGTGTGATCAAGGGCAAGTCGGACAGCAAAGGCAAGGTGATCGGTCTGCGCGCGGATATGGACGCTCTGCCGATCCTCGAGGCGACGGGGCTCGACTATGCCTCGAAAACGCCGGGCGCGATGCATGCGTGCGGTCATGATGGTCATACCGCGATGCTGCTGGGTGCGGCAAAGTACCTGTCGGAAACACGCAATTTTGACGGCACTGTTGTCGTGATCTTCCAGCCCGCCGAAGAAGGTGGCGGCGGTGGTCGTGAGATGTGTGAAGACGGCATGATGAACCGCTGGAACATTCAGGAGGTCTACGGGATGCATAACTGGCCGGGAAAACCGGTCGGCAGCTTCTCGATCCGTCCGGGGTCGTTCTTTGCGGCCACCGATCAGTTCGACATTACGTTTGAAGGGCGCGGCGGACATGCCGCGAAACCACATGAGACGGTCGATACCACCGTGATGACGGCGCAGGCGGTACTGGCGCTGCAGACGATTGCCTCGCGCAATGCGGACCCGGTTGATCAGGTGGTTGTGTCGGTGACTTCGTTCGAGACCTCGTCGAAAGCGTTCAATGTGATCCCGCAGTCGGTTCAGATCAAGGGAACCGTGCGCACCATGAGCAGGGAAATGCGCGATCTGGCCGAACAGCGGATTAACGAAATCTGCAACGGCGTAGCGGCGACCTTTGGTGGCACGGCCGATGTGACCTATATCCGCGGTTATCCTGTCATGGTGAACAGCGATGAGCAGACTGAGTTTGCGGCTGACGTCGCACGGTCGGTGTCGGGTGCTTGCGAAGAGGCTCCTCTGGTCATGGGCGGCGAGGATTTTGCCTTTATGCTGGAAGAACGTCCGGGGGCTTATATTCTGGTGGGCAATGGCGACACGGCCATGGTTCATCACCCTGAATACAATTTCAACGATGAGGCCATTCCAGCCGGGTGCAGCTGGTGGGCCGAGATTGTCGAGCAGCGGATGCCTGCGGCCTAGTGGAGAGGGTGGGGGCTCTGCCCCCACACCCCCGAGGTATTTTCAGCCAGATGAAGAAGGATCCTTCGGCTCGAGGTCGAGCGTGGTGCAGAGCGTTTCGATCACGTTTTGCAGCGCGTCTTTTTGGGTTGAGACGCAGGCACGGGCGGCAGTGCGGGCTTGGGTCAGGGCTGCGTCGTCGGACAGCCAGTTGTTGACGGCTATCTCCAGATCTTCTGCGGTTTCGACCTGAACGGCCCCGCCGGTTTCGATAAGGGGTGCAAAAGTTTCGGCAAAATTAAAGTAGCCCGGACCGGTGATCACGGCGGCCCCGGCTTGAGCGGGTTCGAACGGGTTGTGACCGCCGATCTCTTTCAGAGACCCGCCGAGAAAGACAATCGGGCAAAGCGCGTACCATGTTCCGGTTTCGCCAAGGGTATCGGCCACGTAGACTTGTGTCTTTTGGGTGATCGGGTCTGTTTTAGTTCGGAAGGCCGATGTGAGTTTGGCTTTGGTCAGGAGGGTCGCGACCTCCTCGCGCCGTTCCGGGTGTCGCGGTATCAGCAGCAACAGCAAATCTGGGAACTGCTTCAGCAAGGCGTTGTGGGCGACCAGAACCGTTTCTTCTTCGCCTGCATGGGTCGAGCTGGCGATCCAGACGGGGCGAGGACCGATTTGGCCTTGGACATCCGCCAGAGTGGTATGATCCACCGGCAGTGGGTCGGACATCGCCTTGAGGTTGGTTCCGGGTTGGACGCGTTGTAGGTCCGCTCCGATCGTGATCAGGTTCTGGGCGGTTTTGTCATTCTGCGTCAGGAACAGCGCGAAGTGGTCCAGGATGAAACGCGCCGTTTCGGGGCGCTTTTGCCAACCTGCTACGGACCTGTCGGACAAGCGTGCATTCAGAAGACACAGAGGTGTGCCGCGTTCTGCCGTCTCGACGATCAGGCGGGGCCAGATTTCACTTTCTACGAAAATCGCGGCATCAGGGGCCCAGTGGTCCAGAAACCGTCGTACAGGGCCGGCGCTGTCCAGGGGGGGGAATTGATGTCGGGTGCGCGGCGGCAGGCGCTTGGCAACCAGCGCGGCTGAGGTGGGTGTGCCCGAGGTGATCAGGAACTCGGTTTGCGGCAGGCGCTCGCCAAGTCGGTGGATCAGGCTGAGGACCGAGAGGCTTTCACCAACGCTGGCCGCGTGAAACCAGATAAGTTGTCCAGCGGGGCGGTCTAGGCTGGCATGGCCCAGCCGTTCCTGTTGGCGCTGCGTGGGAACGTCAGCCGCTTGTAGTTTCTTGCGCACGGCACGCCATGCCAAAGGCTGCGCGAGAGAGGTGATACTGCAGTACAGCGTGTACAGCAGCGTCGGACGAATGTCAGAGCCGGGCATGTCAGCCGCCTGTATGGCTCATGTGGCGGCTCATCTGGCCATCGACGGCCTGACGGGAATAGTCGAAATCATGGCCCTTGGGCTTGAGGTTGATCGCGGCGCGGATTGCCTCTTCCAAGGGTTTCTCCGTGTCCGGGTGATCGCGCAGCGGGGGGCGCAGGTCGGCCATGTCTTCCTGACCCAGACACATGTAAAGCTCACCGGTGCAGGTCAGGCGCACGCGGTTGCAGCTTTCGCAGAAATTATGGGACAGTGGGGTGATAAAGCCGATCTTTTGGCCAGTTTCCTCAAGCCGGACATAGCGCGCAGGCCCTCCGGAACGTTCAGCAAGATCGGTCACGCTGTAGTGGTTTTCGTATTCCTTGCGCACGTCCTTGAGGGACCAGTATTGATCCAGCCGGTCTTCGTTGCCGATATCGCCCATCGGCATGACTTCGATCCAGGTCAGGTCCATGTCGCGCTCGGCACACCATTCGGTGATCTGGGGCAATTCGGGTTCGTTGAAGCCCTTCAGAGCCACGGCGTTGATCTTGACCCGAAGGCCCGCCTTTTGCGCCGCATCAATCCCGTTCAGAACCTGTTTCAGACGCCCCCAGCGCGTAACGGCGGCGAATTTGTCCTCATCCAGCGTGTCCAGCGAGATATTCACCCGCCGCACGCCCGCCGCGTACAGATCATCGGCAAATCGCGCAAGCTGCGAGCCATTCGTTGTCAACGTCAGCTCTTTCAGTGCGCCGCTTTCCAGATGACGGGTCATGGAGTTGAAGAACGTCATGATATTGCGACGCACGAGCGGCTCACCACCGGTGATGCGCAGTTTCTCAACGCCCATATTCACGAAAGTGGAACACATGCGGTCCAGTTCTTCCAGCGTCAGCAGCTCTTTCTTGGGCAGAAAGGTCATGTTCTCGGACATGCAATAGACGCAGCGAAAGTCGCAGCGGTCGGTTACCGAGACGCGCAGATAGGTGATGGCGCGGGCGAAAGGATCAATCAGCGGAGCAGTCATTCGGTATAGGTAAAGCTGGAACAGGCCCGCGACAAGTGTGAACTGTGCTTTGGTCTGGTACAGCTGCCTGAGGGGTAGTAGGTTCGGGGTATGAGAGAACTGCTTGTGATATCCTGCGTTTTGCTGGTCGGGTGCGATACCGTGCGTTCGACAACGGATCGTTTGCTCGGGCGTGATGAAGCGACGGCCGAGGCTACGCCCGATGCCGTCGAATCCGCGTCCGCCGAGGTGGAAAGTACAGCCTATATCCAGCCCGCACCTGCGACGGCAAACTGGACCGGGGCCAAGACCACCATTGCCGGTTTGGGTGATCCGTCGACTCCGGGCCGCTGGATGCAGACGCCCTTGGTCGATTCCGAGGTAACCGCGCGGGTGGTTGTGCCGAAAACCGGGGCGCAGGCTTATATCACGCTGGTTCCGGCCTCGGGGCCCGAAACGGGCGGCAGCCGTTTGTCACTGGATGCCATGCGGGCGTTGCTGGTGCCGTTCGATCAGCTGGTCGAGGTCGAGATCTACGCCAACTAACCCTTCAGGTATTTCCCAGCCTCGCGCCGGGCAAAGGGTTTCATCGCGTTGCCATGCGCGTCCAGAAAAGCCACGACCCTGTCGGGATCATGTTTAGAGAGCTCCCGCAGCCACCATGCAATGGATTTCTGAATGAACCAGTTCCGATCGGGCACATAGCCCGCAGCCCAACCGAGGATACGATCTCGGCGCGCCAGATCTTCTGGCTTGGGGTGGTTCTGCTTGGTCCAGGGCAGGGTCGAGACCAGAGCGGCGCGGCGGGTCCACATATGGTCTGATCCCGTCCAGGTTTCGACTTGATCCAGCCGCGCTGGATCGGCGCTCAGGCGTTTCTGGATGGCGGTGCAGGCGTGGTCGGCGATGGCCCATGCGTCGAAATCGGGCACCCAGCTTTGCAACAAGGCCCAGACATCTTCATCCGGGCGAATCCGCGCCTGGGTCAGCAGTTTGGAGGCCGCGACGCGGGCCTCGTGGATGTTGGTCTGCCAGAGCGCATCCGCGAGGGTGACGCGCCCAGCAACCGACAAGTCCTTGCGCCAAACTTTGGTCAGATCGTTTAGAACCGGGACGGCGACGCCCAGATAGGGACGCTCGGCCTTGTGATAGGCCGCGACCTGTTCCGCGTGCTCGGCATCGGCGTGCGCCTTGATCTGATCCAGATAGGGGGCAAGCATGGTCTAGACCGGAACCCCGGTAGGTTTGCCGTCAATCGTCTGCTGGTTCTTCTCGACCCAATAAGCGCGGATATCGTTGTCGGATTTGCCGTCGACCCATTTCTGCATCGTGTCGCGATCCGACTGGAACTCCATGAACGGAACCGCATAGCCGCAGGATGTCTGCACCAGATCAATGTTCAGATCATAGATCTGCCGCGCGCTGCGGTGGTTGGGGAAGTGAGCAGCCAGTTCGTCCCAGCCGTCATCGCCTGCATGTAGCGTCTGTGCGGTGCCGTAGGTGCGCAGGATCAGCGGGCGCGTGGTGAAGGAACACCACATCAGGGTCATGCGGTTGACCTCAAGCAGATGCCCGGCGGTCTCATTCCCGCTGCCGGTCAGGTTCATCCAGACAATCCGGTTTGGCCCCAGAATACGCAGGGAATCCATGCCTTTGGGTGAGATATTGACCCGCCCCTCAACCCCGGCGCTGCCCACGAAGAACATGTGCTGCTCGTTGATGAATTTCTGATGCGCATCGTCCATTTGAGGGAATTGCTTGGCCATGTCTTACTCCACAGTCACGGATTTCGCGAGGTTACGCGGCTGGTCCACATCCGTCCCCTTGGCGACAGCTGTGTGATAGGCCAGCAACTGCGCCGGAACCGAGTATAGGATCGGGGTCAGGTTCGTGTGAACGTGGGGCATACGGATTGTGCTCCAGACATCATCGCCAGCCTCGGATATGCCATCATCGTCCGACACAAGGATCACCTTGCCCTTACGCGCCATCACCTCTTGCATGTTCGAGACGGTCTTGTCGAAAACGGCGTCGCGCGGGGCCATGACCACGACTGGCATATGCTTGTCGATCAGCGCGATGGGGCCGTGTTTCAATTCGCCCGAGGCATAACCTTCGGCGTGGATATAGCTGATTTCCTTCAGCTTCAGCGCGCCTTCCATCGCCAGCGGGTACATCAGGCCGCGACCCAGGAACAGCACGTCGCGCGCCTCGGACAGGCGCTGGGCGGATTTGCGGATGGCGCGGTTCTGATCCAAAGCGGCGTTCAGCACCGAGGGCAAGCCGCGCAGGGCGGCGGCGTGATCGGCCAGTTCCTCATCGCTCAGCGTGCCCCGATCAGCGGCGGCTTTGAGCGCCAGCATCAGCAGCACACTAAGTTGGCAGGTGAAGGCCTTGGTCGAGGCAACGCCGATCTCAACCCCCGCATGGATGGGCAGGGCAAGGTCGCTTTCCCGCGCAATCGAGCTTTCGGGAACATTGACGACCGAAACGATCTTGTCGGCCTTACCCTCGCAATAGCGCAGTGCGGCCAGCGTATCGGCGGTCTCGCCTGATTGACTGACGAACAAGGCCAGCGTGCGTTCGGTGATCGGAGGTTCGCGATAGCGGAATTCGCTGGCGATATCGACTTCGACCGGCATTTTCGCCAGCTGCTCGAACCAGTATTTCGCTGTCAGGCAGGCATAGAAGGCCGTGCCGCAGGCGACCATGGTCAGACGGTCCAGTTTGGTGAAATCCAGATCGCTCTCGGGCAGAACCACGCGGTCATCGCCGGCGGGCAGGTACGACCGGATCGCCTCGGCCACGACAACCGGTTGTTCGGCGATTTCCTTGGCCATGAAGTGCTTGTGCTCGCCCTTGTCGACGCGGGCTGTGTCCAGCTTGATCTTACGGACCGCGCGGTTGGCCAACTCGCCCGCTTCGGTGCGGATTTCGAGCGAGGTGCGGGTCAGAACGGCGCGGTCGCCTTCTTCAAGATAGGTGATCTTGTTGGTCAGCGGAGCTAGGGCAATCGCGTCCGAGCCTACATACATCTCACCCTCTCCATGGCCGATCGCCAGCGGAGAGCCCTTGCGCGCGGCCACGATCAGGTCGTCCTGACCATCGAACAGAAAGGCCAGTGCAAACGCGCCTTCTAGCCGATCAATTGTCTTGAAGGCTGCTTCGGTCGGGGACAGTCCGCTGTTCAGGTAATGTGCGGCCATCAGCGCGACGGTTTCGGTGTCGGTTTCAGTCACGAAATCCACGCCATGCTGGGCCAGCTCGGCGCGCAGATCGCGGTAGTTCTCGACAATTCCGTTATGGACGACGGCGACAGGCCCGGCCTTATGGGGATGCGCGTTGGTGACCGAGGGCGCGCCATGCGTGGCCCAGCGGGTGTGTCCAATCCCGGATTTGCCGCGCAGAGGGTTGTGGACCAGCAGGTCACTTAGGTTTACCAGCTTTCCAACAGCGCGCCTGCGATCCAGGATGCCATCGTTGACAGTTGCAATGCCAGCGCTGTCATAGCCACGATATTCCAGCCGTTTCAGGGCTTCAACCAGAATGGGGGCGGCCTCATGCTGCCCCAGAACACCTACAATTCCACACATAAAATCAAACCTCTTTACTACGGCGAGCCTTTTTCGCCTTCAACATATCAAATAATTTGCGCGCATAGCCGGGCTTGTTTTCCTGCTTGGCGCGCGCAACGGCAAGCGCTTCGGCTTCCACGTCTTTGGTCACGACGGTGCCGGTTGCCGTCATCGCGCCATCGCCTACGCTAACGGGGGCTACGAGCATGGTGTTGGAGCCAATGAAAACACCCTCTCCAATCGTGGTTTTGTGCTTCATCACGCCGTCATAGTTGCAGGTGATCGTGCCCGCCCCGATATTCGAACCTGCCCCGACCGAGGCATCCCCGATATAGCTGAGGTGATTGACCTTCGCGCCCTCGGCGATCTCTGCATTCTTGATCTCGACGAAATTGCCGATGCGGGCGTTTTCCGCCAGTTCCGCGCCGGGGCGCAGGCGGGCATAGGGGCCGATGATGGCCCCTCGGCTGACATGGCAACCTTCCAGATGCGAAAACGCCCGGATCGTTGCGCCGCTTTCGACCGTCACGCCGGGGCCGAAGACCACATTCGGCTCGATCACGGTGTCGCGCCCAATCACAGTATCGGCGGCAAGGTAGACGGTGTCCGGGGCCATCAGCGTGACCCCCAGATCCAGCAGCTCGGCCCGGGCCTGCGCCTGAAATACCACATCCGCTGCGGCCAGATCTGCGCGAGAGTTTACACCCAGCGTCTGCGCCTCATCGCAGGCAACCGCTGTCACGCTCAGACCGCGGGAGCGGGCGATTTCGACCACATCCGTCAGGTAGTATTCGCCCGAGGCGTTGTCGTTGTCGACCGCGTCAATCAGGGACATTAAGGTTGCCGCGTTGCAGGCCAGCAGGCCTGAATTGCAGAAGGTGATTGCGCGTTCTGCGTCCGAGGCGTCCTTGAACTCGACGATCCGTTCCAGCGTGTCGCCATTCATCACCAGACGGCCATAGCGGGCTGGGTCTGCGGCCTCAAAGCCCAGAATCACAAGATCATTCTGCGCGCGCGCTTCGATCATCCGCTCGAGCGTGTCGGGCTGCAGGAACGGTGTGTCGCCATAAAGAACCACGACATCGCCGTCGAACCCCTCTAGCGCATTGCGGGCCTGCGCGACGGCGTGGGCTGTCCCCAGTTGTTCCTCTTGCACGGCAATCTGCGCGGTCTCATCCTCGGTCTGGGCGACCTTGGCGACGGCCTCGGCCCCGTGGCCTGTGACGATCACGGTGCGCTCGGGCGACAGCACTGAACCGGCGCGCATGGCATGAACCAGCATCGGGGCCTGCGCGATCGGGTGCAGGACTTTGGGAATGTCCGAATTCATCCTGGTGCCTTTCCCGGCGGCAAGGATGACAAGGGCGATGGTCATGAAATCGTTTTCTCTTTGTGTTTTGTTGCTGTCCGTTTTATCCGCTGAGGGCTAAGGCGCAAGCCGTTCGGCCATCAAACAAGATTGCCGATTGCAACAGGACATGGCGGAAACCCGCCGAGCAAGGAGGCGCAATGCGCACGGTCATCTTCGATCTGGACGGCACTTTGGCGGATACATCGGGCGATTTGCTGGCCGCTGCAAACCATTGTTTTCGCGCGATGGGTCACGGGGATGTTCTGGTCCATGGCCAGGATGCGGGCGTTGCGCTGCGTGGCGGGCGGATGATGCTGACTCATGGCTTGAAGCGCGTCGGGGCCTATGATGAAGGCACGGTCGACGCGTATTATCCGGTTTTGCTTGAGGCATACGCGCAAGACATCGACACCCACACGCAGTTCTACCCCGGCGCTTTGGAGGCGGTCGAGGGCCTGAAAACCGCAGGCTATGGCGTTGGGATCTGCACCAACAAACCTGAACGTCTGGCGCATCAATTGCTCAGCCAATTGGGTGTGCTGGATCACTTCGCCTCCTTGATCGGTGCGGACACTCTGCCGGTGCGTAAACCTGACCCCGAACCGCTGCGCGAGGCCGCACGGCGTGCAGGTGGGCATCCTGACCTGTGCGTTCTGATCGGAGATTCCGATACCGACCGAAATACAGCGAAAGCAGCCGGGGTGCCTTCGGTTCTGGTTACGTTCGGCCCCTCGGGCGACGATATGGCCGCTTTGGAGCCTGAAGCCTTGCTGCATCATTTCGATGATCTGCCCGATCTTGTGGCCGAGTTGATCGGTTCTGCCGCGTGATCCCTTGACCCGGACCGGATGGAGCCCCAGAACTAGGTCATGACTGAGATATTCACCGGCAGTTTCACCCAGCAAGAACCCATCCCGGACGAGGCGGTCGAGGCCGCTCTGGCCGTTCTGCGACATGGGCGTTTGCATCGCTACAACGTCGTGCCTGGCGAATTGGGCGAGACCGCGCTGCTGGAGCAGGAATTCGCGGCCCAGATGGGGGCGAAATACTGCCTTGCCGTTTCGTCGGGTGGCTATGCTTTGGCGACTGCCTTGCGGGCCGTGGGTGTGCAGCCCGGCGAGCCGGTTTTGACCAACGCGTTCACACTGGCCCCTGTGCCGGGGGCGATTGCTTCGGTCGGGGCCAAGCCGGTTTTTGTCGGCGTGACCGAAAACCTGACCATTGATCTGGAGGATCTGGCGACCAAGCTGAATCAGGCGCGGGTTCTGATGCTCAGCCATATGCGTGGCCATCTGTGCGACATGGACCGGTTGATGCAGCTTTGCGATGCCGCCGGGGTTGTCGTTATCGAGGACTGCGCCCACACGATGGGGGCTGCGTGGCGCGGGCAGCTCTCGGGTCGGCAGGGGGCCATCGGGTGTTATTCGTGCCAGACCTATAAGCATGTGAACTCGGGCGAGGGTGGTCTGCTGGTTACCGATGATGAGGAACTTGCGGCCAAAGCGACCATGCTATCGGGGTCCTATATGCTCTACGAGCGGCACTTGGCTGCCCCGGGGCCAGAGGTGTTCGAGCGGATCAAGTACACTACGCCGAACGTTTCGGGCCGTATGGATAACCTTCGGGCTGCGATTTTGCGCCCACAGTTGCGGGATCTGGATCGGCAGGTAGCCCGCTGGAACGAACGGTATCAGGCTATCGAAGACGGTCTGCGAGGAACGCCCGGCCTGACGATGGTCGAGCGTCCCGAGGCAGAGACCTATGTGGGGTCCTCGATCCAGTTCCTTCTGCTCGACTGGTTGCCGGAGCGGATCGCCGAGGTGATCAGTCGCTGCGCCAGCCGCGGAGTAGAGCTGAAATGGTTCGGCGGTGCCGAGCCCACCGGGTTTACCTCACGCTATGACAGTTGGCGCTATGCCGAGAGTGAGCGAATGCCTGCCTCGGACCGGGTTTTGGCGGGGATTATGGATATGCGCGTGCCTCTGACCTTTTCGGTGGAAGACTGCCAGCTGATCGCCCGCATCATCCGGGCCGAGGTCGGAGCCGTCTACCAATCGTGATCCAATTGAGTGCGCCAGCGGCGCACGCTTGATTTTTGGAAAACGCCGCCCCGGTTCGGGCGGCGTTTTTCGTGCCGGGACCGCAACGCCCGGAATGATTGACCCGCCGCAGATTCGCTGGTATCCAGTTATTGAACACTTGTTCATTAATGCTGAGAGGAGAGCGTCAATGTTCATGGCGAGTATGCAATTCGATCTGGGCGAGGACGTGAACGCGCTGCGCGAGATGGTGCATCGTTGGGCGCAGGAACGGGTCAAGCCGATGGCGGCCGAGGTCGATGCGTCGAACGCGTTCCCCAATGAGCTTTGGACCGAGATGGGCACGCTGGGCCTTCTAGGCGTGACCGTGCCTGAGGAATATGGTGGCGCGGGCATGACCTATCTGGCGCACACGATCGCGATTGAGGAGATCGCGCGGGCCTCGGCCTCGGTCTCGCTGTCCTATGGTGCGCATTCGAACCTGTGCGTGAACCAGATCAAGCTGAATGGCACGGAAGAGCAAAAGCAAAAATACCTGCCCCGCCTGATCTCGGGCGAGCATGTGGGCGCGCTTGCGATGTCCGAACCCTCGGCCGGGTCGGATGTGGTGTCGATGAAGCTGCGCGCTGAGAAGCGCAATGATCACTACCGCCTGAACGGGAACAAGTATTGGATCACCAATGGGCCGGACGCGGATACTCTGGTCGTCTACGCCAAGACTGACCCGGAAGCAGGATCGAAAGGGATCACCGCGTTTCTGATCGAGAAGGAGATGACGGGGTTCTCGACCTCGCCCCATTTCGACAAGCTTGGGATGCGCGGGTCGAACACGGCTGAGCTGATCTTTGAAGATGTCGAAGTACCGTTCGAGAATGTTCTGGGCGAAGAGGGCAAGGGCGTTGCCGTTCTGATGTCAGGGCTAGACTACGAACGTGTCGTGCTGGCCGGGATCGGAACCGGCATCATGGCTTCATGTTTGGATGAAATCATGCCCTATCTGGCCGAGCGCAAACAGTTCGGCAAACCTATCGGCATGTTCCAACTGATGCAGGGCAAGATCGCGGATATGTACACCGCGATGAACTCGGCCCGTGCTTACGTTTATGAGGTCGCCAAGGCTTGCGACCGTGGGGATGTGACCCGTCAGGACGCGGCGGCGTGCTGCCTCTATGCCTCTGAGGCGGCGATGACGCAGGCGCATCAGGCCGTTCAGGCGATGGGCGGGGCGGGGTTCTTGTCGGACGCTCCGGTCAGTCGGATCTTCCGGGATGCCAAGCTGATGGAGATCGGGGCAGGGACCAGCGAAATCCGCCGCATGCTCATCGGTCGCGAAATGATGGGCGAAATGCTCGGGTAAGAAATCGCCCCGCAGCCGAGGGAACTGCGGGGCGTTTCGATCAAGGGATCAGAAGCGATGGACGTAGGATACGCCAACCAGGAACGGGTCGATTTCGGCTGTACCGATGTCGGCGCCGTTCAGTTTGACGTCCGAGTCGATGTCGAACCAGCGCACGTTCAAACGGACGGCGCCTTGTTCAGTGATCTGATAGTCCAAACCAGCCTGAAGCGACAGACCGAACGAGTTGTCCAGTTCCAGGTCGCCAAGCGGAGAGCTTTCTTCAAAGAAGATAGTGTAGTTGAGGCCTGCGCCGACATAGGGCTTCCACGCGCTGTTGGTCGGGAAGTGGTAGTTCAGCGACAAGGTGGGGGGCAGGTGCTTGGTGCTGCCAGCGTCGGTGCTGCCGCCCAAGGTGATATCGTGTTCGAACGGCGTGGAGGCCAGCAATTCGATACCCAGGTTGTCTCGGATGAAGTATTCGACGGTAAAGATCGGACGGGTGTCGTCGTCGACCTCGGCGTCAAATCCTGCCAGCGTTCCGTTGTCGGATTTCGGGTCCAGGTAGCCGACACCGAAACCAACGGTCCAGTCACCTTGCGATTGGGCGAGTGCGGGGCCAGCCAGCGCGACCAGCGCGGTGGAGAGGGTCAAAGCGGCGAGTTTATTGGTCATTTTTCTGCCTTTGGTTCAGTTGATGGCCGCTGTTTTGCACGGGCGTTGCCTGCGCTCTCTGATCTGAGTCAAATTTGCGTGAATGCAGTCACCGCGTGCAACTTTGCCAGAATATTGAAAAATAAGGGATATTTTTGATGTCAGGCGATCTGCGCATACCGGGGTTGCGCTCGGAGGGTGGCTGGGATGTCCCCGACCGGCTGAACATGGCGCGCCAGTGTCTGAGCCATCCGTCCGAACAGGTCGCCTTGGTCGATCTGACCGAGGGCGAGGCGCGACCGGTCACTTACGGTCAGCTGCACGAGATGGCTGATGGGCTTGCGCGGGCGCTCTTGCCCAAGGTCCAGACCGGTGACCGGGTTGGCGTTCTGCTCAACCAGTCCCCATGGTGTGCGGCGGCGCATCTGGCGATCTGGAAGATCGGCGCGATCTCGGTGCCTTTGTTCAAGCTGTTCAAACGGGACGCGCTGCACTCCCGCGTGGCAGATGCCGGGGCAGGGATCGTTCTGACGGATGCCGAGGGCGCCGGGCTGTTGGGTGATCTGGCTGAGCCGATGATCGCCGCTGAGGTTGCCCATCCCGGCCCAGAGCTGCCCTTTGCGGATACCGGCCCCGAAGACCCTGCCGTGCTGATCTATACTTCTGGCACAACCGGCAGCCCTAAGGGGGCTTTGCACGGGCACCGTGTACTGACCGGCCATATGCCGGGCGTTTCGATCAGCCATAATCACCTGCGCGCGGGGGATTGCCTCTGGACCCCGGCGGATTGGGCCTGGATCGGAGGGCTGTTCGATGTTCTGATGCCGGGCCTCGCGCTGGGCATCCCCGTGGTGGCCTCACGGCTGGACAAATTTACCCCTGAGGCCTGCGCCGACGTAGTCGCGCGCGGCGGGGTGCGCAACGTGTTCTTCCCACCGACCGCGCTGCGGATGCTGAAGGCGGCGGATCAGAGCATCCCGGGCCTGCGGTCGGTTGCATCGGGCGGTGAGCCATTGGGGGCCGAGATGCTGGCCTGGGGGCAACAGGCCTTTGGACTGACGATCAACGAATTCTACGGCCAGACCGAATGTAATATGGTTGTCTCGTCTTGCGCCGAGGATTTCCCGGTGCGCCCCGGCTGTATCGGCAAACCGGTATTGGGGCACGAGGTGGCGGTGATCGACGAAAACGGAAACCCAACTGATGAAGAGGGCGACGTGGCCATCCGGCGCGGCTCGGCCTCGATGCTATTGGAGTACTGGAACCGGCCTGAGGCCACGGCTGAGAAGTTCCGGGGAGATTGGCTGGTCACCGGAGACAGAGGCGTATGGGAAGGTGACTATCTGCGCTTCGTCGGGCGAGATGATGACGTGATCACATCCGCCGGATATCGCATCGGTCCTGCGGAGATTGAGGATTGCCTGCTGACCCACCCGGCGGTGGCAACGGTCGGCGTGGTCGGCAAGCCCGACAAGCTGCGGACCGAGATCGTGAAGGCCTATGTGGTTTTGAAGCCGGGGGCCGAGGCCTCAGAGCCGGAGTTGCAGGACTGGGTCAAAGACCGGCTGGCGCAGTATTCCTATCCGCGCGAGGTGGCGTTTCTGGAGGAGCTGCCGATGACGGTGACGGGGAAAGTGATCCGGAAGGAATTGAAGGCGCGGGCAAGCGCGGAGGTGAGCCAATGAAAAAAACTCTAAAGATACTACCTTTGGCATTGTTGGGCTTGGCACCAATAACTGGCGAACTGGCTGCCAATGAGGACAAGCTTGGCGTCGGTGCACGTCTGAGTTTCTGTGCAGACAGTATTCCAAATACTGAGTTGGCGCTTATCATGGACGGCGAATGCGTCAGTCACGCTCGCAAAATGTGTGAATATGCATTTGACCTAGCAAGGAACGAGTACTGTCTTGTTGAAGTCACGAATTGGATGCTGCGTGATGCTGACGTTCGCTGGCAGCGAATTCCTGACGAGCGTAAGTTAGGTTTCGAAGCTCTGCCTACAGCAAAGGAAGTTTTCGAAAGAGACAATGGACTTGGGCCTGTTCCACCGCTGCCGGATTGCGGAAAAATTGATGTCGGAGATATCTCAGAAGAAGCAGTATGTTCTTACACCGATGCTTTAGCAGGTTGGCGAGCCGCCCGGATAGTAGAGCGTGCTTGGTTGTCCGAAACTGAAAAGGTTGAGTAGGGGTGCAATGAAACTCACATCCAAGGCCATGCCCGCCTCTGAGGGCTTCAAAGCAAACCGCGCAGCCCATCTTGACGCGCTGGCGCAAATCTCGACCGCGGCGGAAGCAGCCCGTATGGGCGGTGGCGAGAAATCCCGTGCGCGACACGTCTCTCGGGGCAAGATGCTTCCCAGACGCAGGGTGGCGAACCTGCTCGATCCGGGGTCTCCGTTTCTGGAAATCGGCGCGACGGCGGCGCATGGGATGTATGGCGACGCCGCGCCTTGTGCCGGGGTGATCGCGGGTATTGGTCGGGTACAGGGGCGCGAGGTCATGGTGGTCTGCAACGACGCCACCGTGAAGGGCGGCACGTACTATCCGATGACCGTCAAGAAACACCTGCGCGCGCAGGAGATTGCCGAGGAAAACCATCTGCCCTGCATCTATCTGGTCGATAGTGGCGGCGCGAACCTGCCCAATCAGGATGAGGTCTTCCCGGACCGCGACCACTTTGGCCGCATCTTCTTTAACCAAGCGCGGATGAGCGCGAAGGGGATCGCTCAGATCGCTGTGGTGATGGGCTCTTGTACAGCGGGTGGGGCCTATGTGCCCGCTATGTCGGACGTGACCATCATCGTGAAGGAACAGGGTACGATCTTTCTGGCCGGGCCGCCTCTGGTCAAGGCCGCGACCGGAGAAGTTGTCAGTTCCGAAGATCTGGGCGGCGGCGATGTGCATACGCGCCTGTCCGGCGTGGCGGACTATCTGGCCGAGGATGACGCCCACGCGCTGGCTTTGGCGCGGCGGGCAGTTGGCTCATTGGGCGGTGCCGGGCTGAAGCCCGGCCTACGGTTTGAGGCATCCGAAGAGCCCGCTTATGATCCTGAGGAAATCCTCGGCGTTGTTCCGGCTGACCTGCGCACGCCCTACGACATCCGAGAGGTGATCGCGCGTCTGGTCGATGGCTCGCGTTTCGATGAGTTCAAGCCACGGTTCGGGGAAACGCTGGTGACCGGGTTTGCCCATGTCAAAGGCTGCCCCGTCGGGATCATCGCCAATAATGGCGTGCTGTTTTCCGAGGCCGCGCAGAAGGGCGCGCATTTTGTCGAACTGTGTTCTCAGCGCCATATTCCACTGGTGTTTCTGCAGAACATCACCGGCTTTATGGTCGGTCGCAAATACGAAAACGAGGGCATCGCGCGGCATGGGGCCAAGATGGTGACGGCGGTGGCGACAACCTCGGTGCCGAAGATCACGATGCTTGTCGGAGGCTCATTCGGAGCCGGAAACTATGGCATGGCGGGGCGGGCCTATCAGCCTCGGTTCCTGTGGACCTGGCCGAATTCGCGCATTTCCGTAATGGGCGGCGAGCAGGCGGCAGGCGTTTTGGCCACCGTGAAACGCGACGGGATCGAGCGGCAGGGCGGGACATGGTCCGCCGAGGAAGAGGCCGAATTCAAACGCCCGACGCTGGATATGTTCGAGGAACAGTCTCATCCGCTCTATGCCTCTGCACGCCTGTGGGATGACGGCATCATCGACCCGCGCAAATCGCGCGACGTGCTGGCCTTATCGCTGAGCGCCGCGCTGAACGCCCCAATTGAGGAAACACGTTTCGGCGTGTTCAGGATGTGATTGCCCAATGGACACTCATTTCACGAAATTGAACGAAGATTGGAACGCGGATCCGAATACGCCGATGCCTGCGGCTGCAAAAGCAGGTTGTGATCTCTGGCTACGGTTTTGCCCAAATGAGTGGTTGAACCCATCGCGTCTGGCACGAGGGCACCTGTTTATCCGGTTTGTTGGTTGCCAGCGATTTCGTTTCACGTCGATCAATGATCACGGGTGGTTCGGTGGGCAGTGCAGATTCAGCAAAGTGGCGCCAGCTTGGGGAGAGTTTTACGAGGTGGATGGCGACTTTAGGGAAGGTCAGGACGAGACACCTTGGACCATTATGTCAGCCAGGTCTGACCCTGCGAGAAACTTTCTGTTTTATTTCCGCGATGAAGCTTTCGAATGCACTGCATCCTCTTGGAACTTAAGCACCGAATGCTCGTCTGGTTCTATCTTCGAAGAGGCGGTTTGCCATGTTCAGTAAAATCCTAATCGCAAACCGGGGTGAGATTGCTTGCCGTTTGATGGAAACCGCTCAAAAAATGGGTGTGTCCTGTGTCGCCGTGTATTCCGATGCGGATGCCTTGGCCAAGCATGTGCAGATGGCGGATGAGGCGGTGCATATTGGCGGTTCGGCCCCGGCAGAAAGCTATCTGAAGGGGGATGTGATCATCCAGGCGGCGCTCGAGACCGGGGCGCAGGCGATCCATCCCGGCTATGGGTTTCTGTCCGAGAACCCGGATTTCGTGGATGCGGTTGAGGCCGCAGGCCTGACGTTCATCGGCCCATCTGCGGATGCAATCCGCAAGATGGGCCTCAAGGATGCGGCCAAGGCTTTGATGGAGGACGCAGGCGTTCCCGTTGTGCCCGGATATCACGGTGACAATCAGGACCCCGCCCATCTGGCCGAGGCAGCTGCGGCCATTGGCTACCCGGTTTTGATCAAGGCGGTTGCGGGCGGCGGCGGTAAGGGTATGCGGTTGGTCGAGACCCCCGATGCATTCTCGGACGCGTTGGACAGTGCGCGGGGTGAGGCAAAGACCGCCTTTGGCAATGATGCGGTCCTGGTCGAGAAATTCGTCTCCAAGCCTCGGCATATCGAGGTTCAGGTCTTTGGTGACGGTACCCATGCGGTGCATCTGTTTGAACGGGATTGCTCGCTTCAGCGGCGGCACCAGAAGGTGATCGAAGAGGCTCCCGCCCCCGGTATGACGGCTGAGATGCGCGAGGCGATGGGGCAGGCCGGTGTTCGTGCGGCAGAGGCAATCGGATATAAAGGGGCCGGGACGGTTGAGTTCATCGTCGACGCGTCCGAAGGGCTGCGGCCGGATCGATTCTGGTTCATGGAGATGAACACGCGTCTGCAGGTTGAACATCCGGTGACTGAGGCGATTACGGGCGTTGATCTGGTGGAATGGCAGTTGCGCGTAGCAGCGGGAGAAAGCCTGCCGAAGCAGCAGAACGACCTGTCGATCAATGGTCACGCGTTTGAGGCGCGGCTCTATGCCGAGGATGTGCCCAAGGGCTTTTTGCCCGCAACGGGGACTCTGACCCATCTGCAGTTTCCGCCTGAGTGCCGCGCAGATAGCGGCGTGCGGGCGGGGGATACGATCAGCCCCTGGTATGATCCGATGATCGCCAAGGTCGTCGTGCATGGTCCGACCCGTGCGGTCGCGCTGGAAGGCTTGCATCGCGCCCTAAGTGAGACCGAGGTCGCCGGGACGGTGACCAATCTGGCCTTTCTTGGCGCTTTGACACGCCATACTGGGTTTGCCTCGGGCGATGTGGATACGGGTCTGATCGGGCGCGATCTGGAGGATCTGGTGAGGATGTCCGGTGCGACCAATGCCTCGGTCGTGGCTGCGGCGATGACCGCGCTGGGGCTGACGGAGACGACCTCAGAGACCGGCTTCACCCTGTGGGGGCCGTTGCATCGGGCCGTGCAGCTGATGCGCGATGGAGAGGTCATTGATCTGAATGTTCAGGTCGAAAGCCCGCACCGGCAGGTCTGGACCGTGGATGGCACGCAGGTGATCGCGCAGCGCAATGGCGGTTGGGTCATTGATGGACAGCGCATGCCCAATGTCGCCATCGCTGGACCTCAGATCACGGTATTTGAAGGCTATGGTCAGGTGTTCGAAATCGTCGACCCCTTGGATCGCGATACCAGCGCCGCAGGAGATACCAACGTGATCGAGGCGCCGATGCCCGGTCTGGTCAAGGCCGTCTTCGCCTCGGCAGGACAGGCAGTGAAAGAGGGTGACCGGCTGGCGATTCTGGAAGCCATGAAAATGGAACATTCCCTGCTCGCCGCCCGCGACGGAGTGGTGGCCGAAGTGTTGGCCGACGCGGGTGCGCAGGTCGAGGCCGGGGCGGCATTGGTTCGCTTGGCCGAGGATTGATCTGTTCGGGCCGTGCATTGCGTGGCACAGTCGGGCCATCCGAATGTAAAATGAAAAGAAGCCGGGAAGGGATGCGCTGATGAAAGAACGGGTCGAGATATTCGAGGTTGGGCCAAGGGACGGGCTTCAGAACGAACAGCGCGAGATTCCGGTGGCCGAGAAGGTGGCACTGGTCGATTGTCTTAGCCGCGCCGGGTTCAACCGGATTGAGGTGGCCAGCTTTGTGTCGCCCAAATGGGTGCCGCAGATGGCAGGCAGCGGCGCGGTTCTGGCCGGGATTAAACGGGCCGGGGGGGTGCGCTATGCGGCGTTGACGCCGAACATGCGCGGCTATGAAGACGCGCTGGCGGCCAAAGCGGACGAGATTGCGGTGTTTGCATCGGCCTCCGAAGGGTTCTCGAAAGCCAATATCAACGCGACCATCGCGGAATCCATCGAACGGTTCGCGCCGATCCTTGAGGCCGCGCGCCATATCGACCTGCCCGTCCGGGGCTATGTCTCATGCGTGACCGATTGCCCTTATGACGGTCCAACCCCACCCGAAAAAGTGGCTGAGGTCGCGGACGCTCTGTTTGCGCATGGGTGCTATGAGATTTCGCTGGGCGACACGATCGGGCAGGGAACCCCGGACAAGATCGCACATTTGCTGCTGGCGGTGCGCGACAGGGTGCCGGTTACCCGGCTTGCAGGCCATTTCCACAACACCAACGGGCGCGCGATGGACAATATAGATGCCGCGCTGGCGCTAGGTGTTCGGGTGTTTGACGCTGCGGTCGGTGGTTTGGGGGGATGCCCCTATGCGCCCGGCGCGGCTGGCAATGTCGCGACCGAAGCCGTCGCTGCCCATCTGGAACGGCTGGGATATGAGACCGGTCTGGACACAGCGGTTCTGGACGAAGCTGCGGAGATGGCGCAGGCAATGAGAGGCTGACATGTTTGAAACGATTGCGGTCGTCACGGATGACCGGGGTGTCGCGACGCTGACCCTGTCGCGCGCCGAAAAGCACAACGCCATGTCGGCGCTGATGATCAGCGAATTGACTCAGGCAGCGGCGCAGCTGGGGCACGATGAGGCGGTGCGCGTTGTTGTGTTGACTGGATCTGGCAAGAGCTTCTGCGCCGGAGGCGATCTGGGGTGGATGCGCGATCAGATGGCTGCGGATGCCGAGACCCGTTTCACCGAGGCGCGCAAGCTGGCGAAAATGCTGCAGGCGCTGAACGAGATGCCCAAACCTCTGATTGGCGCATTGCAGGGCAACGCGTTTGGCGGTGGCGTCGGGCTGGCCTCGGTCTGCGACGTCGCGATTGGCGTTGAGACGCTGAAAATGGGCCTAACCGAGACCCGGCTGGGGCTGATCCCGGCCACGATTGGGCCATACGTGATCGCGCGGATGGGTGAGGCGCGCGCGCGGCGCGTATTCATGTCGGCGCGTCTGTTTGATGCAGCCGAAGCGGTGGAGCTTGGCCTGTTGGCAAAAGTGGTGCCAGCCGATGAACTGATGCGTGCCGTCGAAGACGAAATCACCCCTTACCTGTCCTGTGCGCCGGGCGCTGTGGCGTCAGCCAAGGCCTTGGTTCAAAACCTCGGTCCGCGTCTTGACGACAGTGTGATCGACCATACGATCCAGGCGTTGGTTGCCCGATGGGAGACACAGGAAGCACGGGAAGGCATTGAAGCTTTCTTTGAAAAACGTAACCCCAAGTGGAACAACAAAGATTAACTTGGGGCGTCTATTGTCCGCCGAGGCGAAATCGGGGTGATTCCCGACGGTCTGTCAAGGGGATGAATGATGCGGTGCGCGCTTGTGTTCGGTTGACCCTCTGACCGCGTGGGGCTAGAGAAAGTCGAGTCAACACGCCAATTGACGGCGCCCCCCGAAAGGGGATGCGCAGGAAAGGAGCTAGACGTGGAAGACCTGCTGCGGGAATATCTCCCTATTCTGGTATTTCTGGCCGTAGCCATCGGCCTGGGAATTGTTCTGATTCTGGCAGCTGTCGTTTTGGCAGTTCGCAACCCCGATCCCGAAAAAGTCAGCGCCTACGAATGCGGCTTCAACGCCTTCGATGACGCCCGTATGAAATTCGACGTGCGCTTCTATCTGGTTTCGATCCTTTTCATCATTTTTGACCTCGAGATTGCTTTCCTGTTTCCTTGGGCCGTGGGCTTCAAGGACATCAGCGATGTGGGGTTCTGGTCGATGATGGTTTTCCTGGGCGTTTTGACCATCGGCTTTGCCTATGAATGGAAGAAGGGGGCCCTGGAATGGGAGTGATGACGGGTGCAAATACCGCCGGCGTCGACAAAGAAGTCGCCACCCAGGCCCTCAACGCCGAGCTGCAGGATAAAGGTTTCCTGCTGACCTCGACCGAAGACATCATCAATTGGGCGCGCACCGGGTCTTTGCATTGGATGACCTTCGGTCTGGCCTGTTGCGCGGTTGAGATGATGCACACCTCGATGCCGCGCTATGATGCGGAACGGTTTGGCATCGCGCCGCGTGCGTCCCCACGACAGTCCGACGTGATGATCGTGGCCGGAACGCTGACCAACAAGATGGCCCCCGCGTTGCGCAAGGTCTACGACCAGATGCCCGAGCCGCGCTATGTGATCTCGATGGGGTCCTGCGCCAATGGCGGTGGCTACTACCACTATTCCTATTCGGTTGTGCGCGGCTGTGACCGTATTGTTCCGGTGGATATCTACGTCCCCGGCTGCCCTCCGACGGCTGAGGCGCTGCTGTACGGTCTGATGCAACTGCAACGCAAAATCCGCCGCACCGGCACCATCGTGCGCTGAGGGAGAGGGCGGATGAGCGAAGCACTTAAAGAACTCGGTACGCATCTTGAACTGAAACGGTCCGACTGTGTGCTGTCCTGGGATGTCACCCATGATGAGCTGAACGTGGATGTCGCGCTGTCAAACCTTTTGGAGTTCATCGAATTCCTCAAGAATGACCGCTCCTGCCAGTTCTCGACGCTGGTTGATATCACGGGCGTTGACTACCCCGAACGGGCCAAACGGTTCGACGTGGTTTATCACTTCCTGTCGATGTACCAGAACCAACGCATCCGCCTGCGGGTCTCAATCCGCGAAGAAGACATGGTGCCGTCAATCGTCGACGTCCACCCCTCGGCCAACTGGTTCGAGCGTGAGGTGTTCGATATGTTCGGCATCCTGTTCTCGGGCCATCCTGACTTGCGGCGCATCCTGACCGACTATGGGTTCCGTGGCTATCCTTTGCGTAAGGATTTCCCGACCACCGGCTATACCGAGGTTCGCTATGACGAGGCGCAGAAGCGCGTGGTTTATGAGCCCGTCAGCCTTGTGCAGGAATACCGTCAGTTTGATTTCATGTCCCCGTGGGAAGGTGCGAATTACATCTTGCCGGGGGATGAGAAGCAGGAGGCAGAGTGATGGGTGGCATCTGGTGGTTGATCCTTTCCGCACTGACGATCATCCCGATGATCAAGATATTGCCCTTCTTCGGGATCAATAAAGTCTGGTGTTTGCTCTGTCTGATCCCGTTCGGCACGATTGCCCTGCTCTGGTGGGTGGGGATCAAGCTACAAGAATTGGAGCGCCGCTGAGATGCTGGGGGAACTGATCATTTTGGGCGCTCTTGGGGTGCTGCTTGCCGGTGCCGCGGCCAAGGCGGCTGAGGCCGAAAAGATCCGGGTGCGCGCGGATGCGAAGAAAAAGCGGAGGCGGTGATGGACGGCTCAAGATATGATGACGGCAGCACGGACGCGCTGAGCGGCGAGCAGAAGATTCGCAATTTCAACATCAACTTCGGCCCGCAACACCCTGCAGCGCATGGGGTTTTGCGTCTGGTACTTGAGCTGGACGGAGAAATCGTCGAGCGTTGCGATCCGCATATCGGTCTGCTGCACCGTGGTACTGAGAAGCTGATGGAAAGCCGGACGTATCTGCAGAACCTGCCGTATTTCGACCGTCTGGATTACGTGGCGCCGATGAATCAGGAACACGCCTGGTGTCTGGCCATCGAAAAGCTGACCGGGGTCGAGGTGCCGCGCCGGGGCTCGCTGATCCGGGTGCTGTATTCCGAGATTGGGCGCATCCTGAACCACCTGCTGAACGTGACCACGCAGGCGATGGATGTGGGCGCTCTGACCCCGCCGCTCTGGGGCTTTGAGGAACGCGAAAAGCTGATGGTGTTCTATGAGCGTGCCTGCGGTGCCCGCTTGCACGCCGCCTATTTCCGCCCCGGCGGCGTCCATCAGGACCTGCCGCCCGAGCTGCTGGACGATATCGAGGCATGGAGCCACGAATTCCCCGCCGTTCTGGACGATATCGACGGGTTGCTGACCGAAAACCGCATCTTCAAACAGCGTAACGCCGATATCGGTGTGGTGACCGAGGATGACATTCAGAAATACGGCTTCTCGGGCGTGATGGTGCGCGGATCAGGTCTGGCATGGGACCTCCGCCGTGCGCAGCCCTATGAATGCTATGACGAGTTCGAATTCCAGATTCCCGTCGGCAAGAATGGCGACTGCTACGACCGCTATCTCTGCCGCATGGAGGAAATGCGCCAGTCACTGCACATCATCCGTCAGGCCATCGCCAAAATCCGCGATTGCCCCGGCGACGTTCTGGCCCGGGGCAAGATCACCCCGCCGAAACGGTCCGACATGAAAACCTCGATGGAGAGCCTGATCCATCACTTCAAGCTGTACACCGAAGGCTTCCACGTCCCTGCGGGTGAGGTCTACGCCGCCGTCGAGGCCCCCAAGGGTGAATTCGGCGTCTATCTGGTCGCCGACGGCACCAACAAACCCTACCGCGCCAAACTGCGCGCGCCGGGGTTCCTGCATCTGCAAGCCATGGACCACGTTGCGGGGGGACACCAACTCGCCGACGTCGCCGCCATCATCGGCACCATGGACGTCGTATTTGGAGAGATTGACCGCTAATGCTCCGCCGTCTTCACCCCGAACAACCCGAAAGCTTCGCCTTCACCGCTGCCAACCAGCAATGGGCCGAAGCGCAGATGACCAAATACCCCGAGGGGCGTCAGGCCAGCGCGGTAATCCCGCTGCTGTGGCGCGCGCAGGAGCAGGAGGGCTGGCTATCCCGTCCGGCGATTGAATCCGTCGCCGACATGCTGGGTATGGCCTATATCCGCGTGCTTGAGGTCGCCTCGTTCTACTTCATGTTCCAACTGCAGCCAGTTGGTTCGGTGGCGCATATTCAGGTCTGCGGCACGACGTCGTGCATGATCTGCGGGGCCGAGGATCTGATCGCGGTTTGCAAGGACAAGATTGCGGCCAAACCTCATGAACTATCCGCCGATGGCAAGCTGAGCTGGGAAGAGGTGGAATGCCTCGGCTCTTGTACCAATGCTCCGATGGCGCAGATCGGCAAGGATTACTTTGAGGATCTGACCGCCGACAGCTTTGGCAAGATCATTGACGATCTGGCAGCAGGTAAAGTTCCCACGCCCGGCCCTCAGAACGGGCGCTATGCGGCTGAGCCTTTGAAGGGCCTCAGCAGTCTGACGGACCATGAGGCCGGAAAGCCGAAACACAATGCCAGCGTGGCCTTGGCGGCAGAACTGGGAGATACGGTCAAGCGGATCGACGGGACCGAGGTTCCGATCCTCACGCCTTGGCTGGGCAAGGACGGCAAACAAGCCGGAGCCTCGGCAGCTGCGAAACCACCCAAAGCGCCTGAGCCACCGAAGCCTGCCGTCAAACAGGCGGCAGAGGCCAAAGCGAAAGAGGTCGAGGAAGACAAACCCCGAACGCTGACCGAGGCGCGCGGGGGCTTGCCGGATGACCTCAAGATGCTCAAAGGCGTTGGGCCGAAGCTGGAAGAGACACTGAACGGTCTGGGCTTTTTCCACTATGATCAGATCGCCTCGTGGACGGCGGAACATGTGGCCTGGGTGGATGCGCGCCTGAAGTTCAAAGGCCGGATTGAACGCGATGGCTGGATTGAACAGGCGGCCAAGCTGGCGGTCGGGGATGAGACCGAATTCGCCAAACGTGCCAAGGAAGACGGCACTTACGAAGACTAAACGCGCCCGCAGGGCCCCAAGGACGAGATGGACAAGGACAAAGAGCAAGCCATGGCCCGCAAGGGTCGACATATAGGCATCGTCATCGCCGTGACGATGGTGGCTTGGCTTGTCATGACTTTGTTCATCGGCCCCGCGATCGGACTGCCGGGGCGCTATGCGCTGCTATTTGATTTTGCCGCTTTGGCCGGCTTCATCTATGCAAGCGTCAACATATTTCAACTCTGGCGCATGCGTCAGGACAGCTGAAGGTAACACGCGATGCTGAAGGATCAGGACCGGATCTTTACCAACATCTACGGGATGCACGAGCGTACTTTGCGCGGCGCGCAAGCCCGAGGGCATTGGGATGGCACCGCTGGCCTGATCGACAAGGGCCGGGATTGGATCATCCAGACGATGAAAGACTCAGGGCTTCGTGGGCGTGGTGGTGCGGGTTTCCCCACCGGTCTGAAATGGTCGTTCATGCCAAAGGAGAGCGATGGCCGTCCGTCTTATCTGGTCGTGAATGCGGACGAATCCGAACCGGGCACCTGCAAAGACCGCGAGATCATGCGCCACGACCCGCATACGCTGATCGAAGGCTGCCTGATCGCCTCTTTCGCGATGAATGCGCATACCTGCTATATCTACCTGCGCGGCGAATACATCCGCGAACGCGAGGCGCTGCAGGCCGCGATTGATGAGGCTTATGAAGCCGGGCTGTTGGGTAAGAACGCCGCCGGTTCGGGCTGGGATTTCGACATATTCCTGCATCACGGCGCGGGTGCGTATATCTGCGGCGAAGAAACCGCGCTGATCGAAAGCCTTGAGGGCAAGAAGGGCATGCCACGCATGAAGCCTCCGTTTCCGGCGGGGGCAGGGCTTTATGGCTGCCCGACCACGGTGAACAACGTGGAATCGATTGCTGTTGTGCCGACCATTTTGCGCCGTGGTGCGGACTGGTTCGCGGGCTTTGGTCGTCAGAACAACGCGGGCACCAAGTTGTTTGCGATCTCGGGCCATGTGAACAACCCCTGCGTCGTCGAAGAGGCGATGTCGATCCCGTTCGAGCAACTGATCGAAACCCATTGCGGTGGCATTCGTGGTGGTTGGGACAACCTGCTGGCGGTCATTCCGGGTGGATCGTCCGTTCCCTGTGTGCGCGGCGAGAATATGCGCGACGCGATCATGGATTTCGACTATCTGCGCGGTGAGCTGGGCTCGGGCCTTGGGACGGCGGCGGTGATCGTGATGGACAAGTCCACCGACATCATCAAGGCGATCTGGCGGCTGTCGAAATTCTACAAGCATGAAAGCTGCGGCCAGTGTACGCCGTGCCGCGAAGGCACCGGCTGGATGATGCGCGTGATGGACCGCCTTGTGCGCGGTGAGGCCGAGCTGGAAGAGATCGACATGCTGTTTGACGTGACCAAACAGGTCGAAGGCCACACGATCTGCGCCTTGGGCGACGCCGCGGCCTGGCCGATCCAGGGCCTGATCCGCAACTTCCGCGAAGAGATCGAAGACCGCATCAAGGCCCAGAAATCAGGCCGTATGGGGGCAATGGCAGCGGAATGATCAGGCAGCCCGACGGATATCATCTGGCCGAACTGAATATTGGCCGCCTGCTGGCCCCGACGGATGACCCTCGGGTGGCTGAGTTCATGGCCAATCTCGACAAGGTCAACGGCTTGGGCAAGCGGATGCCGGGCTTTGTATGGATGATGGAAGGTTCAGGCGAGCCGGGAACCGGGAATACGGAAAACGCGATTGGGGACGATCCTCAATTTGTTGCCAACCTGACAGTCTGGGAAGATGTCGCGAGCCTTGAGACATTTGTCTGGGGCACCATACACAAACAGTTTTACGACCGCCGCCAAGAGTGGTTTGAACTGCTGGGGGATCAGCATTTCGTGATGTGGTGGGTGCCCGTGGGGCACCAGCCGGATCTGGATGAAGCCATGACGCGGCTTGATCGTCTGCGCCAGGAAGGTCCTAGTGAGCACGCCTTTGGATGGGCGGATTTGAAACAAGCAAGCAAATGGCGCGACAATCGTTGCGCTCAGGTCGCAGCGGAGTGAGCGGGATGACACACCTTTCTGATCACGCGCGCAGCCGCCCAGATGCCAGCCATCTGACAGGAATAAACAAAGTGAAGACAATGAAATTCTCAACCTTGGCTGGCCTTGCGGGGCTTGTGCTGATTTCGGCCTGCACCGTCACCTCGTCCAAGGACCGTGTGCTGTTCGACGGCCAGTTCTTCCGCGCCAAGGCCAAATCGGTCGACAAACGCAAGACCCCGACCGAATTCACTGTTGTGGTGAACAATGTATCCGCTTCGTTGGAAGGCGCACGTGAGGCGGGCCGGTTCGAAGGCACCAAGTTCTGCATCCAGAATTTTGGCTCGTCGCGTATCGCGTGGAAGGTCGGCCCGGATACCGAGCCGCAAAACCTGCGCATCAGCGACGACAAACTGACATTTGCTGGAACCTGCCAAAGACCATGAGGCTATTTTCCGCATATCACGGCAGGGCCAGCGGTCTGTTATTGCATAGCAGACAGGGCGACACCCATCTTGGTCGACCCAAGATGAAAGGACCTGTCATGTCTTATGCGAAAACACTTGCCATCGGTCTTGCGCTGATGATCCCCGCGATTGCCGAGGCCAAACCGCCTCTGCGTGAGGTGAAACAGATCGACAATGAGCTGTATTACATCGCAGTTGCGAAAGAGATTTCGGACTATTGCCCCTCGATCAGCGGGCGGAAGTTGAAAGCGATTAACGTGATGTGGGGGCTGCGGTCCGAGGCGAATAGCCTTGGCTATTCGGACCAGGAAATCCGGGCCTATATCGACTCTGATGCTGAAAAAGACCGGATGCGCGCCAAGGGCGAGGCTTATCTGGCGTCAAACGGCGTGACCTATGAAAACCCGAATTCCTTCTGCACGTTGGGGCGGAAGGAAATCGACAGAAACAGCGCCATCGGCGTTTATTTGAGGGCGAACTGACGATGTCTGACCTCCGCAAGATCAATATCGACGGGCAGGAAATCGAAGTCGATGGTGCCATGACCCTGATCCAGGCCTGTGAAGAGGCCGGGGTCGAGGTGCCGCGCTTTTGCTATCACGAACGTCTGTCGATTGCGGGGAACTGCCGGATGTGTCTGGTTGAGGTCGTGGGCGGCCCTCCGAAACCTGCGGCCTCCTGCGCGATGCAGGTGCGTGATCTGCGCCCGGGGCCGGAAGGGCAGCCGCCTCAGGTCAAGACGAACTCACCTATGGTCAAGAAAGCCCGCGAAGGGGTGATGGAGTTTTTGCTGATCAACCATCCTCTGGATTGCCCGATCTGCGATCAGGGGGGGGAATGTGATCTGCAGGATCAGGCCATGGCCTATGGTGTTTCTGGCTCGCGCTTCAAAGAAGCCAAGCGCGCCGTTGATGATCTGGATCTTGGGCCGCTGGTCGGCACGGCTATGACACGCTGCATCAGTTGCACCCGCTGCGTGCGCTTCACCACCGAGGTCGCCGGCATCACCCAGATGGGCCAGACCGGACGGGGTGAGGACGCTGAGATCACCTCATACCTGAATCAGACGCTGCACTCGAATTTGCAGGGTAACATCATTGATTTGTGCCCCGTGGGGGCGCTGACTTCGAAACCCTATGCCTTCACCGCGCGTCCGTGGGAGCTGACCAAGACCGAAAGCATCGATGTGATGGATGCCTTGGGATCGAACATCCGCGTGGATACCAAAGGACGTGAAGTGATGCGTTTCCTACCGCGCAACCATGACGGCGTGAATGAGGAATGGATTAGCGACAAGACCCGGTTTGTCTGGGACGGGTTGCGCCGTCAGCGTCTGGACCGCCCGTATGTGCGCGAAAACGGCAAGCTGCGCCCGGCCTCGTGGCCTGAGGCGCTCACCAAAGCCGCTGAAGCGCTGAAAGGGGCCGAAAAACCGGCGGGTCTCGTTGGTGATCTGGCTCCGGTTGAGGCGATCTTTGCGCTGAAACAGATGATCGAAGGGCAGGGTGGCGTTGTCGAATGCCGCACCGATGGGGCCAAGCTGCCTGCGGGCAATCGTGGGGCCTATGCCGGGACTGCCGCGATCGAAGATATCGACATGGCCGAACGTATTCTGCTGATCGGCACCAATCCCCGCGATGAGGCTCCTGTTCTGAACGCTCGTATCCGCAAGGCCTGGGCGCATGGGGCCGAGGTTGCACTGGTCGGCCCAGCGGCCGATCTGACCTATGAATACCACCACATGGGCGATGACCGCGCAGCATTGCAAAAGGTCGTCGACATGGGCGGCGATGATGAGATCAAAGCAAAGCGGTCTTTGGTCATTGTCGGGCAGGGGGCACTGCAAGAGGCCGATGGCGCCGCTATTCTGGCCGCCGCACAAACCGTTGCAAGCAATACCGAAAGTGGGCTGATCATCCTGCATACCGCCGCCGCGCGCGTGGGCGCGATGGATGTGGATGCCACCAACGCAGACGGTATGGACGCGATCAGCGCCGCCGATGTGATCTACAATCTCGGCGCGGATGAGGTCGAGATCGGAGACGGCGCATTCGTCATCTATCAGGGCAGCCATGGCGACCGTGGCGCGCACCGCGCTGATGTGATCCTGCCTGCCGCAGCCTATACCGAGGAAAACGGGTTGTTCGTGAACACCGAAGGTCGCCCTCAGCTGGCCATGCGTGCGGGTTTCGCGCCGGGTGAGGCCAAAGAAAACTGGGCGATCTTGCGTGCGCTCTCGGCCGAGTTGGGGGCGACTCTGCCTTTCGACTCTTTGGCGCAATTGCGGAATGCGTTGATCGAGGCGGTGCCGCATCTGGCGCGTATCGACGAGGTGATCGAGAACGAGGTGCAACCGCTTGAGGCTGGTACGCTGGGCGACGCCACTTTCCGCAATGTGGTCAAGGATTTCTACCTGACCAACCCGATCGCGCGTGCCTCGCAATTGATGGCTGAGCTGTCGGCGCAGACGAAAAACACAAACAGGATGGCCGCAGAATGATCCGTCCCGCAAAGATATCCCCGACGACCCACGGTGTGAGGACCAATGGCTGATTTCTTTAACACACCGGGCGGCATCGCCCTGATCATCCTGGCGCAGGTGCTTGCCGTTGTGGCCTTTGTGATGATCTCGCTGTTGTTCCTTGTCTATGGTGACCGCAAGATATGGGCCGCTGTTCAGATGCGCCGTGGCCCGAACGTGGTGGGCGCTTACGGTCTGTTGCAAACGGTCGCCGACGCGTTGAAATATGTGGTCAAAGAGGTCGTCATCCCGGCGGGTGCGGACCGTACCGTGTTTATCCTTGCCCCGCTGACCTCTTTCGTGCTGGCAATGATCGCCTGGGCCGTGATCCCGTTCAACGACGGCTGGGTGTTGTCAGATCTGAACGTGGCGATCCTCTATGTCTTCGCCGTATCCTCGTTGGAGGTTTATGGCGTGATTATGGGCGGTTGGGCGTCGAACTCAAAGTATCCGTTCCTTGGTTCGTTGCGCTCTGCGGCGCAGATGATCTCTTACGAAGTGTCCATTGGCTTGATCATCATCGGTGTGATCATCTCGACAGGATCGATGAACTTTGGCGATATCGTGCGCGCTCAGGACGGCTCGTTCGGCTTCTTCAGCTGGTACTGGCTGCCGCATTTCCCGATGGTCTTCCTGTTCTTCATCTCAGCGCTTGCGGAAACCAACCGCCCGCCGTTCGACTTGCCCGAGGCGGAATCGGAACTGGTCGCTGGCTATCAGGTCGAATACTCGGCCACGCCCTTCCTGCTGTTCATGGCGGGAGAATACATCGCCATCTTCCTGATGTGCGCGCTGACCACACTGCTGTTCTTCGGCGGCTGGCTGTCGCCCATTCCCGGTTTGCCCGACGGCGTGCTGTGGATGGTCGCCAAGATGGCGTTCTTCTTCTTCCTCTTCGCGATGGTCAAGGCGATCACGCCCCGCTACCGCTATGACCAGCTGATGCGGTTGGGCTGGAAAGTGTTCCTGCCGTTCTCATTGGCTTGGGTGGTCTTCGTGGCTTTTGCAGCAAAATTCGACTGGTTCTGGGGCGCATTCGCGCGTTGGAGCGTAGGAGGCTGATATGACCCAAATCGACTACACCCGCGCTGCCAAATATTTCCTGCTGCAGGACTTTTGGGTCGGCATGAAGCTGGGGCTGAAGTATTTCTTCGCCCCCAAGGCCACCCTGAACTATCCGCACGAAAAGGGCCCTCTGTCGCCTCGGTTCCGCGGCGAGCACGCCCTGCGCCGCTATCCGAACGGCGAAGAACGCTGCATCGCCTGCAAACTGTGCGAAGCGATCTGCCCGGCGCAGGCCATAACCATCGACGCCGAACCGCGCGAAGACGGCAGCCGTCGCACCACGCGCTATGACATCGACATGACCAAATGCATCTATTGCGGCTTCTGCCAAGAGGCCTGCCCAGTCGATGCTATCGTCGAAGGCCCGAACTTCGAATTCGCCACGGAAACCCGTGAAGAGCTGTTCTACGACAAGGAAAAGCTGCTCGACAACGGCGAGCGTTGGGAAGCCGAGATCGCCCGCAATCTGGAAATGGACGCACCGTACAGATGAGTGACACGCCCCAAAATCCGTTTGAGCTGATGATGAAGCAGGCGCAGGACATGGCCAAGGCGATGAACCCGGCGATGGAGAATTTCTCGCCCAAAGGGTTCGAGAACTTGTGGCCGACCATGCCCAAAGAGGTCATGGAGATGATGTTCGGCAACACAGTCAACAAGGACGGGCTGGATGCCAAGACGCGCCTGCTGCTGACGCTGGCCGGGCTGACCTGTCAGGGTGCGCAAGCGGATGCGGCCGTGCGCCAGACCGTGCGTCATGCTCTGGAGGCGGGCGCGAAGAAACAAGAGATCGTGGAAACGATCGGTCAGATGTCGGTCTTTGCTGGCATCCCGGCCATGACCCGCGCGCTGGATCTGGCGCAAGAGGTCTTGGGCGACAACGAGGATGAGGATCAATGACCGTCTTTGCCTTCTACCTGTTTGCCATCAGCGCCATCACCGGCGGGCTGTTCACGGTGATCAGCCGCCAGCCAGTGCATTCGGTGCTTTGGCTGATCCTATCCTTCCTGTCCTCGGCGGGCCTGTTCGTGCTGCTGGGGGCCGAGTTCGTGGCGATGCTGCTGATCATCGTCTATGTCGGCGCGGTCGCGGTGCTGTTCCTGTTTGTGGTGATGATGCTGGACGTGGACTTTGCCGAGCTGAAGGCCGAGATGGCACGCTACATGCCCCTGGCCCTGCTGATCGGTCTGGTCATCCTGATGCAATTCATCATGGCGTTCGGAGCATGGGACAGCGCGCAGGGCGCGGCGTCCAATCTGGCGCAGCCGGTTCCAGCGGACCGCCACAATACCGAGGCTCTGGGCGTCATCCTTTATGATCAATACTTCCTTCTGTTCCAACTGGCGGGCCTAATCCTGCTGGTCGCGATGATCGGTGCGATCGTGCTGACTCTGCGCCACCGTCAGGACATCAAGCGTCAGGACATCATCGGCCAGATGATGCGCGACCCGGCCAAGGCGATGGAATTGAAGGACGTGAAACCGGGGCAGGGACTTTAAGACGATGATCGGACTTGAACACTATCTTACGGTCGCGGCGACGCTGTTCGTCATCGGCATCTTCGGTCTCTTCCTGAACCGAAAGAACGTCATCATCCTGCTAATGAGTATCGAGCTGATGCTGCTGGCGGTGAATATCAACCTTGTGGCGTTTTCTAGTTTCCTCGGCGATCTGGTCGGGCAGGTGTTCACGCTGTTCGTGCTGACCGTGGCGGCGGCCGAGGCGGCGATTGGGCTGGCCATTCTGGTCTGCTTCTTCCGCAACCGTGGCACCATCGCGGTTGAAGACGTCAATATGATGAAGGGGTAAGAGAATATGGAAACCACCATCCTCTTTGCCCCGCTGGTGGGCGCGCTGCTCTGCGGGTTTGGCTGGCGATTTATTGGCGAGAAAGCGGCCATGTGGACTGCGACGGGCCTGTTGTTTCTGGCCTGTCTGCTGTCGTGGATCGTGTTCTTCACCTTCGACGGGTTGACGCAACAGATCGAGATCATGCGCTGGATCGAGAGCGGATCGCTGTCGACAAGCTGGGCCATTCGTCTGGACCGTCTGACCGCGATCATGCTGATCGTGGTGACGACTGTCTCGGCGCTCGTGCATCTGTATTCCTTCGGCTACATGGATCACGACCCGCAATGGCGCGAGGGCGAAAGCTATAAGCCACGTTTCTTTGCCTATCTGTCCTTCTTCACATTTGCGATGCTGATGCTGGTGACGGCAGACAATCTGGTGCAGATGTTCTTTGGATGGGAGGGTGTGGGCGTCGCCTCGTACCTGCTGATCGGATTCTATTACCGCAAATCTTCGGCCAATGCGGCGGCGATGAAGGCGTTTATCGTCAACCGGGTCGGCGATTTCGGCTTTGCGCTGGGCATCTTCGCGATCTTCCTGCTGACCGACAGCATCAACTTCTCGGACATCTTCGCGTCGGCGCCTGCGCTGGCCGAGGAAAAGCTGCACTTCCTGTGGGGTGAATGGACCGCGATCGAAGTGATCTGCGTGTTGCTGTTCATTGGCGCGATGGGTAAATCGGCGCAGTTGATCCTGCACACCTGGTTGCCGGACGCGATGGAAGGCCCGACGCCCGTGTCGGCCCTGATCCACGCCGCGACCATGGTGACAGCGGGTGTGTTCCTCGTCTGCCGCATGTCGCCGTTGATGGAATTCGCGCCGGGTGCCACCGGGTTCATCACTTTCCTTGGGGCCTCGACCGCGTTTTTTGCGGCGACCGTGGGTCTGGTTCAGACCGACATCAAACGCGTCATCGCTTATTCCACCTGTTCGCAGCTGGGTTACATGTTCGTGGCCGCTGGTGTCGGCATGTATTCAGCGGCGATGTTTCACCTGCTGACGCATGCGTTCTTCAAGGCGCTGTTGTTCCTCGGGGCCGGTTCGGTGATCCATGCGATGCACCACGAGCAGGAGATGACCGAATACGGTGGGCTGCGGAAGAAGATCCCCTATACGTTCTGGGCTATGATGATCGGAACGCTGGCCATCACTGGTGTCGGTATCCCGCTGACCACCTTCGGCTTTGCCGGGTTCCTGTCCAAGGACGCAATCATCGAAAGCGCCTTTGTCGGTGGTACAGGTTATGCCTTCTGGATGCTGGTGATCGCGGCTGTTTTCACCTCGTTCTATAGCTGGCGTCTGATTTTCTTGACCTTCTTCGGCGAACCGCGTGGCGACAAGCACACGCATGATCACGCGCATGAAAGCCCCATGGTCATGTTGATCCCGCTTGGCGTTCTGTCGCTGGGCGCGGTGTTCTCGGGCATGCTGTGGTACAACCAGTTCTTCGGCTATACCGACAAGGTGGCCAAGTTCTATGGGATTCCGCTGGCGGAAGAGACCGGCGGACATGCTGAGGCCAAGGCCGACCAAAGCGAAGCCAAGGCAGATGACAGCCATGGTGAGGCGAAAGCCGATAAAGGCGAGGGTGACTACAAGGCCGATAAAAAACATGCCAGCTTTGGTGGAGAGCCGGGTGACGGTGCGCTGTACATGGCGCCTGACAACAACGTTCTGAACGATGCGCATGACGCGCCGAAATGGGTCAAGGTTTCGCCCTTTGTCGCGATGCTGCTGGGGTTTGTCGTGGCCTACTGGTTCTACATCGTGAACACGTCGCTGCCCGCGCGTCTGGCTGCAAACCAGCGCCCGCTATACCTGTTCCTGCTGAACAAATGGTACTTTGACGAGATCTATAACGCGATCTTTGTCAAACCTACTCTGGCCCTTGGCCGCCTGCTGTGGAAGCGCGGCGATGGCAAAACAATTGATGGCTTCCTGAACGGAGTAGCAATGGGCGTTGTTCCCTTCTTCACCCGCCTCGCAGGCAAGGCGCAGACCGGGTACATCTTTACCTATGCCTTCTGGATGGTGCTGGGCATTGCGGCCCTTGTGACCTGGATGTCGATCGGCGGAGGGGCGCAGTAATGGACAATATCCTTTCGATCGTGACCTTCATTCCGGCCATCGCCGCGGGCATTCTGGCGCTGTTCTTGCATGGCAATGATGCGGCGGCGCAGCGGAATGCCAAATGGGTGGCACTGCTTGCGACCTCGGTGACGTTCCTGGTGTCGATTGGCATCTACACGGGCTTCGATCCCAGCGACACCGGCTTCCAGATGGTGGAAGAGGGTGAGTGGCTACTTGGCCTCAAGTACAAGATGGGTGTCGATGGCATCAGCGTTCTGTTCGTGTTGCTGACCACCTTCATCATGCCCCTGACCATTCTGGCCAGCTGGACCGTGACTGACCGCGTCAAGGAGTACATGATCGCCTTCCTGCTGCTGGAAACGTTGATGCTGGGCGTTTTCATGGCGCTGGATCTGGTGCTGTTCTACCTGTTCTTCGAGGCAGGCCTCATCCCGATGTTCCTGATCATCGGCATCTGGGGCGGTGCGAACCGGATCTACGCCAGCTTCAAGTTCTTCCTCTATACCTTCCTCGGCTCGGTGCTGATGCTGGTGGCCATGGTCGCGATGTATGCCGACGCGGGCACCACGGATATCGAAGCGCTGATGAGCCATCACTTCTCCTCCGAAAGCTTCAGCGTTCTGGGTGTTTATGTCGTCGGCGGGATGCAGACGCTGATGTTCCTGGCGTTCTTTGCCTCTTTCGCGGTGAAAATGCCGATGTGGCCGGTGCATACCTGGCTTCCGGATGCGCACGTGCAGGCCCCGACGGCGGGTTCGGTCGTGCTGGCGGCGATCCTGTTGAAGATGGGTGGCTACGGCTTCCTGCGGTTCAGCCTGCCGATGTTCCCGGTTGGCTCGGCGGTGATGACCGATCTGGTCCTGTGGATGTCTGCGATTGCCGTTGTCTACACCTCGCTTGTGGCGCTGGTGCAGGAGGACATGAAGAAGCTGATCGCCTATTCCTCGGTCGCGCATATGGGCTTTGTGACCATGGGCATTTTCGCAGCGAACCAGCAGGGCATTGATGGCGCGATCTTCCAGATGCTCAGCCACGGGTTTATCTCAGCGGCGTTGTTCCTGTGCGTCGGTGTGATCTACGACCGGATGCACACCCGCGATATTGACGCTTACGGCGGTCTGGTCATTCGGATGCCTGCCTATGCGCTGGTCTTCATGCTGTTCACCATGGCGAATGTCGGCCTGCCGGGTACTTCCGGGTTCATCGGTGAATTCCTGACCCTGATGGGCGCATTCCAGGTCAACACCTGGGTGACTGCGGTGGCCGCGACCGGTGTGATCTTCTCGGCCGGGTATGCGCTGTGGCTTTACCGTCGGGTTGTCTTTGGCGATCTGATCAAGGAAAGCCTCAAGGCGATGACCGACATGACCTCGCGTGAGCGGCTGATCTTTGCGCCGCTCATCGTGATGACCATCCTGCTGGGCGTCTACCCGTCGCTGGTGACCGATGTGATCGGCAACTCGACCGCGGCGCTGATTTCGAACTATGACACGGCTCTGGCCGCGGCCGAGGCCGTGACCCAGACGGCCGCCTCGCATTAAGGGAGCTTTGGAGACATGATCCAGGCTGATCTGACGACAATCCTGCCAGAGATCGTTCTGGCCGTATATGCGATGGCTGCCCTGATCGGTGCCGTTTACACCAAGAAGGACGAGCTGGCCCCGGCGTTGGTCTGGTCAACGGCGGGTCTGATGGCGCTTCTGGCGATCTGGATATCAAGCAACGGCGACGGGACCAACGTGGCGTTCAACGGCATGTTCGTCGATGATGGCTTTGCGCGGTTTTCCAAGGTTGCCATCTTGCTTTCCGCCGCTGCCGTTCTGGTCATGAGCCAGGAATACATGGCCCGCCGCAACCTGCTGCGGTTTGAATATCCAGTTCTGGTCGCATTGGCTGCGGTCGGGATGATGATGATGGTCAGCGCGGGCGATCTGATGTCGCTTTACATGGGGTTGGAGCTGCAGTCGCTGGCGCTTTATGTTGTGGCGGCGCTGCGTCGGGACAGTGCGAAATCCACCGAGGCCGGTTTGAAATATTTCGTATTGGGTGCGCTCAGCTCGGGCTTGCTGCTTTATGGCGCGTCGCTGGTTTACGGTTTCACCGGCACCACGCTGTTCTCGGGCATCATCACCACCGTTCAGGCCGGAGACGTCTCGATCGGTTTGCTCTTCGGTCTGATCTTCCTGATCTCGGGCCTGGCCTTCAAGGTCTCGGCTGTGCCGTTCCATATGTGGACCCCAGATGTTTACGAAGGGTCTCCGACCCCGATCACGGCGTTTTTCGCGACGGCCCCGAAAGTGGCCGCCATGGCGCTGTTTGCACGGCTGCTGCATGACGCGTTTGGGGGCATCGTGAAGGACTGGCAGCAGGTGATCGTATTGCTGTCGGTTCTGTCCATGCTGCTGGGTGCGGTTGCGGCCATTGGCCAGCGTGACATCAAGCGGCTGATGGCGTTTTCCTCGATTGCCCATATGGGTTATGCGCTGATCGGTCTGGCTGCCGGAACCGAGCTGGGCGTGAAATCCATGCTGATGTACCTGGCGATCTATGTGACGATGAACATCGGCACCTTCGCCTTCATCCTTATGATGGAGCGGGACGGCAAACCGGTCACCGACATCGACGCTTTGCGCCAGTATTCCAAGCGTGATCCGGGCAAAGCTCTGGCCGTTCTGATCTTGATGTTCAGCCTCGCAGGTGTGCCGCCCATGCTTGGTTTCTTTGCCAAGTTCGGTGTCTGGCAGGCCGGTGTCAGCGCGGGTTTGACCGGGTTGGTGATTGTGTCAGCTATCGCCTCGGTCATCGGCGCGTTCTACTACCTGCGGATCGTCTTCTACATGTATTTCGGTGACGAGAATGAGGAACCTATCGAGACCCGCTCAACCCCGGTATTGTGGGTGGCCTTGATGGGATCGGCGGCTTTGATGCTGATCGGCGTGTTCTACCAGTTCGGTGTCGAGGGCGCAGCAGCGGCTGCCGCAGCCACACTTGTCAATTGATGAACCTTGCCGACAGGATGCGGCCGCTAACCCGCGTAGTCGGGCCATTCTGACATGAGCAGTTGGCCTGACGGATACGGCCTGCACATCTTGCAGGAGGTCGACAGCACGCTGAACGAAGCCGCGCGGCTTGCCCCTACGGCGCAAGGTCCCGTGTGGATCATGGCGCATCACCAGACCGCAGCACGCGGCAGGCGTGGACGGGCTTGGGCCAATCCTAGGGGCAATCTGGCCTCGACCCTTCTGATGCGCCCTCAGGGCAACCCCGAAAGTGCGGCACTGCGAAGTTTCGTGGCCGCGTTGGCCCTGTTTGACGCCTGTGTCGCGGTCACGGGCCGGGCGTCGGGTTTGTCTCTGAAGTGGCCCAATGATGTGTTGCTGAATGGCGGTAAGCTTGCGGGTATTCTGTTGGAAAGCACCGGGCAGGGGCGCGGGGTGTCACATCTGTCGATCGGGATCGGCGTGAACCTGACCGAAGCCCCAGCCGCTGAAGCGGTTGAGCCGGGCGCGGTGCGCCCTGTCTCTCTGCTGTCGGAAACCGGCGCCCACGTCACGCCCGAGGATTTTCTGACTGAACTCGCCGTGGCCTATGCCGGCTATGAAACCCAATTCGTCACTTACGGTTTTGAACCGATCCGCACAGCATGGCTGTCCCGCGCAGCAAGATTGGGCGAGGTCATTACCGCCCGTACCGCTACGTCGGAAACGGTTGGTACCTTCGAAACGGTGGACGCGGGGGGCAACCTTGTCCTAAACACCGCCAAAGGCCGTGTGAGCATTCCTGCGGCGGACGTGTTTTTCTGAAGGGGGCTTAGATGCTTCTGGCCATTGATTGCGGCAATACAAATACCGTTTTCTCGATCTGGGATGGCGAGAATTTCCTGTGTACCCTGCGCACCTCGACCCATCATTCACGCACGGCGGACGCGTATTTCACCTGGTATTCCACGCTGGTGAAGCACTACGGCATCGAGGCTGACATTACGGATGTGATCATCGCCTCGACCGTGCCGCGCGTGGTGTTCAACTTGCGTATCTTTGCGGATCGGTTCTTTGGCTGTCGTCCGCTGGTTGTGGGCAAACCGGATTGCCTGCTGCCGGTCGCCCCGCGCATTGATGAGGGCACGGTGCCAGGGCCCGACCGCCTCGCCAATGCGGTGGGGGCGTTTGACCGTCATGGCGGAGACGTTGTGGTTGTCGATTTCGGAACCGCGACCAACTTTGATGTCGTCGCATCGGATGGGGCCTATGTTGGTGGCATTATCGCGCCGGGCGTGAACCTGAGTCTTGAGGCGCTGCACCAAGGGGCCGCCGCTCTGCCTCATATCGACATCACCCGCCCGGACAAGGTGATTGGCACGAATACGGTTGGCTGTATCCAATCGGGCGTGTATTGGGGCTATTCCGGTCTGATCGAGGGGCTGATCGCCCGCATCAAGGCGGAATACGGAATGCCGATGAAAGTCGTTGGAACCGGAGGGCTCGCACCCTTGTTCGATCAGGCCGACGTAGGGTTCGACGCAATCGAAGATGATCTGACGATGCACGGGCTGACCGTGATCCATCGCTATAACAAGGAAAATGGCTCAACATGAGCAGCGAAAGACTGATCTACCTGCCGTTGGGCGGGGCCGGTGAAATCGGCATGAACGCCTATGTGTACGGCTACGGTGCGCCGGGCAAGGAGCGTCTGATCCTCGTTGATTTGGGCGTGACCTTCCCTGACATGGACACCACGCCGGGTGTCGACCTGATCCACGCCGATATCTCATGGCTGCGGGAACGCGCCGACCGGCTTGAAGCGGTTTTTGTCACGCACGCACACGAAGACCACGTGGGCGCCGTTGCGCATTGCTATGAGGCGCTGGGTGCGCCGATCTATGCGCGCGCCTTCACCGCCAATATCGCCCGTCGGAAGATGGAAGAACACGGCCACCCCGAAGATGCCGTGCGCACTGCCTCGGCTTGGCCCGAGCAGATCTCGGCCGGGCCATTCACCGTTGGGTTCCTGCCGGTTTCGCACTCGATCCCCGAAAGCGCCGCGCTGGTGATCGACACGCCTGAAGGGCGGATCGTGCATTCGGGAGACTTCAAACTGGACACAAATCCAGTGGTGGGCGAACCGTTTGACCCCGATCTTTGGGCCGACGTCGCCAAGTCCGGCGTAAAGGCTTTGGTCTGTGACAGCACCAATGTGTTCTCAAACCACCCCGGACGTTCAGAATCCGAGGTCGGCCCCGAGATCACGAAGTTGGTCGAAAGCGCCGAGGGTATGGTCGTGGCGACCACATTCGCCTCGAACGTGGCGCGGGTGAAGACATTGGCCGAGGCTGGCCAGCGGGCCGGGCGCTCGGTCGTGCTGTTGGGCCGGGCCATGCGCCGGATGATCGAGGCTGCGACAGAAACCGGCATCCTGTCGGATTTCCCCAAAGTGATCAGCGCCGAAGAGGCCGTAGAGCTTCCGCGTCAGAACCTGATGCTGATTGTAACCGGCAGTCAGGGTGAACGCCGCGCCGCCAGCGCGCAACTGGCTCGTGGTAAATACCGCGGTATCGAGTTGAAAGAGGGCGACCTTTTCCTGTTCTCCTCGAAGACCATCCCCGGCAACGAGCGCGGCGTGATTTTCATCATCAACCAGCTCAGCGAAAAGGGCGTGGATGTGGTGGATGACAGCTCGGGTCTTTATCACGTATCGGGCCATGCCAACCGGCCTGATCTTGAGAAAGTGCATGGGTTGATCGACCCGCAGATGGTGATCCCGATGCATGGCGAACATCGCCACTTGCGCGAACATGCCAAACTGGCCGAGGCTGCTGGACGCACGGGTATTCTGGCCGTCAACGGGACCATGCTGGACCTGACCGGCAATGCGCCGAAAGTTGTCGACTATGTCGAAACCGGGCGGACCTATCTGGATGGCACGGTCAAGGTCGGTGCGTTGGACGGGGTCGTGCGCGACCGTATCCGCATGGCGCTGAACGGCCATGTGACCGTGACCGTCATTCTGGATGAAGAGGATGAGCCTCTGGGTGAGCCATGGTGTGATACGATGGGCCTTCCGGAAACAGGAACCTCTCGCGCGGCGCTGGTTGAGGTGCTTGAGGAAGACCTGAACCAGTTCCTGATGCGGGCCGAGGCCAAAACCCTGCGCGATGATGACAAGCTGGAAGAGGCCCTGCGCCGGATCGTGCGCCAGACGGCTAGGTCCGAGATCGGAAAAAAACCCGAAGTTACGGTTGTGATCAGCCGCATGAAGTAAGGTTGGGGTCAGTCAACCTCGGGCATGGGATAGCCCCTGAGCCTTTGGAACAGGCTGGCCTCGTCATTGTTCAGGTAGAACGGGACCGAGGATGGCGGTGTCGGGTCGGTGACCCGGGCCGTAATCTCGGCCAGTACGACCTCGGTGATGAAGGGCAGGTCGAAGTTGCGGACCTCGTCCAGTTTGATCCATTGCAGGTGTGACAGCTCATCCGAGGCGCGGCTGAAATCATCCAGATCGCCGTGAATCTCCTGCGCATCGACCAGAAAGAACCGCGCATCAAACCGTCTGGGCCGACCCGGAGGGGTAATGGCGCGGAACACGAATTGCAGCGCTTCGGCCGAGGGTTTGTAGCCCAACGCCGCAAAGCTGGCCCAATCCGCCGGAGCATCGCCGTCCCACTCACCGGGTTGGCCGAGAACCATCCCGGTTTCCTCCCACAGCTCGCGGATCGCTGCGACGGCAAGCGCCTGCTGCATGTCAGCCTCGGCCTGCTCGGCCAAGCGATCATAGCAGAGTGGGGGCAGGGGGGCGGCCAGTGGGATACTCGCATCTTCGGGGTCGACTGCGCCGCCGGGAAACACGAATTTGTTGGGCATGAACGCCGCCTTGGCCCCGCGTTGCCCCATCAGGATCGACGGCACGGTAAACCTGTCCCGCAGAACGATGACGGTGGCTGCGTCGCGGATGGCAGTCTTGTCGACGCTCATGCTGGTGCCTGATGCGGTCACGCGGCTTTCTCGAACCCATGCATGCGCCGCGCCCATTGATAAGCCACGACAGCCCCCTTCAGGCGAGGCAGCAGGAACAGCGACAGCGCTATGCAGCCGATGGAAAGCACGATGGCCATCGTCCATGGGTCCGGTCGCCAATGCACGTATGAGACGTGCAGCGCCGGGGCCAGCAGGTGCCCGACCAGCAGGATCGTCAGATATGCGGGGCCGTCATCTGCGCGGTGGTGAAACAGCTCTTGACCGCAATTTGAGCAGCTGTCGTTGACCTTCAGGTAGCTGTGCAACAGCTTGCCTTCACCACATTTCGGGCATTTGCAACGAAAGCCCTTGACCAAAGCTGGCCATGTTTCGCGCTCTTTTTCCACTGCGGGGGTGATCGTTTGATCCATGATAATGTAACTCGCGCATCTATCTTTGGCCGATAATGGGCCTGTTTGCCGCAATAGAAAAGGGGGGTGCGTCGCTTTGCATCGCCCGGTCCGGATACGCGTTCGTGACCCGCTGATCCTTCGCTAAACTTTTTTCGACGGAAACCCGATGGTGCCGCGTTTGAATGGGTATGAGCAGCGGCAATCAGGTCGCGCCAATATGGGGAAACCGATATGAAGAACTCGAAATTCATCCCGGCCATCGTTTTGTCGGCAGTGGCGATCACAGGTACATCGGCATTGGCAGCCGGCCCAAAGGATCGCGAGCCTGTCTCGTTTCAGGAACTGGACGCCAATGCGGACGGCCAGATCACGAAAGAAGAGATGCAGGCCCATCGCGCACAGCGCTTCACAAAGGCGGATACTGACGGCGATGGACAGTTGAGCCTTGAGGAGATGCAGGCCGCGGCCCAGCAGAAGGCCAGCGACCGTGTGACCAAGATGTTCGAAAAGCATGACGCGAATGGTGATGGCGCCCTCAGCACCGATGAGTTGCCGAAACCACGCCGGGCTGGCAAGATGTTTGATCGGATCGACGCGGATAGCAGCGGCGGTATCTCGGAACAGGAATTTGCCGATGCAAAAGACAAGATGGGCAAGCACCACAAAAAGCGCCATAAGTCGGACGCTGACGATAGCTGATGCAGGATGGAGGACCTGACCTCCCACCCTCAAGACGTTCGCGGTGTGGAATGCGCCGCGGACGACCTTGGCGACGATAGGTTGCTGAGGCTGTTTGCTGATGGCGACCCCGGGGCGGCGCGGATATTGACGGATCGGCTGGGCCCGCGCTGCTATTCGGTCTCTTTGCGCATGTTGGGCAACCGGGCAGAGGCCGAGGATGTGACGCAGGATGCCATGATGCGGCTGTGGCAGATGGCCCCCAATTGGGTGCCGGGCACGGCCAAAGTATCAACGTGGCTCTATCGGGTGACGTTGAATCTGTGTCTGGACCGCAAGCGCAAAAAGGCACCTGAGCAACTGCCAGAAGAGGCCGAACCCTCCGATCAGGCGGCCAGCGTGGTTGAGAAAATGCAGGATACGGCACGCAATGATGCGTTGCAGGGCGCGCTTATGCAATTGCCCGACCGACAGCGACAGGCTGTCGTGTTGCGGCATATTGAGGAGCTGTCCAACCCCGAGATTGCCGGGGTCATGGGCCTATCGGTAGAAGCGGTCGAGAGCTTGACCGCGCGTGGAAAGCGGGCACTGTCCGCCATATTGGCCGGACGGCGGGAAGAACTGGGGTATGACGATGGCTGATGACGATATGGAACTGGAAAACCTGTTTGCTCAGGCGCGCAAGGACCGATCCGGGCTGCCGGATGATCTTGCCGTGCGTATCGAAACGGATGCCGAGGCCATACGGATGCAGCGGTTGGCAAAACACGCGCATTCGGAGCCGTCCCTATGGTCACGCATTCTGGGCAATATCGGTGGATGGCAAGGCTTTAGTGGCTTGGCCGCTGCCAGTATTACCGGAATTTTCATTGGGTTTTTTGCGCCTGCCGTTCTACCGGATACGGGCGGCCTTTTGGGCGCAACGGATGACAGCATTCTGGCGGCCGACCTTGGATTTGACACCAGTTTTCTGGAGATCACGGAATGAACACTGATCCAAAACCGAAACGTCGCTGGATGCCGATTTTTCTGGCTCTCTCATTGGCGGTCAACCTGTTGATTGTCGGGGTCGCGGTTGGCAGCGTATTGCGTTTGAAGAACAGCGATCACGCCAAGGCGCCGCCCGGTTTTGGGCCCGCACTGTACCGCGCCTTGCCGAAAGAGGACCGCAAAGCCCTGAAGGGAGAGCTGTCCGGCCTGCACGGTAAAGGGGCCAAAGGGCGGTCGCAGGACTTTGCGGCCGTGGGCGAGGCGTTGCGTGCGGTTCCCTTTGATCCTGAAACCGTCACGCTTTTGCTGCAGCAGCAGGCGCAAGCGACGGCGGAACTTCAGGCCTCGCTGCAACAGAAATGGTTGGTGGTCGTCACACAGATGAGCGACGAGGAACGCCAGACCTATGCGACCCGCCTGGAAGAGGTCGTCAAACGCGGCCCGCGCGGTCACAAGAAAAAGCACTGAAGCGATCAGGCAGCGCTTTGCCTGATCTGCACTTGATTTCGCCCCGCCTGTTTGGCCGCGTACAGCGCTTTGTCTGCGGACTTGATCAACTGCTCGACCGGTTCGGCCACGTCTTGTGACAGATAGGCCGGCGCAGACATTTTCAGACCGACACTTATGGTTACGGAAATCGGAGTTCTCAGATCTGGCAATTGAAAGGGTGCCGCACAGATCGCATCGCACAGGGTGCTGGCCATCGTCAGCGCATTGGCGCGCGAGATTTCGGGAACGGCGATCATGAACTCCTCTCCGCCGATGCGCGCGACGAACCCGGCTTTGCCGACGACCTGTTGCATGCGTGCCGCCGCTTGGGTCAGCACGCAATCACCACTGGCGTGACCGTATTGGTCATTGATCGTCTTGAAATGATCCAGGTCAGCCAGCATCAGCGCAAAACCCCGTCCGGTCTGTGCCGATCGCTGCGCTATCTGCTGGATGGCGCGCATGGCATAGCGACGGTTCTGCAACCCGGTCAGCGGGTCGATCCACGATTCGGCGATCCCCTTCTTCAGCGAATCCCGCATCTGGTCCATCCGGCTTTTGCGGGCAATCTGGTTGTCCAGCCGCAAGACGATCTCATCTGCGCAGAACCCGCCGAGGCAGACGGCATCTGCTCCTCGGTCCAGCGCCTCGGAGGCGCGGGTGGCGTTGTTGTCACTCAGCACGCCGATCAGAACCGTATGGCGCGTGGTGCCCCGCGATCGGAGGTCGGCCAGGACGTTCAGCGCAGATCGGTCTGCATCCAGTTCGACCACAATTGCATCCGGGACCGGACCAGAGAGCAAGGCCTGAAGGTCCGATTGGTGGTGCGAGGTCAGCGCGTAGCGTGACTGCCCGGAAAGCGCCTTTTGCCAAAGCGCGCCGTTGCGCGGCGATTGCGCTAGAACCGCAACGCGGGCCCGTTTGGGGGCTGCAATGAGCGGCGTTTCCGGCTCGGCCAGGCCCAAAGACTGGGGGTCCTCGCGCAATTGCAGGTCCTGCGTGTCAGCCCGTGCGCGCAACAGGCTGCGGATACGGGCCAGCAGCAGTGTGTCCTTGAACGGGTGGGTCAGAACATCATCCAGACCATCGGCCAAAGCCCGCAGCCGTGCCTTTTTGTCATTCTGGGCGGTCAGGGCCACAACGGGCACGTCGCCCAAGGTCGGATCTTCCGCGATCAGGCTTTTGACATCCGCCGCCGTGCCGTCGGGCAGCGTTTGCGCGGTCAGCACGAGATCAGGTCGCGCACGCCGCAAGAGCGCAGCGAGGCCTTCCAATTTCTCTCCTTGTACCACGTGGTACCACGCCGCTGTCAGCTGAACCTTCAGCATGATGCGGTTCGTAGATACCCCATCTAAAACAAGGATGGTTCCCTGCACGGACATAGTTGCTCACCATTGATTGCATGCGTGAACAAAGTGTTTATGAGTCTGGTTAACAAACCCTTTCCAAAACAGGGGGCTAAGGCCAGTTTATGTCGATTTCCGAAGATTCCGCCCAGACTCTGGCCCTGAATGCCCTCGGGTGGCTGGTCGGGAATGAGGAGCTTTTGCCCATTTTTCTGGGCTCGACCGGCGCTGCAGTAAATGATTTACGCGATAGGGCCGGTGAGCCCGAGTTTCTGGCCTCGGTATTGGATTTCCTGATGCTTGACGATTCGTGGATCATGGCCTTTTGTGACGCGATGACGGTGCCGTATGACCAACCCGCTCAGGCGCAAGCGATGTTGTCGGGTGGTTCCGACGTTCACTGGACCTGACCCTGCAGGAGCTTTTCATGCCAATAGATGCGATCGTGTTCGACAAGGACGGCACGCTGTTTGACTTCGCCAACACCTGGGGCACGTTCGGACGGACCATGTTGTTGCGCATAGCCGAGAATGACCGGGATCGTGCGGCGGAGCTGGGTCGGGCCATCGGCTTCGACCTTGAGACCGAGACTTATTCCCCTAATAGCGTCGTGATTGCGGGGACCGTTGAGGAAATCGCAGATGCGTTGTTGCCGCATGTCGATGGGATCGCGCGTAACGCCTTGATCACGTTGATGAATGCCGAAGCCGCCGCCGCGCCGCAAGCGCAGGCGGTGCCGTTAGGGCCGTTCCTGGACGCGTTGAAACAGGCCGGCCTCAAGCTGGGTGTCGCCACAAATGACAGCGAACACCCGGCGCTTCAGCACCTGGAGTCGGTGGGCGTCAAAGACCATTTCGACTTTATCGCCGGGTATGACAGCGGCCATGGGTTCAAGCCCGGCCCTGGCCAACTTCTGGCATTTGCAGCACATATTGGCATGCAGCCTGATCGTATCGCCATGGTCGGAGACAGCTTGCACGACCTGCAGGCCGGGCGCGCCGCAGGGATGACCACGATCGGAGTTCTGACCGGTCTCGCTAAAGCCGATGAGCTGGCCGGGATGGCGGATGTTGTCCTGCCCGATATTGGTCATATCCCGGCGTGGTTGGCGGAAAACTAAATCTGCAGAACCAGTTTCCGGCGGCTCAAAGTTTGTAAGCGACAAAATCTGTCGCATATAGAGCGGCCCACCAGCGCGTTCCCGGGCTTGCTTAAGGACAGGCAAATGGCAGGGAGTCGAGCATGGCTGGAACCAATTCGCGCAGACGTCGCAGCGGAGGGCGCGCAGGCGCTGCCGAGCGCAGGGGAAGTGCGGCAATTGATCAGATGCCGTGGAACCCACCGGTCAATATTGATGCGCCGACCGAGCCTCTGGATCAGGGCGGGGTCGAGGCAATCCACGACGGTGCCATGCGAATCCTCGAAGAGATCGGGGTCGAATTTTATAACGAAGAGGCCAAAGGCATCCTGCGTGAGGCGGGCTGCACTATCGACGGTGACAACGTGCGGATGGGCCGCGATTTCGTGATGGAGATGGTGGCAAAAGCCCCCAGCCGCTTCACGATCACGCCCCGCAATCCCGACCGGACGATCGAAATCGGTGGGCGGAACATCCTGTTTGGCAACGTCTCATCGCCTCCGAACTACTGGGATATGGAAATCGGCACCAAAGTTCCCGGCAATCGCGAGATGTGTCGCAATCTGCTGAAACTGACGCAGTACTTCAACTGTATCCATTTTGCTGGCGGCTATCCGGTCGAGCCGGTCGATATTCACGCAAGCGTTCGCCATCTGGATGTGCTGTATGACAAGCTGACCCTGACGGATAAGGCGATGCATGCCTACTCGCTGGGCAAAGAGCGGGTCGAAGATGTGATGGAGATGGTCCGCATCGCAGGCGGGTTGAGTCATGAAGAATTCGAGGCCACGCCGCGGATGTATACCAACATCAACTCGACCTCGCCGCTGAAACACGATCATCCGATGATTGACGGCTGCCTGCGTCTGGCGCGGCGCGGTCAGGCGATTGTGGTCACGCCATTTACTCTGGCCGGAGCGATGGCCCCTGTGACCATCGCCGGCGCGGTGGCGCAATCTCTGGCCGAGGCGCTTTGTGCCATCGCGCTGTTCCAATATGTACGCCCGGGGATTCCCTGCGTGATTGGAACCTTTACTTCGAATGTGGACATGAAATCCGGCGCCCCGGCTTTTGGGACGCCAGAGTATATACGGGCCACTCAGATGACGGGCCAGATGGCGCGCTTTTATGGTCTGCCGATGCGGTCGTCGGGTGTCTGTGCGGCGAATGTGCCGGATGGACAGGCGGTATGGGAGACGTCAAATTCGCTCTGGGCGTCGGTGCAGTCGGGGACCAACATGGTCTATCACGCGGCGGGATGGCTTGAAGGCGGGCTGATCGCGAGTCCTGAAAAGTTTATCATGGATTGCGAAATCCTTCAGCAAATTCAACGCTATATGGACCCAGGCCTGACGGCGACTGGCCCGGATGAAATTGCCTTGGATGCAATCCGCGCGGTCGGGAATGACGGGCATTTCTTTGGCATTCAGCACACTCAGGACCGCTACTCGACTGCTTTCTATCAACCGTTCCTGAGCGATTGGAAAAACTATGAGGGTTGGGAGATCGCAGGCGGTATCTGGACGGCTGAACGCGCGCATCACATGTACAAAGAGATCATTGGAAGTTTTGAGGCCCCACCTCTGGACGAGGGCATTCGCGAGGAGCTGGCCGAGTTCGTCACCCGCCGCAAAGCCGAAGGCGGGGCTCCGACGGATTTTTGATATCGATTTGATACTGCGAAGTCTTTCCGCTGATCGACAGTGGTTCTTGGCTATTTGTTAAGGATTGTCAGGCCAAAGTACGGATGCAACCAATCTGAGGCATCTGATGCATGGTCTGATCAATCGGGCGATACAGTCTTTTGTATGCGCAACTTACGGGCGGCCTTGCTGGCAGCGCGTAACAGATTCGGCCGGATTGGGTTTTTCCGAGTTCGAGGCCATGTTGACCTATGATGATGCCATCACGACTGCTTTGCTGGATGCGCTTAGTACGGAACTGACCCGTCCACGGACCGAGATTCTTGAAGATGTTGGCACCTATCTGGTCTCGCATCCCAACACCGAAGGCTTGCGCCGCCTGTTGCGGTTCGGTGGTGTGACATATGTTGAATTCCTCCATTCCCTTGATGACTTGGCAGATCGGGTGCGGCTGGCTGTGTCCGACCTGTCGCTTCCGACCCTCGAATTGCAGGAGCTTTCGCAGACTGAATTCCAGCTTACTTGCGGCCCTGGGCTGCCCGGATACGCCAGCGCAATGGTCGGTGTTTTGCGCGCGATGGCAGATGATTACGGTGCTTTGGTGATGTTGTCGCATGATGGACAACAAGGTGAGGCCGAAGTCATATCGATCCTGCTTGTCGAAAGTGCATTTGCCAAGGGGCGGCAATTCGATCTGGGGGCGCGGGGCGCATGACGCGGATGGATGATCTGGCAGCGTTGCTGAAAACCCTGTGTCCTATGTTTCTGCTGGTTGACCGAGATGGCGGCATCCTGCGCGTCGGCCCGACACTGCAGAAGCTGCGCCCGAACTGCCGCATGGAGGGGCAGTGTTTTCTGGATGTGTTCGAAATGGTCCGTCCCCGTACGGTGACAACGATTCCGGCCCTCATGGCGATGGCTGGGGCGAATCTGCATCTCAGGTTTCATGATGAGCCGCGCACCGCCCTTAAGGGTTTGGTCGCACCGCTGCCGGACGGTGAAGGGGCCGTTATCAACTTGTCCTTCGGTATCTCGATCCTCGACGCAGTGCGCGACTATGCCCTGACCAGCGCTGATTTTTCCGGGACCGATCTGGCGATCGAGCTTCTCTATCTGGTTGAGGCGAAATCGGCTGCGATGGATGCGTCGCGGTCACTGAACCTCAGGCTGCAGGGCGCAATGCTCGCAGCAGAGGAGCAGGCTTATACCGACACCCTGACCGGAGTGAAGAACCGGCGTGCGATGGACAGTCTTCTAGGGCAGATGATCGCGTCGAACGCGCCGTTTGCGGTGATGCATATTGATCTGGACTACTTCAAATCCGTGAACGACCGGTTGGGACATGCTGCGGGGGATTTCGTTCTGCAGCAGGCCGCCCGGATCATGATCGAAGAAACCCGAGACGACGACACGGTGGCGCGAATTGGTGGGGACGAATTCGTCATCATCTTCCAAGGCCTGTCCAACACTGACCGGCTTTCGGCGATCGCAGACCGGTTGATCGAAAGACTGAAACAACCCATGCGCTTTCAGAACAGGGATTGCCGTGTCTCTGCAAGTATTGGTACCGCCTTGTCCACGCATTTTGAAAATCCAGGGGCCGAAGACGTTTTGCAGGCCTCGGACCTCGCACTGTATCAGGCCAAGCGAGAGGGTCGATCCTGCCATCGGCTCTATTCTACGCTGCTAAAGGCGCAATCCTGAGATCAGGTCTTGGTAAAAGCCGTCTGCAGAGTTTCCGAAATCCGGCGTTGTATCGGAGGCAGTTCACCAACAACGGGCAGAACGGTGCCGCGGAAATGCGCTTTGTTCAGCTCTTCCGGGACATCTTCCAGAACGTGACCTCCACGACAGGCGAAGAATGGCAGGCAGAGTGACTGCTCTGACGCGCCTTTGGCTGCATCGAAAATTGACGGAGGTTCTTCGACAAATCCAACGCGGATCGAGCGGAACGCCAGTTTCTGCGAAAGCTGATCGGCAAAATCTTTTGCGACGACCGAGGGGTTTCTGCTGCGGCCCGATCCATGAGCTGCGATGATCAGATCAGACGTTGCCGCGCTCCAGTCTTTTGCCTTCAGGGCTGATTTCAGCGCGTCGCTTACAAGATCGGGAAGCAAGGGGTCGGTGCCCAACGGGTCAAGAATACGCAAGTTGCGATCCCCGATGCGTTTGGGCAGGGCGCTGGTGACAAACCAGCCTTTAGCCATGAACAAGGGGTAAATCACCGTGTCGTGGGGCAGGCTATCCATCACCTCTTCAAGCGCGCCGGGATTGGCCAGCGTGGCAGAATGGACAGTTACATTGGCCGCGAGCGCGTCCACCTCAGCGGCGAAGCGGGTCAGAGAAGCCTCGGCCGGTTTGGGGTCTGAGGGCTGACCATGGGCAACGATGATGGCGTGCGGCATTCCGGGCTCCTGTTCCTGAGCGGTAAGTGTGTCGCCGGTTCTCTGTGTCAAGGCGGGTGTTAGCCCAAAAGTGTCAGCCAAAGCCAGACGGTCAGGATTGAGGTGGCAGTTCCGATCAGCACTGACGAGGCCGCGACCCGCTTGGCGCGCCCGTACATATTGGCGAAAATATAGGCGTTGAAACCGGGCGCCATCGCTGCGTTCAGCACTCCGGAGCGGAACAGGTCCTGCGGCAGCCCTGTGGTTGTTCCGAACAGCCATACAAGGCTTGGGTGTAACATCAGAGAAATTGCGCAAACATAGGTGATTGTACGCAGATCGCCTTCGGGTTTGTATTTCACAAGCACGCCGCCCAGTGCGAACAACGCGCCGGGCAGGGCGGCGCGGGTCACCAGCTCCAGCGCCTCATCCACGACTTGTGGAATGACCAGACCGGACAGGTTGACGACAAAGCCCAGCGCAATGCCAAGGATCAGGGCGTTCTTGAACATCGCAGACAGAACCGAGCGCACCATCTTTGTGCCGCCATGACCGCGATTGCGCACGATCTCCATCACCGTGATCCCGACGCCGTAACAAAAGGGCGAGTGGAAGGCGATGATCGCGTAGTTGCCGGTCAGGCTGTCGGGGCCATAGGCGCGTTCGGTAATGGGCAGGCCCAGAAGGACCGAGTTCGAGAACAGGCAGCAAAAGCCGATCGCAACGCAATCCTCCCACTCGCGGCCAAAGATCAGCCGTGCCCCGAAAAGCCCTGCGCAGAAACACAATCCAGCAGCCGAATAGAAACTGGCCAGAAGCCGAGGGTCGAAACTGGCGCTGAGATCCAGATGGGCGATGGCCAGAAACAGAAGGCAGGGAATGGCGAAACCCTGCGTGAAGCGCATCAACCCGTCGACATGCACCTCTTTGAAATAGCCCGAACGGGTCGCCGCATAGCCTGCGCCAATCACCAGAAAGACCGGCAGGATGACGTCTATCAAGCTTTGAAGCATATCGCCCCCGGTTCTGGCGATATATGGACCGCGCAGGGCAGGGCCTTACAGCGCCTGCGCGATCACCATCCCGTCATAGGCGGGGGTGATGTTGTCGGCGGTTTCGGCCTCGACCGTCGCATAATCCAGGTCGATATGCATATTGGTCAGGACGGCGCGTTTGGGCTGAAGTTTCTCAATCCATCCAAGCGTTTTTTCCAGATGCGCGTGGGTGGGATGTGGCGCGCGGCGCAGGGCGTCGATGACCAGACAATCCAGGCCTTCCATCTCGGGCCAGGCGTCGTCATAGATTTCAGCGACATCGGGCAGATAGGCCAGATTGCCGATCCGAAATCCCAGCGAGTCAATTGATCCATGGTTGACGCGGAACGGGCGCAGGGGGATCGGGCCACCGGGGCCGTCGATCTCGAACGGGCCGTCGATGGATTTCAGCTCCAGAATCGGCGGGTACGGAGAGCCCTCGGGCTGGATGAACGCATATCCGAACCGTCCCAGCAGGGCGTTCTGGGTGTCGCCATCTGCCCAGACCGGCACACGGGTTTTCATGTTGAAGACGATCATTCTCAGATCATCAATGCCGTGCACATGATCGGCGTGAGAGTGAGTATAGACCACCCCGTCCAACCGTCCGGTTCCGGTATCCAGCAGCTGGCTACGCATATCCGGCGAGGTGTCGATCAGGACCGAGGTCGTGCCCTCTGGCCCATCCCGCTCGACCAGCATCGAGCAGCGGCGGCGTATATTCTTAGGGTTCTCGGGGTCGCAATCGCCCCAATGCCCACCAAGGCGCGGCACGCCGCCCGAAGACCCGCAGCCCAGAATGGTACAGCGCAGCTGTGTCATGCGGCGGCCTTGTACTGTGCTGCTTTTGAGAACAGGCGGTCAAAGTTCAACTGTGTCTGGGCGGCGAAATCTGCGTAGTCCATGCCGAATACCTCGGCCCCTTTGCGGGCAGTATGGGCGGTATAGGCCGGTTCATTGCGTTTGCCGCGGTATGGGGGCGGCGCAAGATAAGGGGCGTCGGTTTCGACCAGAATGCGATCCACGGGCGCGTTTGCGAAGATATCGCGCAACTCCTGACTTTTTGGGAAAGCGGCAATCCCGGACATCGACAGGTAAAACCCAAGGTCCAAGGCAGCTTTTGCCAGCTCGGCCGATGATGAGAAACAGTGCATCACGCAGGAATAAGGCGCGTTGCGGTATTCCTCGGCCAGAATGCGCGCCATATCGTCATCGGCTGCGCGGGCGTGAATGATCAGGGGCAGGCTGGTGCGTTGGGCCGCCTCGATATGAATGCGCAGCGATTGCTTTTGTACCTCGGCGCTGTCGGCGGTGTAGTGATAGTCCAGCCCGGTCTCGCCGATGCCCACGAATTTGGGGTGCTGCGCTAGTGCGACCAGTTCATCGACACTCGCCATCGGTTCGTCCGCCGCGCTCATCGGGTGGGTGCCGGCGGCATAGAAGATCGGTGCATGAGTCTCGGCGATGGCGCGTACGCTGGGTTCATTGCGCAGGCGAGTGCAGATGGTGACCATTCGGGTCACACCGGCCTCGGCTGCATTGGCAATGATCTGGTCCAGCTGCCCGTCGAAATCGGGGAAATCCAGATGGCAATGGCTATCGGTGATTTGGGGGGTGCTGCTCATCTGCTCTGACCGGAGGTTTCTTGTATCTTGAACATCGTATCTAGGACCAACGCGGCAGGGTCAAGGTTCACCGCCTGACCATGACGTGCGCGGGCGGTGATCGTGGCCGCCACCTTGGCCCAGTTACGGGCGTGATGGGCCGAGGCCGACAGGCGGGTCAGAATTTCAGCCTCGTTAGGGGCGGCTTCAGGAGTCGGAGGCGCCCCGGTGGCACCGGTCAACGCCAGACGTGACAGTGCCATGTCGATCAGGGTCAGCAACAGCTCGAACCGTTCGGCTGCGCCGCGCTGGGCGGCGGCTTCGGCCAGCTTAAGGGCGCGCTGACGATCCATGCGGGGCAGGGTGCCCAGAATGGCGATCAACTCGGCATAGATTTCAAGCCCACCCAGATTAATCAAACGCACCGCATCGCCCACCGACCCTGCTGAGAGGGCAGCTAGGTGATCGGTTTGGCTGGGAACCTCCGCCCCGGTCTGTGCCAAAGCGGCCTGCATATCCTCGGGCCCCAGTGGTGACAGGCGCAAGGTTCGGCAACGTGACCGGATGGTCGGCAAAAGGCGCGAAGGTTGGTGCGAGATCAGTAGCAACGTGGTGCGCGCCGGTGGTTCTTCGAGCATTTTCAGAAGGGCATTCGCAGCACTGACATTCATCTCATCAGCCGCGTCGACAATGACGATACGCCGCCCGCCATCTGTCGAGGACAGGCCGAAGAACTTGCCCAGCTTGCGGATGTCATCCACCACGATCTCATTCCGGAGACGCCCCTGATCATTCAACGACCGGGTGATCGCCGCCAGCCCCGGTTCGGCGCCCGCCGTCATGCGATGCGACACCGGGTGGTCCGGGTCGATATCCAGCGTTTGCGGGGGCGGAGGCGCGCCAAACAGCCCCCCGTCATCTGCCGGAGGAGTGGCGAGCAGAAACCGCGCGATCCGCCATGCCAGCGTGGCTTTGCCCACCCCGCGCGGGCCGGTCAGAAGCCAGCCATGGTGCAACCGGTCCGAGTTGTAGGCGCTCAGAAACGCTTGTTCGGCGGTGTCCTGCCCGAACAGCTGCGCGGTCTCACGCGGATGGGGCGCTCCGGGGGCCTGATCTGGGGTTGGGGTGTCGTCGCTCATCGTCTATCGCAGGGCTGCATGGACGATGTCTGTCACATCCTGTGCGACACTGTCCATGTCGCGATTGCCATCAATGACGCGAAACCGGTCGGAAAACTCATCCGCCAGCGCCAAAAAACCGGCGCGCATCTGTTTTTGCAGGGCAGGCCCGAAATCTTCGAACCGTTCTTCGGTGCCCTGCCGTCCCTTGGCGCGGGACAAGCCGGTGTCCGGGTCCATGTCGATCAGCAGGGTCATGTCCGGCTCGCGCCCGATCATCAGGTCATGGAGCTGATCGACAACCGCCCGCAGGTTCCCGCGGGACAGGCCCTGATACATTCTTGTGCTGTCGGCAAAGCGATCGCAGATCACCACCTTACCCGCGGCCAAGGCCGGTTGGATTGTCCGCTCCAGATGATCGCGGCGGGCGGCTGTGAACAGCAACAACTCGGTTTCCGCTGACCACCGGTCAGGGTCGCCTTCCAGTACGAGGCGGCGAATTTCTTCAGCCCCCGGCGATCCGCCGGGTTCGCGCGTCAGAACGACCTGATGGCCCGCATTGCGCAGGGACTCGGCCAGCATCCGGGCCTGAGTTGACTTGCCTGATCCGTCTATGCCTTCAAAGGTCAGGAATAACCCGTTTTGCGTCACATCGACTCCAGCGGGTTATTGATAACGTCTTTCAGGACAATGCCGCCGACCGTCATCATGCGCACTATGAAACCACCCAGAGGGACAGCCTCGGCCGCGACCAGAGGGCGGCGGATTTCGGGCAGACCTTCGGGCTTGATCACCAGCTCGGCCAGTTGCTGGCCTTTGGCGACAGGTGCGTTAATGGGGCCGTCATAGACCACTTCGGCTTTGATATTTTGGGTGCCAAGAACCGGGAACAGCACGTTCAAGTCGCCTTCGGGCACCAGACCCACGGTCTTTTTCTCACCCATCCACAGCTTGGCTTCGGCTATCGGCGCTTCTTCGGTGGCAACTGTCCTCTCGACAAAATTTCGAAACGACCAGTTAACCACGGACTCAGCCTCCTCTGCCCGCTGAGCGGTACTGTCCAGGCCGGTGAGGACGAAGATCACCCGGCGATCGCCTTGTTTGGCCGATCCGACAAGGCCGTAACCGGCCTCTTGCGTGTGGCCGGTTTTCAGACCGTCGGCCCCGATGTCCAACCGCAGCAGCGGATTGCGGTTACGCTTGTTCGAGGGCGCGCGCCCGTCAAACGCAAATTCCTCTTCGGCGAACAGAGGGTAATATTCGGGAAAATCCGTGATCAGCCGATCTGCGAGTATGGCCAGATCATGCACGGACATCATATGCCCGGCAGCGGGCCAGCCGTTGGAGTTGGCAAAGTTCGAGTTGTTCATCCCCATCTGCTGCGCGCGCTGGGTCATATAGCGGGCAAATCCAGCCTCGGTCCCATCGGGGCTGAGCGCCTCGGCGATCACCACGCAGGCGTCATTGCCGGACAGCACGATAATGCCGCGTATCAGATCCTCGACGGCTACCCGGTCCTGAGTGTTCAGGAACATGGTCGAGCCGCCATAGCTCATGGCATGTTCCGAGACAGGCAGGGTCTCTTGCAGTGTCAGACGCCCGTCACGCAGCGCTTCGAACGCGACATAGAGCGTCATGAGCTTGGACATGGATGCAGGCGGAAGCGGCTGGTCGGCGTCTTTGGAAAGAAGCACGGTGCCAGTGGTCTGATCCATCACATATGCCGCGCGTGCCGAGGTGTCGAAGGCGTGGGCGGGTAGGGCAAGAACAGCCATCCCGAGGGTAAAAAAGGATGTTCGCAATGCGGATAGCATGAGGTGCCTCCTGTTCTCAGTTGGACACAGTGAACGCGTCGCCAAAGCCCAGATCCTTCACATCGTTCTGGATGGCCTTGCGCTCGGCGCGGGTGGCGGCGGGTCCGACCAGAACGCGCCAGACGGTCTTGTCTTCGGTCTTCAGCTCTCGGACCTCGGCTGACATGCCGTTCCTGCGGATCTTGGCTGCGGCGCTGTCGGCATTGGACTGAACGCCGAATGTGCCGACCTGCACAAAGGGCTTGGACAACGAAGACGAGGCGGCGGCAGTCGCGGCGACCGGCGTGGGGTCTGCGGCGTCTATGGCGGCAGCGGCCCCATCGATCGGGTCAAGCGTGGTTTCGGTGATCGCGTCGGCGTCTTTTTTCTGCCACCACTTGCGTTTGGCGGGTTTCTCGGCAGGGGCAACCACCGGCGCATCGGTCAAAGCCGGAGCGGCAGTTGCTGCGGGTGCCGCAGCGGTCGATACCTCAACGGTTGCTTCGACGGCGGCCTCGGCCCCGTCTTTGGCTGCGTCTTCGGCTGCGTCCGATGCGGCAGCGGCCGCGCCCACGGCACCAGCGGTCACCGCTGCGGCGGGGGCTTTCTTCTGCCACCATTTGCGCTTGGCCGGTTTTTCCGTCTCAGAGGTAGCCTCGGATGCATCAACCTCGGCCACGTCACTGGCTGTGGCGGTCTCGGGGCTTGTTTCGGGCGTGGGCTCGACCTCAGCGACCTCGGGCTCGGGTGGGGCGACCTCGACGGTTTCGCGCCGCAAGGCCACAACGTTGATCTTGGTCGGCGCACCAGCAAGGATACCTAGCTGCTCCGCCGCCGCAGATGATACCTGCAAGGCGGGGCCGGGCAGGTTGCGTTCGCGCCGGAACAAAGCGCCGGTCACGGACTTGTTGTTCGAGGCGTTTTTGATGATCACCCTCTCGGGCTGTGTCACATCCGGGTGGGCCACCCAAATACCACCGAGTGAGGGACGTCCGTCCCAAAGCCCGGCCTCTGTCACTTCGAACACTTCCGGCGCTTCGACATCGCGCTGCGTGCCGCTCGATCCTTGCGGGAAAAGCTCGTTCGTGTTTGTGTTTTCTTCGGGTTTTTCGGCGGTTGCCAGCGTGTCTTCGCAGCCCGACAACACCACCAAGGCCACAGCCAAGCACGCCAGCCGTTTTGGCCCTTGGCGGATCTCAGTCGCTCGCTTCATCTTGTCATCCCTTGCCTGAAGGGGCCTCGTTTCCCGAGCCCCACCGTCAGCCTGCCGGATCTTTGCGCCGGTCTGCTGCGGTCTTTCAGGCGGATCATAACGTGGGTGGGGTGTCATGGAAAGTCCGCTGCTTCGGCTTCGGCAAGATTTCCCGATTTCGGCTTGCCTCTGATTTCAGATGGCCTTAGACCCTGCCTTCGACGGGGAGGTGGCAGAGTGGTCGAATGCGGCGGTCTTGAAAACCGTTGAACGTGAGAGCGTTCCCAGGGTTCGAATCCCTGTCTCCCCGCCACTGCCACCCCAGGTTACGCAAAGCCCCGGTTCTCCCTCAATTCTGAGATGCTGTTGAAGCGCCCGCATCTGATTGGGTGTTGCTTTGGTCGGCGGTCGTGTCGGACGGGTTGGATGGCGTTCTGTTTTCGCCTTGGGCGGGTGTCGCAGTCTGGCTGTCCGGGGTTGAAGCCGTTTGATTTGCATCAGCGCCTGTTTGTGTCTGACGATCCGGTGCCGAGGGTTGATCGCTGCCCGATGGCGCCCTCTGGGGGGTGTTGCTACCCTGATCGCGATTCCCCGTTGGGTGCTGCTGAATCTGCGGCGGATCACGTGTTTCAGCATGCTGGATCGGCGTGTTGACCACCGAACGCGCCGCGACCTGGGCCGCCGATGGTTGCCGTGGCGCGCGCGTCTGCGCCGGAGCGTTGGGATTCAAACTGACTGCCCGAATACGATTGACGCTGTCCGCCGCCGCAAGCTGGTTCAGCGGCAGATAGTCCGAGTGGAAATGAAGCTCGACATCCGCGTTCATATTGACGCTCTGGTTCATTTCTTCGCTTCGGTGGTTTTGATTGGTGTTCACAATCCCAATCGAATTGGTCATCGAAGCATTGACCGACCACGGACCAAAACCCACTGACCCGCCCATGGTCGAGGTATGCTTCATCTCAAATCGCCGCGCACGGTTTTCTTCAGCCGCCGAACGCGCATCAATCGAGAAATTCATGCCGGCTTTGATCTTGCCGTGGTCAATCACCAGACGGTTCATTCCCAACGTCAGGAGCGAGGCGATCACCTTCTGCTTTTTCCGCGACAGATAGGCGCGAACGCGGCCCAATAGCCCTTCTTCAGGCTCTTCAGTGTCAAACCCTTCGGCCTCTTCACCCGTAAGTTCCAGCAGCGCCGCGACCTCTTCCCGCGGTGGACCGTCTCGCCCTTCGCGCAGCCGCACGACAGCGGAACCGTTTTCCTCTTCGTTGCCCCAGTCATCCTGCGAGGTGCCAAGTTCATAGGCATCCGGGAATTGTTGCACCAGCCAGACCCGCGCCTGGTCCGGCCCGGTAGCGGCGGGACTGTCCGCCGAGGCCGCTGTCACGCCCGAGATCATCTCGACATAAGCCTGTAATTGCTGGGCATTTGCATCAATCAGGCCGCGAAAAACTCCGTTCACGAGCTCGGTCACGAATCGTGGGAAGGCAATTCCCTCTAAAGTTGCTTGCGCCACGTCCGAAAGCTGGCGATTGGCCGCCGGATCAAAGGATTCGGACATGGCTGTGGCAAGCGGCGGATCGGGGCGGGGCGCGTTGGCGGCTTCTTCGCGCAGCAGCTCCAGCGAGGTTTCGGTCAATTGCACGAGATTTTGCGCCAGGCGTTTGCGGTCGGGCTCGGGGATATTGGCGTAGGCGGGGTTCGATTCGAGCAAACCACGCACGGCGGCGCGGACGCTGTTGCGTTGTTCAGGGCGAGCGGTGTCAGAGGCCATGGTGCATCGCCTCGGCCTGGGACAGAAGGTCAAGCGTCGCCTCAAGCCAACGCGTGCCTTCGGTCAGTACTGGATCGGACTGGTCAAGGCGCAGTTGCGAGACGCCGCCCAGATCACCCAACTGACTTGCCACCCATTCAATCAGGATCATGCCAGCCCGACCGCGCGCCAGATGCTGCCTTGCCCTTGCGATCAAGGAGGGGTCGCGAAAACCGGGCCTGCCATGACCTGCGGACAGACTGGCGGAAACGGCATCCCAAAACCGTGCACTGCCCAAGGCGGCCTGCAGGCTGCGATCCCCGAAGATGTCCGTTGCGCGCTGGATCAGGGCCAGGGCTTCGTCGGCAAGGTAGTGGGTCGCGCCCCCTGCATGGGACAATAAAGTTGTCGCAAGGCTCTGGGCGGCGCGGGCAATGTCGCGCCGAGCCACGATTGGCGAAAGCTCGGTAGGAGGCAGAGAGGCGTATCGGTGCAGGGCTTCGGCCAGTCGCAGCATGTCTTCGTCGAATGTTCCGTTCACTCCGCCTTGTATCGCAAAGGGCGCCGCACCTTCGGGGGCGTTGCCAAACAGCCTGAGATAGGCCGCAAATCGGTCATCGGACGGCCTGCGCGCTTCGTAATCCCGGTGATGCGACATCAACTTGCTGGCAACCGGACCGCGCGGCAGACGCAGCCCTCCGGACACGTAATACCCCGCGACGCGCGACAAGGCGGTTGTCAGGCCGGTCATTTCGACCTCCATCGCGAAATACAAGGGCGCGACGGCGTGCAGGATTTCCCCGTCGCGCGCGTCAGCGATCTGTACCTCGGGCAGGACCGGCAGGTCGATCAGCGCCAGAGCAACCAGGGCGGGCGAGGATCGGCCAAGGCATTGCTGCGCGTAGGCGCCCAACTGTTGGATATGCTGGGCGTCGCTGCGGTCGTCAGGATATATGGCATGCGCGTTCATGCCCGCGTTCATCCTTGTGTGTCGGTCTGGTTCTGGTCAGACGGGGGTGTCGTAGTTTCGGAATTGGCCAGATGAGGCGGCTGTTGCGGCATCGCATTGCCCTGAATCGCCGCCATCATCTCTGGCGTGGCGAGTTTCTCCATCGGTAGGAAATCCGACTTGAAATTCACCCGCACGTCCCCCGAAAGCTGCGCCTTGAGCGCTGCCGAACTGGATGAGCTTTCATCCAGCGAAGACCCCACTGTGGTCATGTGGCTCTGCTCGTTGACATTCACCGACCCGCCACCAATGCCGAAGAACCCAAACGCCGTACCGCTGACATTTTTGTTGCGAGAGCTTTGGCGATCATAAAGCGACGCTTTCGACCGCCTCCGGGCGATATCCGAGGCGCGCATCCCGAACACCACCTTGGCGCGGATCGAGCCATCGGTCACCACGATCCTGTTTATGCCAAGGACCACCATGGACGCGAGCAGCTGCATTCTGCTTTTCGCCATCGCAAGCCGCGCGCCGCGCACAAGCCTGGCCTCGCTTTCCGGGTCCGACAGATCGGTAACCGGTTTGTCCAACTCCAGATCGGTCGAGACCGTGGCAAGACGCCCCTCAACCTCTTCGCCGCGCGCGACCAGACGGGGTTGGCCGCCTCCGCTATCGTCAAACGAGAACTCGTCCCCGCCGACCGAGACATCGAACAGGTCGGGATAGGTGTCGGTCAGCCAGTCACGGGCGTTGTTTTCGGTGATATTCTCACGGGCGAAATCGTCGACGGATTGCGAGACGCTTTTCAGCATCTCGGCATAGGCGCGCATTTGTTCGATCGACGAGGTGACGATCGCTTGAAAAACATTTTGAACGAGCCCACCCACGAATTGAGGAAAGTCAACTTTTCCAATGAGTTCCCCGAATTGCTCGGTGCCTTGGCGGATGGCGCCGCCTTCAAAATCCTCACCCGCGAATCCATGGTCGCCTGACGCGCGGCGCGAGGCATCGCGGACCCCTCGGGCAGAGGGTCGGGTGCCGGATTGCGCCTGCGCCAGCGGTTCAGGCTGGGTTGGCGCGTTTTTCAACAGCCCGTCGGGGTTCGCCATGTAGCTGCCCACCCGCACCATGTCATGGGCAATGGCCGCGCGTTCGTCGGGCGGCAATGCCTGAAAGGCGGGCGACTGCCCAAGGATTTCACGGACCTTGATCCGCGTGGTGTCCAGCGTCTCGCGGTCTATCGGGGTGGCGGGTGGTGGGTGTTCCATTGGATGCCCCGCTTATTGTGTGGGCGTTGTGGGTTGAGGCTGCCCTTGTGGCGCAGGTTGCTGAACAGCGGCTGTTCCGGGCGATCCGGCAACGGGTTGCGCAGCCTGCATCATTCCGGCTGCATCCTGGATCTGGTTCATCTGGATCGAATCCGCGATGCGGTTTAGATCAACCGTTTCGGATTTGAAGTTGATATCAACCGAGCCCGCCAGTTGCGCCTGTGTCTGCAATGCGGCGTTTGTCTGTTCGGTGGTGACGCTTTGCATCTCGATCACCGGCTCCTGCACGGATTGATAATGCCCCTTTGACCAGCGTTTGCCGCGATTGTAGTTGGTTTCGCGGTCGTCGCCAGTACCACTGGATTCGTAGGTCGAGCCATCGTCGCCCCGATCCCAGGCCCCTCGGCGCGTGGTTTTCATCTGTTTGCCGTAGTCGAACTCCTGCGCCCGCTTTTTCCTTTGCGACACGTCTTTCGATTTGAAGCTATACATCACTTTCGCGCTGATCCGGCCATCTGTGACCACGATTTTTTGCAGCCCCATCAACATCATAGTGGCCAGAAGGCGATGTCTGGAAAGGGCAAGTTGCATCTGTGCGGCGGGTACAATGATCTGTTCCAGCGTGTCGCTGTCCAAAGCGCGGGGGGCCTGATCTCCGGTCAGGTTCAGATCGCGCCCGACGCGTTCCGCAGCTTCGCGCTCATCAACGCCGTCCCGTAGGACAACACGCGGCTCACCGCCGCCTTCACCAAAGAAATCCGCCTCGGTCGAGATATCGAACAGATCGGGGAATTGATCGGTCAGATAGTCCCGTCCCTGATTGGCGGTTATGTTGTCGCGCTTGAACTCATCCACGGATTTCGAAACCGAGGCGACCATCTCGCCATAGGCCTGCATCTGTTTGATCGAGGCATCGACAATGGCGACATAGACGTTCTGGATCAGACCACCGACAAATTCGACAAAATTGACGGATTGCAGCAACGCACCGGCAACGGCGGCCCCTTCACGGGCAGCGCCTGCGCGGAACGCGCCCTCGGGAGGCTCGGCTGAGGGGTGCTGAACGTTTGTGACCGGCACGCGCCCGGCCGCCGCACCCGTATTCACGCCACCGCGCCCCCTACGGTTCATCGCCATGGCCGGAGCCATGGATTGCGCGGCGGCCATCGGGTCGGTCATCGCGCTGACAGGTGCGTCATCCCCGAGGAAGTGGAACACATTCACCGTGTCATAGGCGACCCGTCTGCGTTCATCCGGGGGCAGCGCCAGAAAGGCCGGGCTGCGCATCAGCATGTTCCTGACCTTGACCCGCGTTTCATTGAGCGAGGTGATATCCTCGGGGTGCGGTGTATGGGCATGTGCTGGGACGGCTGGCGTTTGCGCGTTCATTTCCTTCTCCAATCGGTTCCGTCCGCGATGCAGGCGGTAAGGCCTCAGGCGATTTCATCCGCGATCTCGAACCCCATGGGCCTGAGATGCAGGGAAACCTGTGCAGGTGCGGAGTTTTTCAGGTGAATCGAAAGCACCGAGAAATCGCCGGGTGTCTGGGCCCCTTGCGGCGTGAATGCGTCGATCCAGGTGTCAAGTGCACGCAGGTGTCTGGGTCGTTCGGCCAGACCAAGGCGCAGAAGCTCGACAAAGCTGTCTGGTATTTCGGGGATCGCGGCCAACAGCAGGTCCACGGTCAGTTCAGGGCCGTCCGGACCTGCGGTAATGCCGATCAGAACCCCGCCATCGGGGGCCTCGAATGCGCCGCCGAGGGCGAGACCGAACAGCCGAGTCAATTGCGCCATCTTGGCCTCAAGCCCAAGGCCTGAAAGCATCGGGCGCAGCGCCTCGATCTGTAGCGAACCCATGACCCGGAAGGTTGCCCATTCCCGACCGCTGCGCTGCCGCACGGAAATGGTCGCGAACAGGGGTTGCAGCCGAGGGAAATATCCCCGCGCGGTTTCGATATATTGCTTCAGGGGTTGTGGCAGCTCGGCAAGTTGCTGGTTGTTCAGCTCATAGTAGGCGCGCGAGTTGTACAGCCCGTCCCGGTCCAGACTGCCGCCAAACCAGCCGCCAAAGCGCAGCCCGCCACCACCGGAGGTACCGCGAAAATCCTCGGATACGCGGTCGAACCAATAGAGGGCGTCACGCCCGAACATCGGCAGGATCCAGCGACGTACCTGGCGAGAGGCCTCGGCCCGTTTCATCGCCGCCGAGGCACCGGGGTCCAGCGGCTCCATCGTGAACCGCAGGCCGTAAGGTTCGGTTTCGTTGAACGACGCCTCCAACGCGGGGACACCGGGGCTAAGCGAATTGTGCCGGTACCGGTCGTCGCCCACCGACATGCTGAATGCGTCCTGAACGGCCCCGCCGATCAGGGACATCGGGTTGGCGGTGCCAAGCAGGTGCGCCGCATGGCTCAGGGTTTTGCCGACCTGATCGGAAACTAGAGGTCTCATGAGATCATCTCCTTCTCAGGGCTGGGCAATCAATTCATGCGGCCGTTGGCATAGTGCCCGTTTGCGTTGCCCGACTGATCGTCCTGGTGGGAAAACCCGAACGCGCCCAGAATGTTCTGTGCGGCAGGCGGGATGCGGACCGGTGCGGTCTGCGTCACGGCCGAAGGCGAGGCCCCGGATTTCATGTCGACGATATCCTCGGCCACGCCTTCGACGGCCAGCCATTGCTCGCAGGCTGTCAGCAGGTCGAAATCCGATGGATCGTTGATCGCGTTCGACGCAGAGCGGCGCGGCGGGTTCGAAATTTCCACCGGGTTCAACAGGATCGAGCCCACCTGGCTGAGCGCATCCGATTTCTTTTCCAGCCATGCAATGATCGTTGCACCGGCATTCGCCATGGTCCGGGCGCGGATCGTGTTGACGGGGCGTCCGAACTCCAGCGTCGAGATCTGGTCGATCACCTGCCACATATCGCGCGCACCATAAAGGTGCTTTATCTCGGGCGACGACAACAGATCGACATAGTTCGAGATGTCCTTCTGCAACTCGGAAGCCACGAACCACGTGCCGCCATAGCAATAGAGCGAAAGATTGGCTGCCAGATCGAGGCCGGATTTCCGGATTTGCTCCTGACTGGGCACAAACGACCCCTTGCTTGCAATCAGGGACTCCACCTGTTGTTTGCGGAACCAGTCCGAGACGGCTGAGACGAACCGCAGCCAGAGGTCGTCGAAATTGCGGAACAGGGCACCGGCGGCATCCGGGTCGCCTACGGCTGCGCCGAACACGCGGGCAAAGTGGTTGCGGCGTTCATAGGCGGAAATGCGTTCTGGCGTCTGTCGGATGTAGCGATAGAGGAACTCGCTGACCGAGCTGCGTTCAAGCGGAACAGCACCGATCTGGAACAGTTCGGCCAGTTTGTCGACGCAGTCGAAGACGCGGGCTTCGTCCATCATTGCCGCAAAATACAGCGCCTGCGCGGCTTCCAGATTGACCTGCTGCACCTCTTGCGCCGTGTGTTGTTCGAGATCGGGAATGATGATCTCGGCCGTGGCGGTGACCTTTTCACGCGTAGGAGACAGCCGATCCTCGATCGCGGCACGGATACGACCCTGCAGGCCGGGCATGCCGAATTCAACACCTGAAGCGATCAGGTTGCGCGTCACGGCCAGCCAGTCCTTTGCCCTCAGCTGGCCGGTGGTATTCACATCGGGGGCCTCGGCCATGACCTGAAGAACGGCGCGGAACAGATCCAGATGGCTGTTCACTTGCGCCACGGCCGAGGTCATGACCCGCCCGAACCGTGCGGTCGGTTTCTCAAGCTTGATACCGGTGACGACACCGTTGTCGTTCAGGATCAAAGTGCCGTCTTCAATACCGGGTGTGACGATCCCCTCGGATTCGACGGCCCCCCAGACGGCGGCAACCAGCAGGGCCTCGCGGGTGATGTCGTCAATCGACGCCTCGTCGATCATACCGTCCTTCAGGCGGGGAAACGCATCCGTCACCAGAACATTGGACAGCTCCTGGCGCAGCGTGACATAGGTGTTCTCAAGGGCGAAATCTGGCGGGTCCTCCAGAAGCTGCGTCAGAAGTTCAAGCGTCGCCTCCTCATCCTTGCTGAGGTTGGCGTTCTTTTCTTTGCGGGCCTGCAAATCCTTCCACATCTTGTCCAGACGGCGCGTATCGCGTCGTTCGGAGTCGCGGGCGTCAGTGAATACGATGGGCATTTTCTGGTCTCCTTCATGGTTTGCGCCGTCGTCTTGGCCATTGTTCTGGCCATCCGAATGGCCATTCCCGGTCGACGCGTCATTCGGGTCTGAGCTGGCATTTTCACTTGCGGGGTCGACAAAGGCATCGCGTTTGCCGAGCTGTGTGGTGATCATGTAGGCGACAACGACCCGGAACTTGTCCCGGTTCGACGCGCCATAGCCTGCCAGAACAGCGCTGATCTGGTCAGGCAGGCTGTCGTCGTCCTCGGCCAGGTCCAGCCGTTTCGTCAGGCTTGCCGACAGGCGTGTCATCTCGTCGGGGTCGGTTGTGCTGACCCTTGCGTTGTCAGGTATGTAGTTGTTCGGGCCCTGCCATTTGGTGATGGCGGCCAGCAGAGGCTCATCCACGGTAACCCGGAAAATGTCGGTCAGATGCGCGCGGTATCGGGCGACTGCCTTGTCAAATTTCGAACCTTCCATTTTCGGTCCTTTCAGTGCAGGGGCGTCTTGCCCAGGGTGGATGCATGCGCAGGCAGCCGGTCGACGGCTGCAAGCGCGGCTGGCAGGTTGAGAATGCCCGCACCGCTGCCGCGCGTCGGCGTGTCAAAGGGGCGTGCGGTTGCGGTCAGGATTTCGCGGGCTTTGGGCCCGTCGATTGGTTGTGCCCCGCGGCGCGCGCGCGCGACCAGAAGGGCTGCGGCACCGGCAACGAACGGCGCGGCAAAGCTGGTCCCGGTTGATAGCTGGTAGCCCTCGATATGCGGCGTACGAATGGCCTCACCGGGGGCCGACAGGGCCACATGGTCACCCGTGGTCGAAAACTGCGAGGGTTTGCCATCAGGTCCGACCGAGCCGACAGAGATCACGCCTTCTGCGGCGGAGGGGTGGTATCGTTCTTGCTTGCCCGAATTGCCCGAGGCGGCGACAACAATTGTGCCGCGCGCCAGGGCGTAGGCCGTTGTGTCAGCGTGCGGCATCGGATCACCGGGGCTGATCGCGCTTTCTGCAGTGCCGAAAGAGCAATTCAGAACCTTCGCCCCCAAATCAACCGCGCGTTTGATGCCGCAATCGATATCCGACAGCGCGCCGACGCCGACGATGTTGTCCGCGTTGCCAGGTCGGGGTGTCCGGGCCGAGGCCAGAACGCGCACCGGCATAAGCGAGGTCTGCGTCGCCAGCCCCTGCGGCATACCGTGACCGTTGCCGCCAATCAGTGCCAGGCAGGCCGTCCCATGAGGGTTGTTGGATTCATCAGGGTCGGTGTCCCGCGTGCCATAATCACCGACCAGTGACAGACCTTGCGCCAGTTCGGCCCCGGCAAAATTCACGGTGTCAAAACCAGAAGACAACCGCCCCGAGATTTCCGCATGACGCCGCGCGGCCCCGGTATCCAGAACCGCCGTGGTGATGGCCGGGTCACCGAATTCGGCCGAGGCCCTTCGGTTGGCGCCGATCATCTCCCATGGCCAGGACTCCGGTGCCTCGGCTGCCGTGCTATTCAAAGGCGCGTCAGAGCTGACAACGAAATAGTCCGCGCTGGCCGAGGTCACGACCGCCAATTGCCGCAACGCGTCTGCTGCCTGATCAATGCGGCTGTAGTCTGAAAAGCTGGCCACGTAAGTCCGGCTCATACCGCTGGCGTGTTCTGTCAGGTCAAACCCGCTGCCCTGATTGGCCGGGCTGTGCAGGCGGGCAAGACGCACATTGCCGCCGAAGACACCCAGAATGCGGTCCAGCGCGCCGTGTCCGGTTTTCTGAGCGGCCTGAGCCATCCCGGCCAGTATCGGCGCGCGGCTGGGCAGGTCGGGGTCTTCACCCAAGGCCAGGGTGAACAGCAGCCGTTTCGGCGCGCAATAGAGGCGCGCCTCGGGCGCCCAGGGCATCATCAGCCAACCGGTCATGACGCGCCCTCCGATATTGGCGTGTCTGACGTCGTGCCATCAGGCCATTGCAAGGTCAGGGCCGAGGCTGTCGCACTCATGGGGGCGGCCACTACTAGGCCTTGGGCCCCTTCGTCGATGATTTCGGCACGCGTACCGGCGAGGCTTGCCATCGGCAGGCCGCCTCGGGCGAGGTTGCGGCCCTGTACGGCCAGACGCATCCGCCCAACGTCGTCGCGTCCAAGGCGCGTGACGCGCTGAACGCGCCGTTGTCCGGCCAGATCCAGAGCCTGTTTCAGCCGTGCCGCTGGCAGTCGCGAGAGCTTGCGGATGCTTGCCGCGCCGCCTTTGGATTGCGCGGCGTCCAGATCGTTGAGGTTGCGCACGCCGATCCATTCCAGCCGCCGGATCTCTTCATCCGACAGATCGTCCATCGCGTCGGAAATGTCGGGCTCTTCGGCCTGCATCTCGACGGCGTGTTCTTCCAGCATCTGCCGCGTGACCGTCGTAAAGCTGAGCTTCAGGGTCGACACGTCCCGCTCACCCGGGGCGGCAGGGCGCACCATGATCGCCGCGTTTTGGATGCCGATATCCGCCTTCAGATCAAGACCCAGTTCCTTGACAGCAAAGGTCAGGCCGGTGGATTCGGTTTTCAAAGCCAGCGCCGCCTGCGCGCGATCCAACTGGGCCGAGATCGCGTTCAACAGGTCTTCGAGGGGCAGGGCGCCTTCGGAGTCAATCATCGCGACCTCCTGTTTCAGAGACGTCAACGGAAAAACTGAGCGCGCCGGTTGGCACGGCCAGATCCCGTGATTGGGTGGCGGTGGGGGGCAGCGTTCTGAACGTCACGCCGCCCTGAACCTGCACCAGCCCGAATTCCATGGGCAGATCAGCCTCGATCCGGCGCAGCCCGCGCAGTCGCAGGTCGTCCAACCGGGTCAGATCCTGCAGCAGGTGGGTCAGTGTCTGGGACAGGCCTTGGGTCATGTGCTGCCTCCTGCAGGTTGCTGCGGTTCGGGCTCAGGCGTTGCTGGTGGTTGCGGCTGAAGCTGTGCTGGCGTCTGGTCAATCGTGACAGAGGCTGGCGGTGATGTTGCAGCCGGTTGCGATTGCCGTGCGGTACGTTCCAGCAGAACGCGCTGGGCATCCGAGATGAAGGATTCCAGCGGTACGGTTTCCGACGCAAAAACAACGCGCACCTCGCCTTTCAACTCGGCCTGAATCGCTGCATCCGATTGGGCATTCACTGAGGTTGAGACCATCGCCTGTGCAACGGGCGCAGAAAAACCGGATCGACCAGACCAACTGGATGCCTGCGGATCCTGATCCTGTGCGAACCCGACCCGCGCCGCGTCGCGGGCCTTGGCGCGGATGCGAACGCTGGCATTGATCTCGCCGCGCTCAACCTTGACTTTATGCAGGCCCATCAACGCCATCGAGGCCAATGAGCGCATGCGGTCCTCGCCCAGTCGATTGCGGGCGGCGGGCACAAGGCGGGTCTCGATCAGTTCTTCGCTGAGGGGTTCTCCGGCCAGATCAAACTCGCCCAGCCAGGCGGGGCTTGCGCCCCAATCGTCGTCCGAAGTGCGCGGCATCACGCGGGGAACCTCGCCCGAGGCTGTGGGCAGGATCAGCTGCAAATCGGCAGGGTAGCGGTCGATCAACCAGTCTTTGACCTGATTGTCGGTGACGTTGTCCCGGCTGAAATCATCAACGGTTTTCGACAACGATGACACGAGATCTGCAAACGCCTCCATTTGTCGGATCGAGCTGTCGACAATCGCATCAAAGGTGCCGTGGATCAGCGAGGCCACGAAGTCGGCGAACCCGATCTCATCCATCATCGCGCCGGTCGCGGCGGGCATGTCGTTGATCGTGCGCAGCAGCGATTGCGGTTGGGTAGGTTCGGCTTGCGCCGGTTCTGCGTCGGGTTGCGTGCCAAATCGGCTATAGCCGGTTTGCGGGCCGATCATCGCGCCTGCCAGAACATCTCTGTCATACGGGTCTGCCGGGTGCGTCAGGCTTTGTGGCCGGGCCACCAGCGCCTGCCGGACGCGGCTGAGGTTTGTCTGCAGGGCGGTTCGATCCGCAGATGGCATGGCCTGAAAGGCTGCGGCATGGGGCAGGGCTGCATGAGCGGCCTCAAGGGCCGTTGCAGCATCTTCCGGCATGGCGCGAGGGGTCATCATCAGGCTGCTCCGGGTGTCCAGTTTGCCAAAACGGCGTCACGGTCCAGGGCGGCAAAATGTTCGGCACATGTTGGGCAGGCCGCCAGAAGGGCCGCTGCCACGTCGGTTGTGCCTGCGGATGCGACGGCGGCCAAACCGGCCTCGCGCCCGAGGGCAGCGATTGCAGACAGGGTTTTTGCCAGCAATGGGCCGGTGATCGGGGCCTCGTTGCGTGTCAGAAGGTCGATGGCGGGTATCAAAAGCGCTTCGACGGCAAAGCGGTTTTGCGCGGCTTTTGCCGCCGGGTGTTGGCCAAGTGCGGACAAAAGCGTCTTGTAGGGCGCGTCCCAAAGACCCTTGCCGTCTTGCATGGGACGCATACGCGCCAAGGGGTCAACGCCCAGAACCCGGTCCAGAATATCGGACGCGGCATCCCCCAACAGACCCGGCAACTCCGCATCACGCTCCAGCGCCAGCCGCAGCATGTCGCCCATGTCTCCGGTATCGAGTCTTAGCCCCAGCAGGCCGAACCTCAGCCCCGGGCCATCGGGTTCGGCCCCGGCAAAGGCATAGCCCGCCTGACCCGAGATGCCGATGGCCGTGCGCTCAACGATCTTCAGAAGGGCGGGTACAGGAATGTTGCTGGCCCGGCTCTGCGCTACGGTGGGGTCAGTGACCACCGTATCCTGCTGGGTGTCTGTCAGTGCAGAGCCGGGCCTATCCTCGGGGAGGGGGTGCCCTCCGTGCGCCGTCTGTGTCATGGCGCGTGAGACAGGGGCGGGCAAATGCCGCCTGATGCCGTTGGCGGCCAACGTCGTGGCAGGTGCCTCGGCGGTGCCGGCGCGCTGATAGGTGGGCGGCAGGGTGCGCGTGGCGCCTCTGGCGGGGGCGGACATCTGCTGCGCATGGCTGGGGTCATGCCGTGCCCTGCCGGGCGGCAGATGACAGCGCAGGGGTTGCGAGGTGACGAAAGGCATCTGCTTACCTCCGGTGCGGGGCGTAGGACGTATCGGTGTCGTCCAGCTTGGCCCGCCCTCCGCGTACCGAGGATTCGTAGGTGCCGTCGCCATAGAGGCGGTAGTCAACGATCACGGTGTCTTCGGTGAACGTCCAGTTGAAGTTGTAGATCATCGTCACCTTGACCACGGCGACATTCACGCCTGCCTGCCGGGTCGACCCGGCGGTCTCCAGCAGCGGTTCAATGTGCATGTCGATCCGCAGGGCACCGCCCATCGCGTCGTTCAGGACATGTGGCGCGGGTTCGATCACGATGCCGCCAACACCTGTTCCATCATGCAGGAACCGCATGTTGAAATGCGCGTACATTGTCCGCACTCCGCCATCATAGACGGGCGAGGCGACCTCGAGGTTGGTTTGCCGCAACTGGTCCCGAGGGACCGAGATATCCGGCGTCGGATGGCCGCCTGCAGGCAGCCAGCCTGCCATATTCGACAGGTTCCATGTGATGTCACCGGATGAGCTTTGGAAGGCGGCGATCCCGGCGGCGGCCAGTATCTCGACGCCTGCGACTGCGGCAGCAGCGCCCGCACCACCGGTCATTGCGTGGCCGTATTGGGGGCGGTGCGGTTGAGATGGGTAATAGCCTTGCGAGGCCGCCACGGGTGTGGTGCCTCCGGACAGGGCCCAGTCGCGTTTGGCTGGCGTCAGCCAAACACCGCGATTGCGGAACTGGTTGCCCGCAACGCGCGAGGAATGCACGCCAACAACCGGCATCGCGCCGGTGTCCGAGCCATCACCCTGAATGAAGACCGGCGATCCCGAATTGCCCGAAAGCGTCTGCAGATTGTACAGGATGCATTCGCCACCGTGGGCGATTTCGCGGATGAAGTCGGCATCCATGCGCTGGCGATAGTCGGCCTGCGCTGTCGGCAGCAGGTCCTGCCAGTCAAAGTCGTTGTCGCGTTGTGCGCTGCTTGAGGCCCCGTAACCGCAGACGGCAATTTGCAAGTCCTGGGATGGGCTGAAATTGGCAATCTGAAAATACTGGCCGTTCGGGGCCGCGTTTGCGACGCGCACAATGGCAAGATCATGCCCCATGCTGGCGTCACTGTCAGAACCGTCATAGAGCGGGTGCAGCGTCACGTCCGAGGCGGGCGTGATCGTTTCAACACTGATCGCATCGCGTGCATTCAGGGTTCCGTCGCTTGAATTCATCGCCGCATACACCTTGCCGGTATGGGCCATGTTGTATCTGCGGCTTTCCGCGTAATTATGCGCGTTGGTCAGGATCAGGTTTGGCGCAATGTAGAACCCGGTTCCGGTGAAGGACGCGGTGTGATTGCCCGACTTGGCCTGCGCCTCCATCTCAAGCAACGCGATAGCTGAAAACGGGAAGGCACGCGTGTCGTTGACACCGGCTGTGAAGGACTCGTAGCGCGACCACGCCTCGCGCAGTTTGTTGATGATATCCAACGGGTTCAGGCTGTCGAACTCAGGCAGAACATAGTCGAACGGGCGCGCATAGGCGGCCTGCTGCGCGGGCGCATTCTGAGGCGGCATGACCGGCGCGGCTTGAGCTGGGGCAGGTGCCGCCTTGCCCGGCATCACGGGTTGTGGCGCAGGTGCGGGCTGGCCCGGCATGACCGGCATTGGCGCAGGCGTGGCCTGACCGGGATGGACCGGCATTGGGGCGGGCGCGGCATCGCCAGGCATCACCGGCATGGGCTGTGGTGCCGCTTGCCCCGGCATAACTGCGGCCGGAGGCGGGGCCGCAGGTGGGGGTGCGCCAAAGCCGTCATCATAGTCCATTGCTGGCTGCGCCGGTTGCGAGGTGACAGGCGCGGGGGCCTGTGCCTGATTGTGGGATTGGTGCATGAATCCGCTGGGTTGTTGGTTCATTGGATCAGGTCCCTTTCGTGGATGGCCCGCGCTTGGAAGATTGGCAGGACGGGAAAGTGGGGTTGCAGAAGATGGCGTAGGCGTTTCCGGATCGGGTTGATCCCCCGCCCAGTGCAGAGGTGCCTCTTCCGTTCGCGAGGATGCCCGGTTGGCGAAACCGAACCGGCGATAAAGCCCGGCCCCTGTAAAATTCGATGCGCTGACGTAAACGCCCTCGGCGTCAGGTCGAAACATGGCGAGGCGATTACCTTCATGGCGCGCATCGAAAAGCGCCGCAGCGGCATAGATCCGATCGGCGGATTTGAATTTGATCAGCTTGCCGGGCGGTATCTCGACAATGGCGTCGCCCCCATGCACCGGAAACCGGCCCGAGAAGGTGATGAAATTCACCTCAACACGGTCGCGGGTCGCTGTGGGAAGGAAAAGCCTGGGATCGGTCGCCAGGGCCAGCTCCAACCAGAACTGTCGGCCAATCGACGGCGCGTTCACGGCCACGCGGTAGCTGAGCGTGGGCCGCTGGTCCGTTATGGTCATACGAGTTGGGCGAAGCTGGATCATCGGCGGGTCTCTTCCTCTGCCAAAAAGACCTGTAGGATCGCGGGCAGGTCGCTCAGCTTCCGAAAGGGGGCTGGCTCGGCTATGCGTCCGGGCAGCTTTGGGTCGGCCTCCCAGATGGCGCCTTCAACGGCGTCGCCACTGGACTGCGGTCGCTGCCAGATCGAAACCAGAAATCGACGGTTTCGCCTCGGTGCTCTGTCGCTATCAGACGATTCGGCTGTCATGGGGTTCAGCGTGACCGGGCGCTCTCACCCTGGTCTCACACGGCTCTAACATGTCTCACACAGGAATAAGGCGGTGGGGGTACAAAAAAGGCCCCTGCAGAACAGGGGCCATGGAATGTTGTGATACGGCGAGTGCTTAGGTAAGTTAGGCCTTGCCCAGCAACGTGTCCCGAGCCGTTTCGATATGATCTATTGCGGTCTCGACCGCCTTGATCGAAGGACGCATGACAACGGTGGATTTTCGGGTTTTCCGCGCAATCTTCAAGGCATCCAGCGCACTGGCGGTTTCCAGACCCGCCCCCGGATCGACCAGTTTCTGCATGACGTCATACTGACGCTTTGCTGCGCTGAACTGGTGTCGTTGCCCGTGAAGTTCGATCAGTTCGAGGTGCCCGGTTTCAAGCGTCGGCTCTAGCTGCAGCAGCCGCTCGGCCAGCTCCGAGACACGCGCCCAGCGTTCCTGTTTGCGCATGTAGCGCAGCAGGGATTCGATGATTGTCAGATGTGCGCTTCTGAGAGATTCACGGGTGACGAGGCTCCAGTGATCCTGGGCGAAGGGCAGAAACTCGGTATTGCAGCCGTCGATGCAGGCCAGTGCGGCGTCTGCCTCATCGGATGTGGTCAGGTTGTTGCGCAGGACGGATCGGGCCATATCGCCCAAGGCGATCACGTCGCAGTCGAACGGCTCGGGCGCGGCATAGGTCAGGGCATCCCGACCGTTGGTGATTGTGTGGCCTTGCGCGCCTGCGGATTGCAGCAGCTTGCGCAGGCGCCACAGCATCGTGTTCAGTCGATCCCTTGCTTTTTCCGGGCTTGCTTCGCCCCAAAGTGTCTCTTCGATCCGATCGCGGCCTACGGGTCGGCCATGATTCAACACCAGCATCGCTGCCAAGGTGCAAAGTCCGCCTGACGGTATTTTCACCGTTCCGGACGCCCCAACCAGGCTGTTACCATTGAGGAAGATCCAACGCATTCAAACCTCCGGTAAAACAAATTTTAGTAGAATAAGCTTCCGAGTGTACAGCGTGAGATGGTTGTGGGGCAAGGATTGGTATGGGCTGGAAAAGCCATTTGCAGACGTCAAAACGGGTCTCGGCGACAATCCGCTTGCCCTTACGTAAACTTATCGGCTTGCGTCGGGTTGGTTTTCGGGGCGCGCCTGATCAAAAGCGGCAAGGGACAGCGCGTGTTCTTCGATCTCAAGCAGTCGCGGAAAGCGCGTCATGTCCAGCCCCCAGCGATGCGCATTATAGAGTTGGGGGACAAGGCAGATATCGGCGAGGGTGGGGGAGTTTGCGAAACTAAATCGGGTATTGCGCGGCAACAGCGCCTGATAGGCGGCAAACCCTTCGGTCATCCAATGGTGGAACCAATCGACCTGACCAACAGCGCTCATGCCCATCTGAGATTTGAGGTAGGTCATGACCCTCAGGTTGTTCACCGGGTGGATGTCCATCGCGATGGTTTGCGCGGCGGCCTGGACTTGCGCGCGCAACAGGGGGTCGGTTGGCAGCACCCGAGGTTCTGGTGCGATGGCCTCCAGATAGTCGATGATGGCAAGCGACTGGGTCAGGGCTGTTCCGTCCGCAAGAACCAGGGTCGGAACACCGTTGCCGGGATTGAGCGCAGTGTAAGCGCGCTCACCTTGCTCTCCGGCGACCAGATTGACCGGGCAGTAGTCGTAGCTGAGGCCCTTGAGGTTCAAGGCAATGCGAACCCGGTACGAGGTGGTCGAGCGCCAGTAGGAATAGAGTTTCATGAGATCGTCCCGTCTTTGGATCAACATTGTTGCGCTTGCAACAAAATTCAACTCGAAAAAAAAGGCGTTATGGGTCTGGTGGTTGCCTAAGGCTGGCCCGCGTCTCTGCATACGCTCGATGTTGACAAGATCGGGGTGTTTCTATGACAAGCAGAGGGGATATGTGTGAACTTGAAGTTACGTCCTTATGTGGCCGTGGAGCAGACCAAAATTCTGGCTGCGACACGCCAACGATAACACCGGTCAACCCGGGTGAGGGGTCTTGAGAAATGAACATAGCCTGTTGGTCCGGTCCCAGAAACCTGTCCACTGCGATGATGTATGCCTTTGGCGCACGCGCGGATTGCGCCGTCTGGGATGAGCCGTTCTACGCGGCTTATCTGGCCGAGACCGGGCTGGATCACCCGATGGGCGCTCAGATCGTCGCCGTGGGCGAGACCGACCCGCTTCGGGTCGGGCAAGGTTGTGCAGCAAAGCCACCCGAAGGCAAGGCGCATATATACCAGAAACACATGACGCAGCATATGGTCTGGGGCTTGGATCAGCCGTGGATGGATGGGTTGAAACATGTCTTTCTGATCCGCCACCCGGCGCGTGTGCTGGCCAGTTATGCCGCAAAACGCGAAGACCCGACGCTTGAGGATATTGGCTTTGTGCAACAGGCCGAGATCTACGATCTGATCCGCGCGCGAACGGGTGCGGGTGTGATCGTCGACAGCTATGACATCCGTCAGGCACCCGAAGCGATGCTGCGGAAACTATGTGCCGCAATTGATCTGCCCTTTGATCCTGCGATGTTGTCGTGGCCTGCGGGCGGGCATCCCTCGGACGGTGTGTGGGCCAGCCACTGGTATGCAGCCGTCCACGCCTCGACCGGTTTTGCGGGCGCTGAGGGGGCGCTGCCGACGTTGCCGCCCACGCTCCAATCTGTCTGCGACGCGGCGATGCCGTATTATGAGCGGCTCAAGGCGGATGCACTTGTTCTGGAAGGTGATGCATGACAACCGAACTCTCAACCCATGACGCGGAACACGATACCCGCAACGAGGACCTGAAAATCTGGGTCGATGGCGCGCTGGTTCACAAGGATGAGGCCAAGGTCTCGGTCTATGATTCCGGTTTCATGCTGGGGGACGGCATGTGGGAAGGGCTGCGGCTCCATGATGGATGCTGGGCCTTCTTTGACGAACATATGGATCGGCTGTTTGACAGCTGCAAGGCGGTGTCGCTGGACATCGGCAAAACGCGCGAGGAAATCCGCGAGATTCTGGATGCCACCGCCGCCGCCAATGGCGCGACAACCGACGCCCACGCGCGGCTTATGATCACGCGCGGTCGCAAGGCCAAGCCGTTTCAGCATCCCAAGCTGTCGCGCTGGGGGCCGACGATCGTGGCCATCGTTGAACACTCAAAACCCGCCGAGGCGCTGACCGCGCGGGGGATCCGTCTGGCAACCGTTCCGCAGGTGCGGGGGTTGCCGACCAGCCAGGATGCAAAGTTCAACAGCCACTCCAAACTGAACTGTGTCATCGCCTGTTTGCAGGCCGAACAGGCAGGCGCGGATGAGGGGCTGATGCTGGATCCGCATGGGTTTGTGAACACCACCAACGCCTGCAATTTCTTCATCGTGCGCAAGGGCGAGGTTTGGACCTCGACCGGGGACTATTGCATGAATGGGGTGACGCGGCAGAAGGTGATCGACCTGTGCCGCGCCAATGACATCCCGGTTTTCGAAAAGAACTACTCTCTCTACGAAGCCTACGGCGCGGATGAGGCGTTTTTGACCGGCACTTTCGGCGCGCAGACCCCCGTGGCCGAGATCGACGGCAAACAGATCGGAGAGGGTAAGGCCGGCCCGATGACACTGCGCATCCGCGCGCTCTACAAGGAACTGGTTGCCCGGAACGTGGCTGCGCAAACGTGACGCTTGGCCAGTCAGCGCGGTTGTCATCGCGCTGCTTGGGGGGCTGCCTCATAGATCAAAAAGAACCATGAAGTGCGGGTGAAAAAGCGATTTTCATCTGGTTTCGACGTTTGGTAACGCTTATGGTAGCGCTAACTTGAAACGGCGTGAGGGCGAAACGGCGTGAGGGCGTGCGATCGCCATTCAGGCGTTGGCCCTAAGGTATCTGTCAGGCTGGATTTGTTCGGCGGCCCTATGAGCGCAGTAGCTTGGGTTGGTCTTCAAAGCTGCCTTTGGACAGGGGGACAGGTATCGCCGCACCGCGCGATACGATGCGGAAATGGAGGCTGAATTGTATTTCGAACAGGTGCGGTTGCAGGACAAAAACATGTCCGTCAGCCTACTGAACTACGGCGCAATCACTCAAGGGTGGTGGATACATGATACGCCGCTGATCCTCGGCTATGACGATCCTCAAGCCTATCTGAACGACCCCTACTACCAAGGGGCAATTGTCGGGCGGGTGGCGAACCGGATCAAGGACGCAGGCTTTGATCTTGCAGGTACGCGATACCGGCTGGACCCGAACGAGGGCGCCAACACTCTGCACGGGGGGGACGAGAGCCTGTCTCGCCAAATCTGGACACTGCAGCAGCTCTCGGATCGTGAGGCGGTGATGACGTACCTTTCCCCCGACGGCGAAGGCGGCTTTCCGGGCGAGGTCAGGTTCGAGCTGCGCGTCTCGCTCAGTTTTCCCAAGCTGACCTATGCCATCACGGCCCAGCCGGACCGGCCAACGCCGATCAGCATCGCGCAGCATAACTACTACACGCTTGGCAGTCCTGCAGGCGTTGAGGATTTCAGCCTGCAGGTGCATGCCGGGCATGTGCTGGAGACCGATGCCCAAGGTGTGCCAACCGGCAAGCTGCAAGACGTAAAGAACACTGGGCTGGATTTCAGGCAGCCGTGCCGCCCTGGCAAAAACGTCGATCATTTCTACGTGTTCGACAGAGACCGCGACGCACAACAGCCAATCGCCGCGATTGACGCCGCAAATGGGCTGGGACTGCAAGTGTTCTCTGATCAGGCTGGGGCGCAGCTCTACTCTGCTGGGTCTCTGGGGGTACCGTTTCACGCAAGCGCTGGTCTGTGTGTTGAGCCATCGGGCTTTCCCAACGCGCCCAACATCAGCGCGTTTCCCAGAATGGTTTTTTCGCCTGAGCGGCCCTATCATCAGACACTTACACTCAAACTCACAGGGGTCCAGACATGAGGGCATTCGCTGCGATTGGAATGATGGGATTGGCCTCAGCCGCACAGGCGCTAGAGCTTGGCCCACCTCCCGAATTCGCGGAACCTGATCTGGCCGTTGTCGAGTTGGGGCAGTTGCTGTTTTACGATCCGATCCTGTCGGGAAATCGAAACATCAGCTGCGGGTCGTGTCACCATCCACGTCTGGGCACGTCTGATGGGTTGTCGCTGGGCGTGGGTGAGGGCGGCATCGGGCTGGGCGTGACACGGGCGATGGACCCCGAAAATCGACCAGAACAGCGCATTCCCCGCAACTCTCCGGCCTTGTGGAACCTTGGCGCGGATGAGTTCACGGTATTCTTCCATGACGGGCGGCTCGAGGCCGACCCAAGCCGACCCAACGGCATCCGCACTCCACTTGGTACCCATATGCGGCCGGGGTTCAAATCCGCCCTTGCGGCGCAGGCGATGTTTCCGGTGCTGTCGCCGGACGAGATGGCCGGGCATTACTCCGAGAATGAAATCAGCAAAGCGGTGCGTCTGGGTCTGTTGACGCAAGAGGGCGGGGCGTGGGACCTGATCGCCGCGCGTGTCGCTGCTATTCCCGAATATCAGGCGCAGTTCGAAGACGCTCTGCCGGGCGAGGAGATCACCTTTACGACGATTGCCAACGTCATTGCTGAATTCATTGCCTTCGAGTGGCGGGCCGACAACAGCCTGTTTGATCAGGCGATGCGCGGAGAGGCCGAGCTGCCGCCTGAGGCGCAGGCTGGGTTGGATCTGTTTTATGGTGAGGCGGGGTGTAGCGCCTGCCATTCGGGATGGCTCCAGACAGACCATGGGTTCCACGCTATCGCGATGCCTCAGATCGGGCCGGGCAAGGGCGCGCGGTTTGAAAGTCATGTCCGTGATGATGGTCGTATGCGGGTGACTGGCGAGGCCGAGGATGCCTTTGCCTTTCGCACACCGTCATTGCGCAACGTGACCTTGACCGCCCCTTATGGTCACAGCGGAGCCTATGCCGAGCTAGAGGATGTGGTGCGTCACCACCTTGATCCGCTAGGGTCGTTGCAACGCTATTCGCTGGAACAGGCCCGACTGCCCGCGTTTCCGGGCGCAGATGATCAGCGGGCTTTGGGTGAAACGACCAAAGCAATCGCCGCCGCCAACAGTCTTGAGCCGGTCGCCTTGAGCGACGATGAGGTCAACGCGATCCTTAGCTTTCTGAACACCCTTGAAGATCCGGCCCTGAGGCTTGGTGTTCCCGAAACCGTTCCCAGCGGCTTGCCCGTAGATCAGTGATGCAAGCGGATGATCTGGTTGGCGTCATGCGCCTGCCAATCGCTTGTGGAGCCATCCGGCCAGATCATCCGCAGCTCGACTGCCTCGGCCGATCCCAAGCCGAAATGGTGCAGGCCTGACGTCCCGCCAGCATGGCCACCGCCAATGGTGATCTCGCGGGTTTGCAGGCCGGAGGGCGTTCGCATCTCGATAAACCCGCCCACCGCAGCACGGTTGGAGGTATTGTGCGAGACATCAACCAACACCCAATTTCCGGCGTTGCTTGTATTCTGGTGAACCTCCAGCGGCGCGCCCCGGTTGACGACCACAAGATCCAAGTGGCCATCATTGTTCAGATCGACCAAAGCGCCGCCGCGCGACTTGGCCATCGAAGCCACACCCGCCTCGGCAGCGGCTTCGACAAAGGAGCCATCAGGCTGTTGCAGCATCAAGTTATTTGGGTCGTTTAAAGCCGCGACAGGCATCTGTTCGACATTGCCTTTAGTCACAAAAATATCGTCTAGCCCGTCGTTGTTGGCGTCTCCGAATTGCGCATGCCATCCGGTCGAAGGTCGCCCATCGCCGCCGACATGCGGTCTGTGCGCGGTGGTGCCTTTCTCATAGGTTGCATCGCGCCAGGTGGGGCTGTCGTCGGAGGGGTCAAATACCTGAAACTTCTGGTCGCCCATCGACGTCAGGTAGACATCAGAGAACCCGTCCCCCGTGAGATCGCGCGAAGCGATCCCCATTCCCCAGATCGAGTAGGGCAGCCATCCGTCGTCCTCGGTGTAAAGCCGCGGTTCAGCCTCCATCTCCCAGAGCTGCTCCTGCCCGCCGCGCACATAGTAGTGGCGATCATTGCTGACCCGCAGGTCCGCCCGACCCGTGCGCGCCCAGTCGGAAAACAGGATCGACAAAGAGCAATAGCCCGGCTCCAACGGCTTCGGTTCGCCGTATCCTGATCCTTGAGGGCGATAGAAGAGCGTCGGACCGCAGGTCTCGAACGGCCCCTCAGGATCAAAACGGTCGACATAGGTTCCGAAGGCCAGCGTTGGTAGCGTCTGGCCTTCTTCCCAAGTGGCCGAGAAACCGGTGGTCCAATGATCATCTGACTGGAAATTCAGATCGGAAAAAGGGGCAAACTGGCAGTCGGGCTGGCCTTGCAGCAGAAGGTCTGCACCGACCCTCAGAACCGCCAGATCCTGAAAGCCGTCGCCGTCGATATCCAGTGGATAGGCCCCGGTCACACCGGTCAGGGAAAGGGCCTCTGGCGTGTTGACGCGGAAAGACAAATCACCGTCCGAGGTGTTGCGGAACAGCTGTGACGGGTTTGACCCACCCGCTGCGAAGAGGTCGGGCAGGCTGTCGCCATTGCAGTCGAACACCGCCACGCCACCGCCCACGAAATGTTCCCACCCGCCGTCATAGACATGTTCGGCAACCGCGATCTGTTGAAAGCTTGGCACGGGCTGATCAGCCGCAACAGCTGTGGCGCTTGCCAGTAGAAGGACGCATTCACGATGCATGGGTCGGCATCTCGCGTATCTTCAGGGTCGACACCTGTTCGATGGCATAGGCAATGGCGCCCTTGGCCCACATGGTATCATCCCACTGGTTGACCTTGATGTCGGGCAGAGGGGCATCCACGTGGACGACCCCTTCGCGTATCCGCTCCATCACGCTGTCGGAATAGAGGTGCTGAAAGCTGATCTGACTGCCCGAGATGATGATGCATTCGGGGTCGAACAGGTTGATCAGGTTCGAAACGCCCATGCCGAATATCTGACCGGCGTGATCAAGCACGGCCAATGCATGTTGATCGCCAGACGTTGCGCGATCATGCAGATCGGCAATGGTGATCTGTTCGCGACCCTGATCGGCAATCATCGCCTCTCGGATCAGGGCGTACTCCCCGACATAAGCCTCGAGACACCCGCGCTGGCCACACTGGCAAAGCGCACCATCCAGTTGCACCTTGGTATGGCCAAATTCGGCCCCGCACCCGCGCTCACCCCGATAAAGCTTACCGTTCAGGACGATTCCAAGCCCGACCCCATGTTCTATTGTTATGACAAGAAAGTTCCGCAACCCTTTGCCGAGGCCAAACAATTGCTCAGCCTTTGCAACAAGGTTGGCGTCATTTTCAATGAAAACCGGGCAGTCCAGCGCGTCCATGAGGAGCGGCCCCAGAGCGACGTTCCGCTCGGAAAGGGAAGAGGACCAATGCACAAAGTTATGCTCGGCATCAACAAGACCGGCAATACCGACAGAGACGCCCATGATATCTGCAAGTGGCACAGATGCAGAAGCGCAGGCGCTTTCCAAGGCCTTGCGAATGGTATTGGCGAAGGTGTGCGGCGACATGCGCGCGTCGACCAGCGGGTATTTGATCGACGCAATCTCGGTCCCTTCGAAATCCGCAATCAGAACCGAAATGTACTGACGTGCCACCTTGAAGCCCGCAATCAGCAACGACCCACCATTCAGTTTCAGTAGAACGCGCGGCCTGCCTCGTCGCGCAGATTTTGACTGAGGTTCGCCTTCGGTTTCGATGATCAGGCCGGCGGAAAGAAGGTCAGCCGTTGCGGTTGTGACCGTGGCCGGGCTGGTCTGCAAGGCCCCTGCAATATCTATACGCGAGATCGCCCCCTTGCGGCGGATTTGTTCCAGCACGCGCAGCCGTGTTACGTTCCTCTGCTCGGTAGAGATAGAAGAAGCTTTGTTTTTCAGCATCTTGCCCTCGCGATTCTCGTCTTGGCTTTCACTTTAGTCAGGTAGTTGTGTTAGCGATAGCATAAATATTTTGTCGACTGAAATAAATATGCTAGTGATGTAGGTGAAGTCCTCGAATCAAATTGCAGGGACTCACCAAACGGGAGGAAAGCATGAAAAAATTCCTAAGCATTTCAGTCGCGGCTGCTCTGATGAGCACGGCTGCATTCGCTGAGACAGTCGTTGGCGTCAGCTGGTCGAATTTTCAGGAAGAGCGTTGGAAGACTGATGAGGCCGCAATCAAATCCGCGCTTGAGGCGGGTGGAGCCGAGTATATCTCGGCCGATGCACAATCGTCTTCTGCCAAGCAGCTGTCGGACATTGAAAGCCTGATCGCGCAGGGCGTGGACGCGCTGATCATCCTCGCGCAGGACTCGCAGGCCATTGGCCCGGCTGTTCAGGCCGCCGCGGACGAGGGTATCCCGGTTATCGCATATGACCGCCTGATTGAAGACGACCGCGCATTCTACCTGACCTTTGACAACGTCGAAGTTGGCCGCATGCAGGCCCGCGCGGTGTTCGAAGCGATGCCCAAGGGCAACTACGTCATGATCAAGGGCTCTCCGACCGACCCGAACGCGGACTTCCTGCGCGGCGGTCAGCAAGAGATCATTCAGGCCGCTGTCGACAGCGGTGACGTTGTGATCGTTGGCGAAGCTTATACCGATGGCTGGCTGCCCGCGAACGCGCAACGCAACATGGAGCAGATCCTGACGGCGAACGAAAACAATGTGGACGCCGTGGTCGCCTCGAACGACGGTACTGCTGGTGGTGTTGTTGCTGCGCTGACGGCGCAGGGCATGGAAGGTATCCCGGTCTCGGGTCAGGACGGTGATCATGCCGCGCTGAACCGTGTCGCACTGGGCACCCAAACCGTGTCTGTCTGGAAAGACGCGCGTGAGCTGGGCAAAGCCGCAGGTGAGATCGCAGTCGCGCTGAGCGGCGGTACTGCTGCCGGGGATGTTGAAGGCGCGGTCAGCTGGACGTCGCCCGGTGGTACCGAGATGAATTCGGTCTTCCTTGCACCGGTTCCGGTGACGAAAGACAACCTCTCGGTTGTTGTGGATGCAGGCTGGATTCCGTTGGAAGACCTGTGTCAGGGCGTGGAAAACGGCCCGGCCCCCTGTAACTAAGAACACATAATTCCCGGCCTGCACAGGCGGGCCGGGATCCCAATCGCTGAACATGAAAGATCGGATATGACCGAAACTTCGTCTCAGCCGGTACCCCACAAAAGCAAGCAAAACCTGTTCCAGCAGCTTGAGCTGGACATGCGGCTATTGGGTATGATCGGCGCGTTTATCGTCCTTTGCATCGGGTTCAATATCTTCACGGATGGGCGGTTCCTGACCCCTCGCAACCTGTTCAACCTGTCCATTCAGACCGTATCGGTTGCGATCATGGCCTGTGGCATGGTGTTCATCATCGTGATGCGCCACATCGACCTTTCTGTTGGCGCCTTGCTGGCGACAACATCCGCCGTGATGGCCATGACCCAGACCGAGCTTTTGCCAAATATGCTGGGCATGGGCCTGAACAACCCCGCAACCTGGGCGATCACGCTGGTTGTTGGGCTTGCGGTTGGCACCCTTATCGGGGCCTTTCAAGGCTGGATGATCGGATACCTGACAATTCCAGCCTTCATCGTAACGCTCGGAGGGTTTCTGGTTTGGCGAAACGTCGCCTGGTACATGACCGATGGTCAAACCATCGGACCGCTGGACAGCACGTTCCTGATGTTTGGCGGCACAAACGGAACGCTTGGCACCACGACGAGCCTTCTGTTCGGCCTTGCCGCGACAGGTGCTGCGATCTGGGCGCTCTGGAGCGCGCGCCGATCCAAGGCCGCGCATGGGTTCCCGGTCAAACCGGTCTGGGCAGAAACCACGCTGGCCGGGATCATCGGCATCGCGATCATGGGCTATGTCTTCATCGTCAACAGCTACGCCATCCCGACCCGCCGGCTCGAGCGTATGTTCGAAGCGCGCGGCGAGATCATGCCCGAGGGTCTGGTCGTCGGCTACGGCATCCCGATCTCGGTTCTGATCCTGATCCTCGTGGCCGTCACACTGACCGTCGTGGCCCGCAAGACCCGGTTCGGACGCTATATCTTTGCAACCGGCGGCAATCCCGACGCGGCGGAGCTTTCCGGCATCAACACGCGCATGATGACCGTCAAGATCTTTGCCTTGATGGGTTTCCTGTGCGCACTGTCTGCCGTTGTGGCTTCGGCCCGTCTGGCCAACCACTCGAACGATATCGGCACGCTGGATGAGCTTCGTGTTATCGCGGCGGCCGTGATCGGTGGAACAGCCCTGTCCGGTGGTCTGGGGACGATCTATGGCGCGATCCTGGGTGCCCTGATCATGCAGGCACTACAATCGGGCATGGCCATGGTCGGTGTGGATGCACCGTTCCAGAACATCGTCGTCGGCGCTGTCCTCGTCCTGGCTGTCTATATCGACATCGTCTATCGCAAACGTTTGGGGGCGAAATGATGCAAGCTGAAGAAACGCAGAACACTAACTCGGGTCGCGGCTCAGGCCAGCCGCCTCTGGTCGAAATGAACGACATCTCGATTTCCTTCGGGGGTATCAAGGCGGTAGATCACGTGTCGGTCGACCTCTACCCCGGCGAAGTTGTGGGCCTGCTGGGCCACAACGGGGCAGGAAAGTCGACGCTGATCAAGGTGCTGTCCGGCGCCTACCAGATGGACAGCGGTGAGATCCGGATCGACGGTGAAAAGGTCGAGATCAACAACCCTCGGGACGCGCGGGCCAACAATATCGAGACGATCTATCAGACGCTCGCTTTGGCCGATAACCTCGATGCCAGCTCAAACCTGTTTCTGGGGCGCGAGATGGTGACACCCATGGGTTTGGTCAACGACGCCGCGATGGAGGCCGAGTGCCGCAAGATCATGGGGCAGCTGAACCCGAACTTTCAAAAGTTCAATGATCCGGTCTCGGCCCTGTCCGGCGGTCAGCGCCAGTCGGTTGCGATTGCCCGGGCGGTTTATTTCAACGCGCGTATCCTGATCATGGATGAACCCACAGCCGCGTTGGGCCCGCATGAGACCCAGATGGTTGCGGAACTGATCCAGAAGCTCAAGGCGCAGGGGATCGGGATTTTCCTGATCGACCATGATGTGCATGCTGTAATGGAGCTGTGCGATCGGGCCTCGGTCATGAAGAACGGTCAATTGGTCGGAACCGTCGACATCCCCGATGTCACCGATGATGACCTGCTGTCGATGATCATTCTGGGCAAAAAGCCTGGCGAAAAGGCTGAGTGAGGGAAGACAATGGCGCGTGGTTTCTTTCAAGAGATCGAAAAGATCCGGTACGAGGGCGAAGACAGCAAGAACCCGCTCGCCTTTTGTCACTACAATCCGGACGAGGTCGTCATGGGCAAACGCATGGAGGATCACCTGCGTTTCGCCGTCGCGTGGTGGCACTCATTCGCATGGGAAGGGGGCGACCCGTTTGGTGGCCCGACGCTCGAACGCCCCTGGCATCCGCAGGATGATATGGGCCGGGCCAAGTTGAAAGCCGACATCGCGTTCGAGATGTTCGACATTCTTGGCCAGCCCTATTTCTGCTGGCATGATGCGGATATCAGACCCGAACAGGGCAACTATGCGGATAACCTGCGAACTCTGGAAGAGATCACCGACTATATCGGTGAGAAGATGCAGGTCTCGGGCACCAAGCTGCTTTGGGGAACCGCCAATATGTTCAGCCATCGCCGCTGGATGGGTGGGGCCAGCACGAACCCTGATCCGGACGTGTTTGCCTTTGCCGCTGCCACGGTGAAATCCTGCATCGATGCGACCCACAAGCTGGGTGGTGAGAACTACGTGCTGTGGGGCGGGCGTGAAGGCTATGAGACGCTCCTCAACACCGATATGGGGGCTGAGCTTGATCACATGGGCCGGTTCCTGAACATGGTGGTCGAGTACAAGCACAAGATCGGCTTCAAGGGCGCCATTCTGGTCGAACCCAAGCCACAGGAGCCGTCCAAGCATCAGTATGATTACGACGCCGCCACTTGCATCGGCTTCCTTCGCAAGTACGGCCTTGAAGATGAGGTCAAACTGAACCTCGAACAGGGGCACGCCATTCTGGCCGGTCACAGCTTTGAGCATGAGATCGCGACTGCGACGGCTGAAGGCATGCTGGGTTCCATCGACATGAACCGCAACGACTATCAGTCGGGTTGGGATACGGACCAGTTCCCCAACAACACGCCCGAGGTCGCCTTGGCCTACTATCACATCCTGAAGGCCGGAGGCTTCACCACGGGCGGTACCAATTTCGACGCGAAAATTCGGCGTCAGTCGATCGACGCCGAGGATCTGATCGCCGCGCATGTGGGTGGTATGGATATCTGCGCGCGCGGTTTGAAAGCGGCCGCCGCCATGATCGAAGATGGCGGGCTGGAGGCCGCGCTGGAGGAGAGATACGCGGGCTGGTCGACAGAAGCCGCGCAATCCATGCTGTCCTCTGGTCTGGATGAGATCACGGCCCGTGTACTGGCCGAGGAAATCAACCCTCAGCCTCGATCCGGTCGGCAGGAAATTCTGGAAAACTACGTCAACCGGTTCGTCTAATCAGTCAGGTTTGGGCGGCTCGCGCCGCAATTCTATCAAAGGCCCGCTGCACGACCCGAATGCGCGGGCCTTTTTTTGGTTAGTCACTCTGAGCGACCTGTTGATGAACCTCGATCACGTTGCCCTCGGGGTCTTGAAAGAAGACCTGATGCCATTCTTTCGCGAAGGTGGTGCCGTAGTCGGAATAGGGGATGCCGCGTTCGTCCAGTAGTTTTAAGAACGCAGGAAGGTCATCGGTACGAAAGGCGATATGGCCGCGTTCCACCGGGTTGATGACCTGACCGTTTTTGAAGGCGACGTCAAAGGCGCGTTCGGCCAGATGCATCTGCATGTGGCCCTCGGTTGCAAAGCGGATCTTGCCGTCATAACCGCTGTCCTTGCCGGCCTCGGTCCGTGGGAAATTGTCCTGCGGGATGTCATCCAGCCCTAGCACGTTGGTGTAGAAATCGTGCATGCGATCAACATCATCGGCGACGAAGTTGATGTGATGGAATTCCAGTTTCATGCTCTGCCCTTGCCCTGAACATTCGGTGTCTCAGGACCTCTAGCATGTCGGTTGGTTTCTGTGGATGACAAATTGGCAAGGCGACCCCTTTGCGCGGGGTCGCCCGTTTGTTTATTCGAAGTTGTAGGGCACGCCAGCCTGATTGATGACACTGTTATACTCTTGGAAGATGCCGATGATCTTCTGGTGGACTTCGCCTTCCTGAGCAATCTCGTCCCAGAACTCCTTGGCCGCGTTCTCCACCTCGGCCCATTCGCTGGGCGGAACTGAGCGCAGCTCCAGCTTGTCACCATTGGCCCGCAACGCCGCTTCGCCACCCCAGTACCACTGGTTCCGATAAGTGTGCCCGGCTTCGATCCCGGCCATCACGACGGATTTCAGGTGATCCGGCAGCTCGTTCCAACGCTCTTGGTTGGCGAACCACGATCCGATCCATGCGCCCGAGATGTTGTTGGTCAGGAAGTAGTCGGTCACATCAGCCCAACCGACCGTGTAGTCCTCGGTAATGCCGGACCATGCCATGCCATCCAGCTCACCCGTCTGAACGGCCACTTCGGCGTCTTCATAAGGGATGTTCACCGGAACCACGCCGAACTTGGCAAGGAAGCGACCAGCGGTCGGGAAGGTATAGAGCTTCAACCCATCCAGATCAGCGACCGAGGTGATCTCTTTCTTGGTGTTGAAGTTGCACGGGTCCTGACCAGCGGCAGACAGCCATTGCACACCGACTTTGGCATATTCGTCCCGCCAGATATCAGCCAGACCGTACTGGTTGAACAGGACAGGAACGTCGAGGATGTGCTTGGTTGCAAAGGGGAAATATCCTCCGAACACGCGCAGCGGCGTGGGCGACGCCATCGAGTCATCGTCCGAATGCACCCCGTCGATGGTGCCGCGCTGAAGCGCCTGGAACAGCTCTCCGGTGGGGACGATCTGATCGGCATAGAACAGCTCGATCTCAAGCTCGCCATTGGCGTTGGCGTTGATGTAATCGATGGCCGGTTTGGTCACATGTTCACCCAGCGCACCCCCTGCGTAGGTCTGAAAGCGCCATTTGATCGGGGCCTGCGCTTTGACGATTGCCGGCGCTGCCAGTGTCGCAGGCGCGGCCAAAGCTGCAGTGCGTAAAAATCTGCGTCTTGTTGTTGTCATTGTCTTCCTCTCCTGTGCTTTTTGTTACAATCGAACCGGTTTTCCCGGCTTCTCTTTTTCTTATGCTCAGTTTCCGTAGACGATGCCCGGAAGCCACAATGCAATGTCGGGGAAGGCCATCACCAATCCCAGTGCCACAGCCATCACGCAGACAAACGGGATGATTGAGCGGTAAATGTCTTTGATCGTTACCTCAGGCGGGGCCATGGCCCGCATCAGGAACAGGTTATACCCGAAAGGCGGTGTCATATAAGCGATCTGGCAGGTGATCGTGTAGAGCACACCGTACCAGATCAGGTCAAACCCAAGCGCGCCGACCAGCGGCACGTAAAGGGGCGCGACGATGACCAGCATGGCCGTGTCATCAAGGAATGTTCCCATGAGCAGAAAGCTCAACTGCATCAGGATCAGGATGATCCACGGGTTCAGGCCGAGTTGAACGGTAAACAAATTCTCAATTGCTTTGACCGCGCCTAGACCGTCGAAGACAGCCCCGAATGCGAGGGCGGCGAGGATGATCCACATGAACATGCAGGTGATGCCCAGCGTCTGCTTGATCGAGGTTTCAAAGACCTGCCATGTCATGCGCCGCTTCAGAACGGCCGCCAGAAAGGCCGCAATGGCACCAAGGGCCGAACTTTCCACCAGGGACGTCCAGCCATTGACAAAGGGCACCATCATCACCGCGAAGATGCCCAGAGGCAGCAGGCCAGCGCCCAGCAGACGCATCTTTTCGCCCCATGTGACCTCTGCGCGTTCCTCCGCGCTCATCACCGGGCCGAGTGCAGGATTTATGCGACAGCGGATGGCGATGTAGATGATGAACATCGTGGCCATCATCAAGCCGGGGATCACGCCGGCCAGCCAGAGTTGCCCGACGGGTTGACGCGCGATCATGGCATAGAGGACCAGCACGACCGAGGGTGGCACCAGAATGCCCAAAGACGATCCGGCCTGTATCACGCCGGTGACCATCAGCTTGTCATAGTTGCGGCGTAGCAGCTCGGGTAGGGCGATGGTGGCTCCGATCGCCATACCAGCCACAGACAAGCCGTTCATTGCCGAGATCAGAACCATCAGGCCGATGGTCCCGATGGCCAGCCCGCCGGACAGCCCACCCATCCAGACGTGGAACATCCGATAGAGGTCATCGGCAATCCGGGATTCGGACAGGATGTAACCCATGAAAATGAACATCGGCAGGGTCAGAAGGGGATACCAGCGCATCACCTTGATCGCCGCCGCAAAGCCAAGATCGTATCCTCCGCGGTCACCCCACAGGAAAAAGGCGGCGATCACTGCGACAAAGCCAATCGCGCCAAAGACCCGCTGGCCCGTCAGCAACATCAGCATCATGGTCGAGAACATGAGCGCGGCAATCAGTTCGTAGCTCACCCGCGATGCCCTCCTTCAAGGTCTTCCGGGGCCATGTGGACGGGCTCATCATCCTTTTTGCCCATGTCAAAGCCTTTCAGGCGCAGGATGTCCTTGAACAGTTCGGATATCGCCTGAAGCAGCATCAGAAAAATGCCGATGACCATGATGGTCTTGATCGGCCAGATGTAGGGCCGCCAAACCGAGGAGGAGCGTTCCCCGCCATATTGGAACGAATACATCAAGCTGTCCCAGCCACCCCACAGCAGAAAGCCGAGGTAGGTGATCAGAAACAACACGGTAAGCGCGTCGATCTGGCTTTTCTTACGATCCGTCCACTCGCCATAGAGCAGATCCATCCTAACATTCGCGCCCATCTGCATCGCGTAAGGCCCGCCCAGCATGTAATAGGCCACCATCGCGAATTGGGCCATTTCCAGCGTCCAAAGCGATGGCACGAAGAACGTCTTGGAAACCGAGGAATACAGCAGGATCGCCATCATTACGAAGATGCCATACATGATCACGCGACCCAGCATCCGGTTGGCGCGGTCGATGAACCGCACATAAGTCATCATGGGTCCGGTCACGAGAGGCAGACTTTCAGGCGTTTGGGGTCATCAGACCGAACGCAACTATGCCAAGAGCGATGCTGACAGCAGCGCGCGATCCGGGCAATGCATTGGTTTGATTCAGTGTTTTGGCTCACGCTGGTATCAGAACGAGATGGGTGGATTCTGTCAAGCACGGCTTCGGTTCAAAGTTCGCAAAACCCGTTTCGGTGGTGATTTTGCAGAAACTGCCTGCCTTTTGGGCCAAACGAAACAGTTGACGCTGCGCTGCCATCTGAGAAGGTGACGGAACCCAAGCGCCGTCGCAGAGCAGGTAAGACATGGCCAATCAATCCCAAGGCGAAGCCGTTTTCCTGAGTGGAAGCCTGATGCGACATGTCACGCGCATGTCTTTGACGACAAGCATTGGCCTGATGGCGATCTTTGCGGTCGATTTCGTCGACATGGTGTTCATCTCGATGCTTGGGAATGACGCGTTGGCCGCCGCAGTGGGATATGCGGGAACGCTGCTGTTTTTCACCAATGCGATCAATATCGGCCTGTCAATCTCGGCCGGAGCGCTAACGGCACGGGCCTTGGGGGCAGGGCGGCCGGAGGAAGCGCGGACATATGCCTCCAGCGTGGCAACGCTGGGTCTTTGCGTCGGGCTGATAACGCCGGTGTTGGTGCTTTGGAACCTAAGCGCACTGTTGTCTCTATTGGGGGCCGAGGGCGATGTGCTGAAACTTGCAGCACGCTATGTCTCGATCATTTTGCCGACCATGTGGGTGATGGCGATTGCCATGGTGGCCATGGCGGTTCTGCGGGCGCATGGGGATGCAAGGCGATCCATGATGGCCACCATCTATGGCGGTGTGGTGAATGCGGTTCTCGACCCGATCCTGATCTTCGCGGTTGGTTTGGGGCTGGACGGCGCGGCGATTGCATCGGTGCTGGCGCGGATCTGCATGCTGGCCGCTGCGCTTTGGCCTGCCCTGCGCGTTCATCAAGGCTTCGCCCGCCCATCGCTGCGACAGGTCGCAACCGATCTGAAACCGGTCCGCGCCATCGCGATCCCGGCGGTGCTGACCAATGTGGCGACACCGATCGGCAATGCCATCGTCGTGCGTGAAATCGCCGAGTATGGAACGGATGCTGTGGCCGGAATGGCGGTAATCGGGCGGCTTTTACCCGTGGCGTTCTCGGTCATCTTTGCGCTATCGGGCGCAATCGGCCCCATCATCGGTCAGAACTTCGGGGCCGAGCAGTTCACCCGCGTGCGCGAGGCCTTTCTGTCAGGTATCAAATTCACCGCGATCTACGTTCTTGGGATGGCGGCGGTCCTGTTTATGCTGCGCGCACCAATCGCGGATCTGTTCGCCGCCGAGGGCGAGACGCGCGTGCTGATTTACCTGTTCTGCGGACCACTGGCGCTAGCGTCGTTCTTCAACGGGGTCATCTTCGTCGCCAATGCCAGCTTCAACAACCTGGGCCATCCGGTCTATTCCACATGGATCAACTGGGGCCGCCACACCGTGGGCACCTGGGTCTTTGCCTCGATCGGGTCAACGCTGGCCGGGGCGTCCGGAGTTCTTTTGGGGCAGGCTTTCGGAGGCATCATCTTCGCCGTGATCAGCTGGATACTGGTTGGCCGCGTTGTATCGGGGCTGGAACGCTCGCAGGCGATCGACCCGTTTGTCAGCCAGAACCGTCTGCATTCCCTGTTCGGCCGTCGCGGGTGGTAGCACCCGGCGCCTGTGCCGGGTGACCATGGCCTCTGGTTTGACGATCTGATTGTGATCGTGGTGGTCGACAGGCACGACACGCTCGCGGAGGCTAAGGGTGCAGGAACAAAGGGTTGCCCGAGTGTTTTGCGCGAATAGACCAGTGGCAATAACTACTGAAAAGGCGCCGACAGAAGTCAAAAGAAAGAAGCATCAAAGATGAAGAAGCTTCAAACCATACCCAGTACTTCAGATTTTATGCCAGATTTTGAGTGCCAGTGAAGTGGTAGCCCGTAGGGGAATCGAACCCCTCTTTCCAGGTTGAAAACCTGGCGTCCTAACCGATAGACGAACGGGCCAC